>NZ_JACIFP010000001.1:4553350-4856907 GCF_014197435.1 Gordonia humi
CCAGGTCACCAGGAGCACCCCGGTCAACCAGAAGCCGAGCGTCTCCAGATCCGCACCGCCGAGCCACGCGAACGGACCCTGCCAGCCCCACCTCTCATAGGCCACCGAGGACAGCTGCACGAGCGCGATGAACACGGCGACGGCCGCCGAGATCCCGGTCATCAGCACGCCGTACGACACGACCCGGGAGCCCTCGTCCGGGGACCACGTGTAGGCCCGCCGCATCACGGCGCCCTGCACCGTGTCGAGCAGCGACATCCCCGCCGCGAACAGGATCGGCAGGGTCAGCACCGCCCACCACGGAACCGCACCGAGCGACGCCGAACCGGCCAGTGCCAGCAGACCGATCTCGGTGGCCGTGTCGAATCCGAAACCGAATGCGAATCCGACGGCGTACATGCGCGTCGGCCGGTCGACGACGTGTTCCACACGACTCACGATCCGCCACACCGGGCCGCCCGCCGAACCGCCCGACCGCCGCAGCGAACGGATGTTGACCGCCGCGACGAGCAGCAGGAACACCGACGACACGAGCGGACCCCACACGCCGGTCACCTCGTGCAGGGTGGAATCGTCATCGGTGACGGCGCGACCGAGAGCGCCGATGCCGACGACCAGCGCCAGACAGAGCAGGAGAACGACGCTCGAATGGCCGAGCGAGAACCACAGACCCACCGTCGACGCCGGTCTGCCGCGATCGACGAACCGTCGGGTCGTGTTGTCGATGGCCGCGATGTGGTCGGCGTCGAACGCGTGTCGGAGACCGAGCGCGTACGCGCTCAGACCGACCGCGACCGCGGTGGGCCCGGTCGAGGCGTACGTGATGCCCGACGGGACGACGGCGAGCAGCAGGAGTCCCCAGCCGAGCAGATGCAGGGCGACGATCACGACCACGGCACCGCGTCCACCGGGGTCCCGAACCCGCGCATCGAGCCGCTGCGTCATCGGTCCTCCCCTACTGTTCGATCGCGCCACGAGCTCCAGATCGGCCCGAGCGGACTCTCGTGCACCGCGTCGCCGAGATGGCGCGCGAGCGATCCGGGCCCGGCCAAATCCATCACGTGCTCGTCGGATCCGTCACCGCCTCGCACCCCGGCCAGCAGAATCGACTCCAACACGCGATGCGGTCCGAGCACACCGGGCGTCGGACGATCGCCGCGCACGTCCACCGATTCCACGAGGAGCGGCACGTCGCCGATCGACGCGGACGTCTGCTGCACCAGCCTGCCGCCCGCCTCCCCGCTGCGGCCGAGGACGCTCACCTCGCGGATCAACGCTCGGGCCCCTGCCGCGAGCCGCACATCGGTGCGACGGTGCAGGCACGCGCCGTCGGCGACGACCGTCTCCAGCCCCCGCCACACGAACGTCCCGCCCTCGTCGACGATGATCCGCGTCCACCAGGTCGACGAGGCGCCGTCCGCGTCGTAGGCGACGGTGCCGCCGACCTCGGTGAGTTCGAGCAGACAGCCCGCGCCGACACGCACGTCGAGACCGATCGTGTCGCCGCCGAGCAGCAGGGCGCCGCCCGCGACCAACGCGATGTGCGCCGACGTCGCGGTCCGGGCGAGCAGTCGCGGCACCACCGTGGTGCCGGCCGCCGCGGACAGGTCGACGCGAGCGCGTCCGGGGGCGGCGTCGACCGCGATCCGCGCGGTCAATGCTCGTGCGTGTGGACGTATCCGCCGTCGGGATGCTCCTCGTCGGCGTGGAAATGCGGCGCCATGGGACCGGGATCGACCGGTTCGTGCGCACCCGATCGGTAAGACGTCAGCACACCGAGGACCCAGTCACGCAGGGCCTCGATCGATTCCGCATCCGTCCGAGACACCCCGAGCACCGGTCGCCCCTCCCGCGCATCGGACGCGTCGGCCACCATCTGCGCCACGTCGACGCCGACATGCGGTGCGAGATCGGTCTTGTTGACCACGAGCAGATCGGCGCGCCCGATGCCCGGTCCACCCTTGCGGGCGACGTCTCCGCCGCCCGCGACATCGAGCACGAAGAGCTGCGCGTCGACCAGGGCGGGCGAGAACGTCGCGGTCAAGTTGTCGCCGCCGGACTCGATGAGGACCAGGTCGAGCGGTGCGAAGTCGGCTTCCAAGTCCTCGGCGGCCAGGAGGTTCTCGGTGACGTCGTCACGGATCGCGGTGTGCGGACAGGCGCCGGTCTCGACGGCGCGGATCCGCTCCGGGGCCAGGACACCGGCCGACCGGAGGAAGCGGGCGTCCTCGTCGGTGTAGATGTCGTTGGTGATGACGGCGATCTGCAGATCGTCGGCGAGTGCCGCGCAGATCGTCGCGATGAGTGACGACTTGCCGGTGCCGACGGGACCGGCGACGCCGAGCCGGAGTGCGCGAGTGTGAGAGTGAGTGTGGTCAGGCACGGAACAACCTCTGGTTCAGGCGGGCGTGGGTCTGCGCCCACATCTCGCTGTGCGGAGCTCCCGCCGCCGGGACGACGGCGGGATCGGTCACGGCGGCCAGCGAGGCCACCGTCGGTTCGGCCGCGGCGCACGCGTCGAGGATCCATCCCGTGGTCTCGACGGGGTCGCGCGGTTCGAGCTTCAGCAGGGCGGCGGCCCCGGTCGCGGCGTCGTCGTAGATCACCAGACGCACCAGGTCGACGGCGGGCAGGCCGGCGACGGCGGCGATCGCGCCGAGGACGACGGCGCGGCACGGCCGCGCGGGCAACGCACCGACGGGCAGCTCGGGCCACAGCCGGCGCGCGAGCCGCAGATACCCGCGGGCCTGGGCCGTCGACGCATCGCGCACCGCCGGTGCGGGTGTCCGAGCGGCCCACGCGTCCTGTACCGCAGCCGACGAACCGCCCGTCAGGACGGCGTGACGCGCGGCGACGGCCGTGGCGGCCTCCACCTGCGAGGTGGTCACGGCCCGCGCACACAGCAGTTCGCGCGCCTGGTCCGGCGGCATCCCACCGGTCAGCGCGGGTTCCATGCCCGCCGAATAGGCGTGCGCGCCGGTCGGCAGGCGCGCATCGGCCAAGAGCATCGCGACGAGGGACGGCGCGCTCATCAGAACATCGAGTACAGCTGCGCCATCGGAAGTTCGGCGGCGGGCGCGGGGGTGACGCGTTCGCCGTCGATCGCGATGTCGAAGGTGTCGGGTCGTATGTCGATGCTCGGCAGTGCGTCGTTGACCTTCATATCGGCCTTGCCGATGTCGCGGGTCGGCCGGACCGCCGCCAGTCGACGCCGCAGCCCGAGTCGGTCGGCGAGCCCGTCCTCGAGTGCCGCGGGAGCGACGAACGAGACCGACAGATCCGCGCCGATCGCATCGCCGAACGCGGGCCGCTGCAGTACGGGCTGCGGCGTCGGAATCGACGCGTTCGGATCGCCGAGCGACGCCCACACGATGGTGCCGCCCTTGACCACCAGGGACGGCCGGACGCCGAAGAAGCGCGGATCCCACAGGACGAGGTCGGCGAGCTTACCCGGCTCGATCGAGCCGATCTCGTGGTCGACGCCGTGCGCGACCGCCGGATTGATCGTGTACTTCGCGATATAACGACGGACACGGAAATTATCGGCCCCGCTCGCTCCGCTCCCGGCGGCCGGGAAGTTATCGGCCCCGCTCGCTCCGCTCCCGGCGGCCGGGGAATTATCGGCCGGGCCGCCCCCGAGTCGGCCGCGCCGCGCCTTCATCACATGAGCCACCTGCCACGTCCGAGTGATCACCTCGCCGATCCGACCCATGGCCTGCGCGTCCGACGAGGTGATCGACAACGCGCCGAGGTCGTGCAGAACGTCTTCGGCGGCGATCGTCGTGGCGCGGATGCGCGATTCGGCGAATGCCAGATCCTCGGGCACCGCCGGATTCAGGTGATGGCAGACCATCAGCATGTCGAGGTGCTCGGCGACGGTGTTCACCGTGTGCGGCAGTGTCGGATTGGTGGAACCGGGAATCACGTTGGGCAGCCCGGCGATCGACAGGATGTCCGGCGCGTGGCCGCCGCCCGCGCCTTCCACGTGGAACGCGTGGATGCTGCGGCCGCCGATCGCGGCGACGGTGGAGTCGACGAATCCGGCCTCATTGAGCGAGTCCGAGTGCAACGCCACCTGCAGCCCCCAGTCGTCGGCCGCACGCAGCGCGGCGTCGATCGCGGCGGGCGTGGCGCCCCAGTCCTCGTGCACCTTGTATCCGGCGGCGCCGCCGAGCGCCTGCTCGGCGAGGCCCGGCGCCGACACGGTGTTGCCCTTGCCGAGCAGCAGCACGTTGACCGGCAGATGATCGAGCGCCCGATGCATCTGCCGCAGATGCCACGGACCGGGCGTCACCGTCGTCGCCTTGGATCCCTCCGATGGTCCGGTCCCCCCTCCGATCAGCGTGGTCAATCCCGTCGCGAGGGCCTCGTGGACCTGCGACGGCGACAGCAGGTGCACATGCGAGTCGATGCCGCCCGCGGTGAGTATCCGCCCCTCGCCCGCGATGACGTCGGTCGACGGGCCGATGATCAGATCCGGGTGCACACCGTCGGCGACGTCGGGGTTGCCCGCACGGCCGAGCGCGACGATCCGGCCGTCGCGGACGCCGACGTCGGCGCGTTCGACTCCCCACCAGTCCACGACGACCACGTTGGTGATCACGGTGTCGAGAGCACCCTCCCCACGGGATCTCGCCGACTGTCCCATCGACTCCCGGATCGACTTGCCGCCGCCGAACACCGATTCGTCGCCGCCGACGGTGTGATCGCGTTCGATCTCGATCCACAGGTCGGTGTCGGCCAAGCGCACCTGATCACCGGCGGTCGGTCCGTAGAGCGACGCGTAGGTTCCGCGATCGATCGACACCATCAGGCCCGCTCCTTGCCCAGCGCGATGCCGGGCACCCGACGAGCGCCGGCGAGCGCGACGGCCGCGACGGTCTTCGAGGCGCCCGGTTCGAATCTCACCGAGGTCCCGGACGGCACATCGAGCCGGAACCCGTCGGCCACCGCACGGTCGAAGGCCAGCGCGGGGTTCGCGTCCGGCAGGTGCAGGTGCGAACCGATCTGCACGGGACGGTCGCCGGTGTTCACCACGACGAGCTCGATCCGCTCATCCGGCCCACGGCGATTGAGTTCGATCGTGCCCGATCGGACGCGGATCGCGCCCGGTCCGTCGGTACGCGGTGTGGATGCCACTGGGTCTCCGTTCAGTCGATCGGGTGATGGATGGTGACGAGCTTCCGGCCGTCCGGGAACGTGGCCTCCACCTGCACGTCGTCGAGCATCTCCGCGACGCCCGGCATCACCTCGTCACGGGAGAGCACACGCCTGCCCTGCTCCATGAGTTCCACGACGCCGACACCGTCGCGAGCCCGCTCGACGACCCATGTCGACAGCAGCGCGACGGCCTCCGGATGATTGAGCAGAACGCCTCGATCGCGGCGGTCGCGGGCCACCATGCCCGCCACCGACAAGAGGAGCTTCTCGGTGTCGCCGGGTGTGAATCGCATGAGGCGATACTGCCACCGCCGGACGCCCCGCCGACTGCTCCGAGAGCTCGGCCGCGTCGAATCACCAGGTCACACGACTCGGTGTCACATGAACGTCATAGACGCGCAACATACGAGAAACGCGGTTCACCGCAGGATCCCGGCCTCGCGGGCGGCGGCGACCGCGGCTGTGCGCGAGGTGACCCCGAGCTTGGTGTTCACGTGCACGAGGTGCGACTTCACCGTCGCCTGGGTGATGAAGAGCGTTCTGGCGATCGTCTCGTTCGACGCTCCGTCCGCGACGAGGCGAAGGACCTCCACCTCGCGCGCACTGAGACTCGGCATCGGTGATCGCATCCGGGTCAACAGCCGTCCGGCGATCGACGGTGCGAGGGCCGTCTCACCGGCGGCGGCCGCGCGGATCGCCGCGGTGAGATCGTCGGGAGGGGTGTCTTTGAGGAGATAGCCACTGGCGCCGGCCTCGACCGCGCCGAGGATGTCGCCGTCGGTGTCGTAGTTGGTCAACACGAGCACGGCGGGCGGCTTCGGAAGCGCACGTATCCGGCGCGTCGCGTCGGCACCGGATTCGGCGCAGCCGAACTGGAGGTCCATCAGGACGACGTCCGGAGCGAGCTCGGCGGCCGCGGCGACGGCGGCGTCGGGCGTCGCGGCCTCGCCGACGATGTCCAGGGACTCCTCACCGGCCAGCATCGCACGCAGCCCTGCGCGCACGACGGGGTGGTCGTCGGCGAGAACGATCCTGATCACGACACGACCTTTCGCCGATCGCACAGCGGCACTCGCACCGTGACCGTCGTGCCGAGAGACCGCTGTGCGGAGATCTCGAACACGCCGCCGAGTTGCTCGGTGCGTTCTCTCATCGCGAGAAGCCCGAAGGAGCCGAGGTCATGCGTCCCCGAGTCGACGCTGTCGACGTCGAACCCGCAACCGTCGTCCCGGATCGCCAACTGCACAGAGTCGGGATCGCCGGTGAGCACGACCTCGACTCGCCGGGCGTTCGCGTGTCGGATCGAATTCGACAACGCGCCTTGCGCGATGCGCAGCAGCGCCGTCTGCACGTCCATCGGAAGATCGCGATCCTCGGCTCGGACATCGACGACCACCGAGGAGCGCTCGCCCTGCTCGACCCCCAGCCTGCGCAGGGCTGCGGCGAGACCGCCGTCGAGTCGGCTCGGCGTGAGTTCACCGATGATCTGACGAGTGTCGGCAAGACTCTCCGCGGCTGTCTCACGCGCCATCGCCAGATATGCGGCGCTCGTCTCCGGCGCATCGCGTTCGGCGGCGCGCAGCAGCATCTGAATGCTCGACAGGCCCTGTGCGACGGTGTCGTGAATGTCCCGGGCCAGTCGCGCGCGTTCGGCCAAGACGCCCTGCGCGCGCTCGACCTCCGCGAGCTGCCCACGCGTGCTGATCAACTCGCGGAGCAGCCGTTCACGTTCGCGGATCTCCCGGACCAGTGCGTGGTAGGCGAGGCCCATCAGCAACGCGACGCCCGCGCCGACCAGAGGACCGACCACACCCCCGACGCTGAATCCGCTGTGTCGTCCGAGTGCATAGACGACGAACGCCGCGGCGGCGAGGACCGCACCGACGCCGCCGATCCCCGGCAGCACACGCAGATACACGAAGAACAACGGGAACACGAGATACGCGCCTTCGGGACGCAGCATCGCCATGACCGCCCACAAGCAGGTCAGGACCACGAGCCACCCGATTCCGGCCGCGCGAGACGGCCGGCGTCCGCTCGAACACCCGGTCCGCACGCCGACCACGTAGACCACGACGAACGCTGCCCCGGCTAGAAGAATCCACGGAGCCGTCGCCGACGAGTCCACGTACGCGCTCGTGCACGCGAACGCCGCGAGCCCGACGACCAGGGCGTGCAGGCCGAAACGCATGCACGCCAGGATCGGGTCGAGCGAGGAGTCAGACATCACGGGTCGAGCCTATGCGAGCACCGACCGTGCGGCATCGAACGAAAGTCGGAGAACGATCTCGTCGGTTCCGACGATGCCCGACGGCCCCGCACTCGACGAATCTGGACGGCGAGACTCACACGTACCCGTGTGAGAGGAAAGGAGATCAGTGTTCGTCGCATGGAGAGAGCTGTGGTTCGCCCGCGGCAGATTCGTACTCGTCGCGGCGGTCGTCGCGCTCATCACGGTCCTCGTCGGATTTCTGTCCGGGCTCGCCGGAGGGCTCGCGGCCCAGAACGTCTCGGCGATCCTCCACCTCGCCGCGGACCGCGTGGTGGTGCAACAGCCCTCCGACGGCGAGGCGAGCTTCTCGACCTCGGAGATCAGCGACGCGACGATCGACAGGTGGCGGCACGCGGAGGGCGTCGAATCGGTGACCCCGATCGGTATCGCCCCGTCGCGGGCCGGTCGCGACGACGCCGAGGACTCGACCGGTGTCACCGTGTTCAGCGCGCTCTCGACGACCGAGGTCGCCAGCCCCTTCCGCGACGTTCGACCACTCGGCGACGCCGAGATCGCGCTCTCGGCCGGGGCCGCGTCATCACTGCACGCCGCGGTCGGCGACACCGTCACCGTTGCGGGCCTCGAACTCACCGTCGCGCAGGTCGGACCCGACATCTGGTACAGCCACACACCGGTCGTCGTCGTCCCACCCGGTGCCTGGGCCGATCTGAGCGCGGGCACGGGCCGTACCGGTGAACCCACCGCCCTCGCGGTGGTCGGCGACCCCGACTGGAACGGGCTCTCGACGGCCACCGGCACCAGCGCGCGGACTCCGCTCATGAGTCTGCGGGCGCTCGACTCGTTCACGTCGGAGATCGGCTCGCTGGGGCTGATGATCGTGTTGCTGTTCGCGATCTCAGCGCTCGTCGTCGGCGCGTTCTTCACCGTGTGGACCATGCAGCGGGCCGCCGACACGGCCGTTCTCCGCGCCCTCGGCGCCACGACCGGATCGCTGGTTCGCGGCGCGCTCGGGCAGGCGGCGATCGTGCTCGCCGTCGGTGTCGGCATCGGACTGTGCGTCGTCGTCGTGGTCGGCGGCCTGCTCGAACGCGCACTGCCGTTCGCGGTCACACCGCTGACGACCATCGCACCGGCAGCCGTCCTGGGGATCCTCGGGCTGGCTGGCGCGACCCTGGCCCTGCGACCGATAACCACAACGGATCCCCTCACCGCACTCGGGAGCAACCGATGATCGACCTGCGAAACATCACACTGAGTTTTCCGGACGGCCAGGACCGCGTCACCGCCGTCGACGACGTGTCACTGAAGTGCGCCGACGGCGTCGTCACCGGCATCACCGGCCCGTCCGGGTCCGGGAAGTCGAGCCTCCTCGCCGTCGCCGCGGCCCTCATCCGTCCGGACGCGGGCAGCGTGCTCATCGGAACAGGAGCCGACGCCGTCGACGCCGCGCGGCTGACCTGGAGTCGAGCCGCCGAACTCCGCCGCTCGCGCATCGGAATCGTCTTCCAGCAGTCGAATCTGCTGCCCGCGCTCACCGCACGCGAGCAGGTTCAGGTGATGGCCCGGCTCGGCGGGGCCGCATCGCCGGCACGGCGATCGGCCACCGACGAGGACGCCGTCGAACTCCTCGCCGCCGTCGGACTCGCCGACCACATGGACAAACGGCCGCATCAGCTGTCCGGCGGCCAACGCCAACGCGTCGCCATCGCGCGTGCCCTCGTCCATCGACCCGAGGTGCTCGTCGTCGACGAACCGACCAGCGCCCTCGATCGCGACCGCGGTGCGGCGATCATGCGGCTGATCTCCGAACTCACCCACCGACGACGACTCGCCACGCTTCTGGTGACACACGACCTCACCTACCGAGACACCCTCGACGAACTGGTCACCGTCGTCGACGGCGCCGTCGCGGCCGCCGGCGAGTAGGACCGTCGCCGGCCCGATCGTCACAGCCGTGGCCGACGCGGGTCCGGTCCGCATGGGCCGACGCGGACGTGAACCCTCGACGACCCCGACAGGTTCACGCGGGCGACGACGTCTCCGCACTGACCACGCCCGGATGCTTCGCGATCCAGCCGGTCGCGGCATCGACGGCGCGGCGCAACGCCATCCGCTCACCGACATACGTGAGCGGAGCGCCGACCAACGGGAGGGCGGCGCCCCAGCGCAGCAGTCGGGGCGGCCCGGGCCGGGAGTCCAACGAGCGCGACACCTCGTACAGGGTGGAGCCGATCTCCCACAGACGTCCGACCAGCCCGGGGTCGTCGTCGACGTCGTCCACCCGTTCGTCCACGCCGGCGACGATCTCCGACACGTCCCGGTCGAACAGTATCCGGGCGAGCATCACGACACCGACTCCGCGCGAGACGGCCCCGTGCTCGCGTGCCACGGCGCGGATGACGAGTGCCTGGTCGACATACCCGAGCCACGCGCCGAGCGGCACCACGCGGGCCGCCGCGCCGAACATCCCCGGAAAGGCGACCGCCAATGTGGTCACAGCGCCGATCCGTTCCACCCACCAGTCGGACCGATCGTCGACCGACGACCGGTCCCACCGCGGGGTACCGGGCCATCGGACGGTGTCGAGCGTCCACGAGGCGGCGTCGACGGCGAAGCACGAGCCGCTCCGCCTCGACTTCAGATCGAGGGGGTCGGAGTCCACGAGCAGGTCGAGCACCACGTCGATCGCACCGACCGTCCGGTCCAGGACGTCGACGAGTCGTGTATCAGTCAGAGCCACGCGGCCCAGCCTACGGCCTCAGTCGTCGTCGGCGTCCTTCTCGTCGGCCGCGGCGTTGCGTGCCGCCGCTATCTCCAGCGCGCGACGCGCCGTCGCCTCGTCCGGATACGGACCCATCCGGTCGAGGACCCCGACGAGTTTGCCGCGCATCACTTCGCCTGTCGAGATCTGGTAATACCACTCGTCTGAACCGCTCATCGGCGACCATGCCTCCCTGGTGTCGTCAGACGGCCGTGCGATGCGTGGCGACGTCGAAGTCGGTGTCGTCGAACTCCGAGCCCTGCGCATACGACCCGGTGAAATCGTACGTCGGAAGGTGATCGAACGCGGGGTCCTCGTCATCGATCTCCAGAACGATCGCACCGCCGGGGCGTCGCAGACGTGCGGGCGGCGCGACGTACAGCGGCTCGGCCTGCTCCCGCTCGACTCGTGCCTCCTGCTCGTCACGACGGCGCTGCCGCGCCATCCGCTGCGCGTACCGGGCGTGCTCGGCGCGGACGGCACGCCGCAGGAACACCAGATACGCGGCGGACACGACCACCATCGCACCGACGGCGACGTAGCCGAGCGGCTGAATGAAGAACGCGGACACCACGGCCGCGATCGTCAGCACGGTCAACCCGCCGAGAACACGACGACGCTCCCGGTAGGCGGCCTCGTCGTTCTCGGCAGCGCGGCCTCGACCGTAGCCGCCGGTGCCCCGCATCTCCCGCGGAGTCGGTTTCGGCGCCGGTCCGGGCTCGACGTCGTCGTCCAGCACGTCGAAGCTCCCGGCGACGTCGTCGCCGTCCGCGGTGAGTTCGAACTCCTCGTCGGACTCGTCCTCGAACTCGTCGGACTCGTCGTCGAGCTCCGCGGCCTCCGCCTCCGCCTCGATGCGTGCCGCCTGCGCCTCATCGAGGTCGACCACCTCCACGTCGACGATGTCGATCACGTCGGTCACCTCGAGGGGGCTCTCCGCATCGGCGCGCAGCGTCTTCTCGTCGGCGGGCTCCTCGACGAGCTCGGCCTCGACGACCTCCGCGTCCTCGGCCTCGTCGACCGGCTCGTCGAACTCGACGTCGTCGGTGACGTCGAGATCCTCGGCGTCGATCTCCACCTCGTCGATCTCGATGATCTCGACCTCGTCCAGCTCGACCTCGACCTCGTCCGGCTCGACCGCGTCTTCCGTGTCCTTCGTCGCCTCCTGCGCGGCCCGGCGCTCGGCGAGTCTCTTGGCCGCCGACTCCGCGCGCGAAGAACGCGAGGCCGCGGCGGCGCGCCGCGACGCCGCACTGCGACTGCCACCTCGATGGACGACACGCGTCTGCGCGGCCGCCTTGGTCGATGTACGCGCGGCCGGACGCCCGCGCAGCACCATCGGTACCAGCACGAACAGCCAGACGACGATCAGGAACACCCACAGCACCGAGTTAGGCATGTCGGGGTGCCTCCCTTCTCCGAGTCGAGTGACGAGTCTCTGATCAAACAGCCTAGGGACACGCGGCGATTCGATTCGTCAGGCGCGCCGAAACAACACCCGATTCACACGCGTCTCATAGGTAACAGCGCTCGGTCACGGTGCGGACGCCCGCCCCGCCCTGATCAGCACGTCGACGGCGCTCGTCTCCACCTCTTCCACCGTGAGCCCGAACAGCAGATGATCGCGCCACCGCGAGTTCACGTCCATGTATCGCTTGAGCAGGCCCTCTTCCCGGAATCCGATCCGACGCAGCACCGCTTGCGAGGCGAGGTTCTCCGGCTGCACCGTGGCCTCCAGTCGGTGGAGCCCCACCGGACCGAAGCAGTGGTCGACACCGAGCGCCGCGGCCGCCGCGGCCACGCCCTTGCCCGTGTGGTCGCGATCCACCCAGTATCCGATCCACGCGTCACGGACCGCTCCCCGTTGGATGTTGCCGATGGTCAGCTGACCCGCGTATTCGCCGTCGAGCTCGATGACGAACGGGAGCATCACTCCGTGTTTGGCCTCGCTCTTGAGCACCGAGAACAGCGGCGCCCACATCGACGGCTGGTGGCGGCGCTCCCACTGCCCCGCCCCGGTCGGCTCCCACGGCAGCAGTTCGTTCTGGTTGCGGATCCGCAGACGACTCCAGTCGGCGGCGTCACGCATCTTGACCGGTCGAAGTGTCACGAGTCCGGCGGGGATCCGCACCGGTCCCACCGTCGCGGGCCAGCCCGGATGGCTGGAGGGGTCGGTCAGCCAGCGCAGCACGGGTCAGCCACGTTCCGCCAGGAACATGACCTCGACCCGGTCGCCGGTCGCGATGTCGTCGACCTCCTCGGGCACCACGATCAGACAATTGGCCTCGGCCAACTCGGCGAGCAGGTGGGACGCCCCCGACTCGGACTCACCGATCACCTGCACCAGGTACTCCGCCGACCGCTCGTCGCGCATCAGCTGCCCGCGCAGATAGCCTCGCCGCCCCTCGACCGAGGCGATCGGCCCGATGGTGCGCGCGGTGACCGAGCGGCGCATCGGTTGACGCTTGCCCAGTGCGATACGGATCAGCGGACGCACCATCACCTCGAAGGTGACCAGCGCGCTCACCGGATTCGCGGGCAGCAGGAAGGTCGGGATCTCGTCGCGGCCCAACCGGCCGAAGCCCTGCACCGACCCGGGATGCATGCCGACGCGACCCACCTCGAGGTCACCGAGATCGGCGACGGCCTCGGTGATCAAACGCGATGCGACACCGCCGACGGCTCCGCAGATCACCACGATCTCGGCCCGGATGAGCTGGGCCTCCACCACTTCGCGGAGTCGGTCCTGATCGCGTTGGGCGATCCCGACACGGTGCACCTCGGCCCCAGCGTCGCGGGCGGCGGCCGCCAGCGCGTACGTGTTGACGTCGAACACCTGTCCCGGCCCGGGTTCCCGATCGACGTCGACGAGTTCGTCGCCGACGGCGATCACGGCCACCCGCGGGCGCGGGTGCACGAGCACACGAGAGCGTCCGACCGCCGCCAGCAACCCGACCTGGGCCGCACCGATCACCGTGCCCGAGCGGACCGCGACGTCGCCCGGCTGCACGTCGTCACCGACACGCCGCACGTAGTCGCCGCTCTCCACGTCGTGACCGACCATGACGCGCTCCTCGCCGCCGTCGGTCCACCGGTGCGGGACGACGGCATCGGCGAGGGTGGGCAGCGGCGCGCCCGTCTCCACTCGCACGGCCTGACCCGGCTGCAGCCTGGTGGGGGTCCGCGATCCCGGCGAGACGTCGCCGACCACGGGCAGATGCACCACGAGGCGGTCGGTGTCGGCGAGCACGGACACGTCGACCGACTCGTCGGCGAGGTCGGTGGTGTCCTCCGGCGCGTGCGCTCCGGCGAGCGCGACGTCGACGGCGCGCACGGCGTAACCGTCGATCGCGGCCTGGTCGAATCCGGGCAGCGGGTCGGTGGTGACGACCTCCTCGGCACACATCAGTCCCTGGGCCTGCGAGATGGCGACCTGGATCGGTCGAGGTGCCACCACGGACGCAGTCACGAGGCTCAAATGGTCCTCGACCGATCGCATCGTCTCTCCTACTCGTGGGCTGAACTCCGAGAATAACGGTCTGCGCGGCGCGCGCGGACGTCTACCGTCCGGCGAGGCGTTCGACCAGCCAACGCCTCAGCTCCGGCCCGTAGTCGTCGCGGTCGAGCGCGAAATCGACGGCCGCCTTGAGATAGCCGCCGGGGTTTCCCAGGTCATGGCGCGTACCGGAATGGATCACGACGTGCACCGGCTCCCCCTGTTCGATGAGCAGCGCGATGGCGTCGGTGATCTGCAGTTCGCCGCCCGCGCCCGGCGTGATCTCGCGCAGCGCGTCGAAGATCCTGCGATCCAGTATGTAGCGACCCGCGGCGGCCAGGTTCGACGGAGCGAGGTGGGCCGGCGGCTTCTCCACCATGCCCTTGACCCGCTTGACTCCCGGAGTCTCCGGATCGGAATCGGCGACGTCGAACACTCCGTAGGCGCTGATCGTCTCGTCGGGGACTTCGATGGCGCACAGGACGCTGCCGCCGTACCGAGCGCGGGTCGCGGCCATCGCCCCCAGGACGCCGCCGGGCAGCACCAGGTCGTCGGGCAGCAGAACGGCGATCGCGTCCTCGTCGTCGGCCAGCTCGCTCTCCACACAGCCGATGGCGTGACCGAGGCCGAGCGGCTTGTCCTGGACCACCGACGCCACTTCGAGCAGCGAGGGCGCATTGCGGACCTTGGCGAGCATCGCCTGTTTGCCGCGCGAGGACAGGGTGTGCTCGAGAACGAGGTCTTCGACGAAGTGCGCGACGACGCCGTCCTTGCCGGGCGAGGTGACGATCAACAACCGCTCGGCGCCCGCCGACTTCGCCTCCTCCGCGACGAGTTCGATTCCCGGCGTGTCGACGACTGGAAGGAGCTCCTTGGGCACAGTCTTGGTGGCGGGCAGGAATCGGGTGCCGAGTCCGGCTGCGGGGACCACCGCGGTGTGCGGGATCCGCGGCGCACCTGTCATGGACGCGGGTGTCGAGTGGGCAGACATGGCGACAAGTCTACGGTCGGAATCTGGCAGGATTCTGCAAGCACGCCGGGAGATCATCGGAAAGGACCGCCATGACCGAGGTGTCGAAGAAGGACCTGCGCCGGGAGATCCTCGCCGCACGAGAGTCGATGTCGCCGTTCCTGCTCGCGCAGACCAACGCCGAGCTTGCCGAGTGGATGTATCGACTGCCCGTCGAGCTCACCGCCGACGACGTGGTGGCCGCCTACGTGGCGACCGGCTCCGAACCCGGCGGCACGGCCATGCTCGACGCCCTCGCCGATCAGGGACTGACGGTGCTCGTGCCGATCGTCCCCGAAGGAGGTCCGGCTCGGCTGCAGTGGGGCGAGTACCGGGGCGAGGCGGCGTTGACACGACGACGATGGGGACTGCTCGAGCCGATCGGGCGACGCCTCGACCCGGACACCGTCCACCGCGCGAGACTCGTTCTGGTTCCCGCGCTCGCCGCCGATCGTCGCGGGGCACGACTCGGTCGCGGCGCCGGATACTACGATCGGACGCTCGCCGTCACAGACGTTCCGGTGGCCGCCGTCGTAGGCGACGCCGAACTCCTCGACGGACCGATCCCACAGGGACCCGACGACGTCCCCGTCGACTGGGTTCTCACACCCGGCGGCGGGTTCGTCCCGACACGCTGACCTCAGGCGCTGGCGGCGCTCGACGAACTCGTCGTGCTCGACGACGAATCAGACGATGAGCCGCTCGACGACGAACCGCTCGACGAGGAACTGCTCGACGAGTCCGAGGACGACGTGGCGGGCACCGATCCGTTCGAGCGCGAGTCGGTCCGGTAGAAGCCGCTGCCCTTGAACACGACGCCGACCGAGTTGAAGAGCTTGCGCAGCTTGCCGCCGCATTCGGGGCACACGGTCAAGGAGTCGTCCGAGAACGACTGCACGATGTCGAACTTGTTGTCGCACACAGTGCACGCGTAGCTGTAGGTGGGCACAGGAAACCTCCGGTCGTCAGATGCACCATTGTAAACGGATGCTGGCACTCAGTCATTCCGAGTGCCAGTCTGCTCCTCACGATCGGCGCGCGGCGACGCCCCGCGGACCGGAGATCGCCGACGACACGACGGCCGACGACACGCCACGAGAACCCGCTCGACCGTCGGGCCGTGCGCCACAGCTGTGGAATTCGACGGTCCGGAACGGACTTGTCCACATTCGATTCCACAATGGGACGACGAGCGTATTCACTGACATACATTCCGGACATGAACCGACGCCGCGACTCCGATCTCAATCCGACGATCACCGATCGAATTCGACGCCTCACCGCTCCGGGCTGGATGCGATCGGTTCTCGTCCGCCGATCGGTCGCGGTGGCGCTCGTGGTGTGTGCGGCCGTTCTCGCCGTCGTCGAACACCGTGATCCGCCCACGCCGACGGCTTTGGTCGCCGTTCGCGATCTGCGACCCGGCCAGGCGCTCACAGCAGAGGACGTGCGCATCGCCTCGGTACCCGAGGAGTTGACCCCCGACGACGCACCGACGGTCGACGAGGTCGTCGGACGCCAGGTCACCGGACCGGTGCACCGCGGGGAGATCATCGCCCGTCATCGGCTCCTCGACGCCCGCCTGCCCGCCGCGCTGACCGGCCGCTCCGATGCACGCCTGGTCCCCGTGCGCCCGGCCGACGACTCGCTCGCATCGTTCGTCCGCGCAGGCGACCGGGTGGATCTGCTGGGTGACGACTCGCAGGTACTGGCCCGTGACGCGATAGTGGCGACGACGCCGAGCACGGACAGATCCGGTCCGGGCGAGACCGGCACTCTGCTCGTGGCGATGCCCGCCGACGCCGCCCATCGGGTCGCCGCCGCCGGAATTCGAGATCCGATCACATTCGTACTGCATTGAATTCGTCTGACGCGTAGTGATTCTTGCCGGGAAATCCCTGCACCTCTGCATTAGACTCAGACCCGTCACGGCACACGAGGAACAAAGGAGAGCCGCGTGCTCAAAGGATTCAAAGACTTTCTCATGCGGGGAAACGTCGTCGAATTGGCCACTGCGGTCATCATCGGCGCGGCTTTCACCGCGGTCGTCACCGCATTCACCGACAAGATCATCGCGCCGCTGATCGCGGCGATCCCGGTCAATACCGACTTCGCCGGACTCGGGTTCCGGATCTCGGGAGACAAGCCCGAGACCTTCTTGGACTTCGGCGCAGTCGTCACCGCACTCATCAATTTCGTGATCGTCGCCGCGGTGGTCTACTTCCTGATCATCGTCCCGTTCAACAAGCTCTCCGAACTTCGGACCCTCGAAGAGGAGGCCGAGGTCGACAGCGAGATCTCGCTGCTCGTCGAGATCCGCGATCTGCTCGATCCGACCGCCAAAGAGCGCAAGGAGGCCGAGGCCGCGGAGAAGGCGCGCAGCGAAGCGGAGGCCGCGCGAGCAGCCGAGGCCGCACGTGCCGAGGCCCAGCAGCGTCAGCAGCAGCAGACGGCCCCGCCCGCTCCGCAGGACAACTATCCGTCGACCGGCGCGACCCAGCAGATGAGCGTTCCGCCGCAGGCGCAGCAGCCGCCGTACCAGGCGGGTCCGCCCAGCGGCGGCTTCCCGACGCCGAATCCGGCCCCCGGCGAGTACCCGCCTCCCGGCAACCTGCCTCCGGGCCAGTACGCTCCCGGCCAGTACCCGCCCGCTCCGGGACAGTACCCGCCGGCCGGCGGTCAGCCGCCCGTCGATCCCGGTCAGTTCCCGGACGGACCGCGACACTCTCGCTGACGCCCGACCCGGAAGGCCCCCGCTCTCGTGCCGAAGCGGGGGCCTTCTTCATGCCGGGACAAACATGTTAGGTTTACCTTGCCGATACCGTCTGTCGTCAGGAGATCCCCATGGTGATCGCGTCCCCCGCACGTATCGCGCCCGAGGACACCCTGTCGGCCGCGATGAAGAAGGGCTCGGCTGTCGAGCACGAGCAGGCGGAGGGGTCGTCGTACATGGCGGCGCTGCTCGACGGCCGCATGGACGCCGCCGGATACATCGCATATCTGCAGCGGCTCCGCCTGGTGTACGACGCCCTCGAGTCCACCGGACGCGCGCTCGCCGACGACCCGATCGCATCGGCCGTCATAGATCCCGCACTCGACCGGCTGCCCGCCATCGACGCCGATCTCCAGCACTGGGCGCCGAACGGGGTGCCCGAGGTGGTCTCCCCGGCCGCGGCGGCCTATGTCGAACGCATCACCGACTCGGTGACGTGGGGAGGCGCCTTCGTCGCCCACCACTACACGCGGTACCTGGGCGACCTGTCCGGTGGACAGGCCATCGGCCGGATCCTGGACCGGAGCTTCGATCTCGACGGCGCGGGCATCGCCTTCTACGCCTTCGACGAGGTCGGCAAGGTGAAGCCGTACAAGGACCGGTACCGCGATCGCCTCGATCAGGTTGGCGCCGCGATGAGTTACGACGACCGGCAGCGCCTCGTCGACGAGGTCCGGCTCTCATTCGGCTTCAACCAGGCCCTTTTCGAAGAGCTCAGCGAGCTGTATCCGGGTCGCTGACGCGACGCGGCGGCCTCACTCGTAGTGCGGCGGTCGGTTCGCGTCGTACCAGTCGCGGCCGCGGCCGTCACGACGCTCGCCCGGTTCGACGATCTGCTCGGGCAGATCGTCGCCGAAGACGGCGTCGAGACGGCGACGCCGCCGCCACTCCGGTTCGCCGGGCTCAGATGTCACTGATGTGCCCGATCACATGGTGCGCCAACGGAATCAGGGTGGCCATGCCGTCGCGGACGGCGGCCCGCGAATCGGCGATGTTGACGACCACCGTCTGACCGGAGATGCCTGCGAGACCGCGGGAGAGGCCGCCGTCGGTGGCACCGGCCGACAGTCCCGAACTCCGGATGGCTTCCTCGATGCCCTGCAGACGGCGATCGAGCAGGGGCTCGGTGGCCTCCGGCGTCACATCGCGAGCGGCCACCCCGACGCCGCCGACCGACACCACGAGGTCGACGCCACCGATCACCGCGGTGTTCAGCGTGTTGCGGATCTCGACCTCGTCGCCCTGCACGGTGACGGTCGCATCGACGTGGAAGCCCGCCTCGCCGAGCAGTTCGCCGACGAGCGGTCCCAATGAACTCGGCGACTCCCCGTTGGCCGCGCGATCGTCGACGACCACGACGAGAGCGCGGGAGAACTCACCGCCGACCGTCTCGGACGCGTCGGGAAGGTTGCGTCGGGCGGCCGCGTCGGCGGCCTGTTCGTCCGGGTCTACGGGGGCGTTCGTCATCATCGGCCTCTCTGTTGCTGCTGCGGACTCTCGTCTGGGTGAGCACCGGTCACATGGTGCCGAGCGTGGCTTCGGCCGTCTTGCTTTGATCGCGCACCGAGTACGTCACCTTCACCGTATCGTTCGGAGCGTACGAGCGGATAGCGGCGACCAGTGCTTCCGAGGTGGAGATCTTGCGATCGTCCACACCGGTGATCAATGCACCGTTCGGAATGCCCGCCTTCTCGGCGGCGCCGCCGCGGACGACGGAGGCGACCAACGCGCCCGGCTTCTCCACATCGGTGTTCGGCCGCACGCTGACGCCGAGACTGGCCTGCGTCGCCTTTCCGGACGCCTGCAGTTCCTTGGCGACGCGCATCGCCTGATCGATGGGGATCGCGAAGCCCAGGCCGATGCTGCCTGACTCGCCCTCGGCGCCGGTGGTCGCGATCGCCGTGTTGATCCCGATGAGCGCGCCGCTGGCGTTGATGAGGGCGCCGCCGGAGTTGCCGGGGTTGATCGCGGCGTCGGTCTGGATCGCATCGATCACCGACTCCTGCGACCCGTCCGTACCCGATGTCGACACCGGACGGTTGAGCGCCGAGATGATGCCGGTGGTGACCGTGCCGGCCAGACCGAGCGGCGACCCGATCGCGATGACGTCCTGCCCGACCGACAGGTTCTTCGACGCGCCGATCGTGATCGGAGTCAGTCCGGTCTTATCGGCCTTGATCACGGCGATGTCCGACACGGGGTCGGCGCCCAGCACCTTGGCCGGGGCACGCGAACCGTCGTTGAACGTCACCAGGACCTGCTGTGCTCCGGCGACGACGTGGTTGTTGGTGAGGATCACGCCGTCGCTGTCGAGGACGACGCCCGAGCCCGAGCCCTCCTGTCGGCCGTCGGACACCAGGATCGAGACCACCGAGGGCAGCACGCGATTGGCCGTCTCCTGCACCGAGCCCGGCGCCGCGGTGGGCTGTGCGGTCTCGGTGGCCCCGGCGGCGACCGACGTCGAGGGAGCACTCGACGCGCCGTCGCTGTTCGCGACGAGGGCGCCGGCACCGGCGCCCGCCGCACCGGCGAGGACGACGACGGCTGCCGCTCCGACGAGGAACTTCTTTCCTCCGTTGCCGCGCTTGCCGCCGCCCCCGCCGCTGCCGTCGCCCGCCCCGCCGAACGGCGAGGTGGGCGGAGGATTCGGCGGGACGGAGCCGAACTGACCGGTACCCTGCCCGCTGTACGGAGCGCCGGCGTACGGAGTGGTCGGCTGGGGACTCTGCGGTGCGGCGGGAGCGCCGTACGGCTGGGCGCCGAACCCGCCGGTGCCGGGTGTCGAGGTCGGGCGGCCGAACGGATTCTCTCCGTACTGGCCCTGACTGTAGGGGTTCGGCGAAGCCGGCTGCTGCCCGGTGAAATCGTCGTTGCCCGCGGAGGTGTCGCGATACGCGCCGTCGTTCATGAGAACGAGCGTATGACACGTCCCTGTGAAGTTGGTCAAAGCCCGCTGGGAATCGGCTCCTCGGCGGCTGTCACCGTCGGACGACCACCGGGTCCGGCTCGGTGTGCTGCGCCGATCCCGGGAGTTGCATACGGATCAACGCGCCGCCGTCGGCGGAGCCCTCGGCGACGACCGAGCCGCCGAGTCGGGTGACGACCTGACGGACGATCGCCAGCCCCAACCCCGATCCGGGCATCGAGCGAGTGGCGTCCGCACGATAGAAGCGCTCGAAGACGAGTTCCCGGTCTTCGAGCGGGATGCCGGGTCCGGCGTCGGACACCGAGAGTTCGGCCGTCCCCGGTCCGGTCTCGGCCAGCCGCACGTGCACCGCGCGTCCCGGCGGGCTCCACTTGGCCGCGTTGTCCAGGACGTTGAGAACCGCGCGCGAGATGCCGTGCTCCTCGCCGAACACGAACCACGGGACGGTCTGCACGTCGAACTCGATGTCGGTGCGGCGTCGACGGACCCGTTCGAGCGCATCGGCGATCACCGACTCCAGGGAGACCTCCTCGTGCACCGTGTCGAGGGCGTCCTCGCGCGCGAGGTCGACGAGGTCGCCGACGAGCGTCGAGAGCTCCTCGATCTGCGCCACGACGTCCGAGCGCAACTCGATCATGTCCGCGGCCGGTATCTGCGGCGCGCCCGGCTCCGACGACGCGATGAGCAGTTCGAGGTTGGTCCGCAACGAGGTGAGCGGAGTCTTGAGTTCGTGGCCCGCATCGGCGACCAGGCGCGCCTGCTGATCGCGCGACTCGGCGAGGGCGCGCAACATCGTGTTGAAGCTCGCGGTCAGGCGCGCCAGTTCGTCCTGCCCACTGACCGGTATCGGAGTCAGATCCTGGGTGCGCGCCACCCGTTCGACGGCTCCGGTCAAGCGACCCACGGGCCGCAGACCGCCGCGAGCCACCGCGGTTCCGGCGAGCGCGGCGAAGGCCACACCGACCCCGCCCGCCACGAACAGGACCGACGCCAGTCGTTTGAGGATCGCGTCGGTCGACTCCAGCGACTGCGCCATCATCAGGGTGCTGCCGTCGGAGAGCTTGCGGGAGAGAACCCGGTGGTTCGACGTGGTCCGCAGACTCTGATTCAGCTTGCCGGGCGGGTTCACCGAGTCGGCGATCTTCATCTCGGGGTCCCCGTACGGCACCTCGCCGACCATGATCATCTGGCCGTCGGGTTCGACCAGCGCGATCGAGATCGACGTCGAGAACACGGTTCCGGCGAGGAGCGCCTCCGGTCCGCTGGAGAGCCTGCCGAGCTTCGACAGCGCCGTCATGCCGTCGGCGCGCGCCACCAGCTGTGAGTCGACGTCGTTGTACAGCGATCGCTGCACGACGAAGAACGCGGCGCCCGCCATCAGCATCGCCGACAGGAACACCACCGCCGCGGCGAGCAGCGCGACACGGTTGCGCAACGACACCGACCGGGTCAAGGCGATCGGATCTCGCATCGGGCGGCGGACGCCGGGAGGTCGGCGCACCACGTGCTACGCGTTCTCGCGCAGCACGTATCCGACGCCGCGCACAGTGTGGATCAGTCGGGGTTCACCGTCGGCCTCGGTCTTACGGCGCAGATAGCCGATGTACACCTCGAGGGCGTTGCCCGAGGTCGGGAAGTCGTAGCCCCAGACCTCCTCGAGGATCCGACTGCGAGTCAGGACCCGCTTCGGATTCGCCATGAGCATCTCCATGAGCGCGAACTCCGTGCGCGTGAGGCTGATCTGCCGTTCGCCACGCGTCACCTCGCGGGTCGCCGGATCGAGAGTCAGATCCGAGAACGAGACCGCCTCGGACCCCTCGTCCTCATCCCGGGCGGTGCGCCGCAGGAGCGACCGCAGACGTGCCAGCAGCTCTTCGAGCGCGAACGGCTTCGGCAGGTAGTCGTCGGCGCCCGCGTCCAGCCCGCTCACCCGCTCGGACACCGAGTCGCGCGCGGTCAGCACCAGGATCGGCAGGTCGTCGCCGGCCGAACGCAGGCGACGACACACCTCGAGCCCGTCCAGGCGCGGCATCATCACGTCGAGCAGAAGCAGGTCGGGACGGTCGGCGATCACCTTCTCCAGCGCTTCGAGGCCGTCGCCCGCGGTGTCGACGGTGTATCCGTTGAACGTCAGGGACCGTCGGAGTGACTCTCGAACGGCACGGTCGTCGTCGACCACGAGAATACGCATGTCTACTAGTCTTACCGACCGAACTTCAGATGCGGCTGAGAACGCGCCGCATCCGACATCTCGCGAACATCGGTGAACTTGATGCGCGGCCGTCCTGCGATCCGTCCGCGCGCTCGCTCGATCCGGTCGATCACGGCGGCACCGCGATAGTCCACGACGTCGGGCGCGCGACGACGCACCAGTGCCGTGAAGTACTCGCGAGTCGCCGCGCTCCGGGGCAGGCTGCCTGCCGCGGCATCGGCGACGAACGACTCCACCGCCGCGACCGCGTGCGCCTTGTTGGCGCCGATTCCACCGCGGGCGCCGCGCGCCGCCCACCCCACCGCGTACAGTCCCGGAACCGGAGCGCCGTCGGCGCCGGTGACTCGACCGTCCACGGTGGGAATGACGCCGGCGACGTCGTCGAACGGAAGTCCGGGCACTGCGACACCGCGATAGCCGACCGATCGGACCACCAGGTCCGCGCGGATCCGATGCGAGATCGACCCGGTCGTGACGTCCACGGCCCCCGCGCGACCGGATCCGTCCGCCACGATCTCGGTCGGCACGGAGCCGAACAGGAAGACGATGCGCCGACGCCCCGGGGCGGGCGGACGGTCGAGCCCCAGCTCGGCGATCGTCGCCGCGTCGTCGCAGACGATCAGGTCCACGTCGGGGAGTGCCTGCAGCGCGCGGTACTCGGCATCACTGTAGGCGGCGTCCGCCGGACCTCGGCGTCCGAGCAGCACCACCTCACGCACATCCTGACGTCGTAGAAGATCCACCGCTCGGTCGGCGATGTCGGTCGCGGCCAGTGTCTCCGGAGAGGACACCAGGATGCGCGCGATGTCCAGGGCCACGTTGCCGGTGCCGACGATCACCGTGCGGCCGCAGTCCGCGGCCGGAGGCGCGCCGACGGCGCCGGGCACCGCGTTGTACCAGGCGACGAGGTCGCCGGCCGAGGTCGAGCCCGGCAGGTCCTCACCGGGAATCCCCAGTGATCGAGCGGCCGGGGCGCCCACCGCATAGAACACGGCGTCGAAGTGGGCGGCCAGTTCGGGATGCGACACCGCGCCCGGACCGTCACCGATCGCCAGACCGCCGATCAGGTCGACCCGCGGATCGCGGTATGCCAGGTCGAAGGTCCGCAGGACGCCCTTGGTGCCCGGGTGGTCGGGCGCCACACCCGCGCGGACCAGACCTCCGGGAGTGGGCAGCCGGTCGATCACCGTGATCTGCGCATCGGTTCGGCCGATCAACGTCGTGAGCGCGTAGCCGCCCGCCGGACCGGTTCCGACGATCGCGACCCGCAGACCGTCCGGCAGTCGCGGAATGTCCGGGTACACCACCTGCGGCGGGTTCGCCCCCGCGTCGGGACGGTCCCGGTAGTAGTCGGCGTTGAGGTCGACGAAGACGCGGTCGGCCGTACCGAGACGTTCGGCCGGGAAGATCGCGTCCACCGGGCAGGCGTCGGCGCAGGCGCCGCAGTCGATACAGGTCTGCGGATCGATGTGCAGGATCTCCGACGTGCCGAAACCGGGTTCGTCGGGGGTCGGGTGGATGCAGTCGACCGGACACACCGAGACGCAGCCGGCATCGCTGCAGCACGATGCGGTGATGACGTGAACCATGGGAGCTCTCAGATCATGTGGACGCGACGGTAGTTCTTCCGCGCGGCGGGCGTCAGCAGCCCGACCTCGTCGAGGAACTCCATCAGGTGCGTGCAGTTGCTGCGGACCATGGCGTGGAAGTGTCTGTTGCCCCGTCGCTCGTCGATCGCGCGGCCGACGTCGAGTCCGGCGTCGGCGTACGCCTGGGGTCGAACCAGGTTGCGAACGATCTCCATCGCGCCCACCGACGTGTACAGCGCACAGAACCGCCGAGTGGTCGGTCGCATGTCTCGCATCGACTCGCGGACCTGCTCCCGCGCGTACTTCATGTGCCTGGACTCTTCGAGCACGTGGATCTCGTTGACCGTCCGGATGAACGGCAGCACGCGGTCGTCGCGCATGCACCCGCGCTGAAAGACGTCGAGGATCTCCTCGGCGACGAGGATCCCGGCGTACGACACCGCTCCCCGCGCGGTGTGCTGGAAGATCCGCCCCACTCGGCCGATCGCGGGCGACGGCCGGTAGGTGGTGCCGACCATCTTCTCCGACGCCTTCGCGAACATGATCGAGTGGCGGCACTCGTCGGCGATCTCGGTGAGCGCGAACTGGAACTCGGGCCGGTGGTAGTCGCCGAGGTACTGATCGCGCAGGACGAGCTCCTGCAGGAGCATCTCGAACCAGATGCCGATGTTCATGATCGACGCGAACTCGTGCCGGGTCAGCGTGACCCGTTGCTGCTCGGTGAGCTCGTTCCAGTAGTCGGTGCCGTAGAGCGTAGACCACTCCGGACTGCACCCGTAGTGCGACGGGTCCATCGGCGCCGCCCAGTCGATCTCGGTCATGGCGTTACGGGACAGTCGCGTCGAGGAGGCGACCAGCCTCGCCGAGACCTCGTCGATCCCCTGGTCGGCCCTGCTGGTCGACAGCTCCGTCAGGTCAGTCATCTCAGACCTCCATTGATCGATGACACAATGTTTATTGTCACGATAACGCCACGTGTCGGCGTTCACAAGGTCTAGCCACCCTACTGGCGAGTAAGTAAGATCCAGCTCGCACGCGTACCAGGTAGTTCACATTCCAGAGGAGACCCCATGCCGTCCATCTTCATCAGCGGAGGCGCCGCAGGCATCGGCCTGGCCACCGCGAAGCTCTTCCGCTCGCACGGCTGGACGGTCGGCGTCTACGACATCAGCGACGACGCGCTGGCCGCGGCGAAAGCCGACGACCCCGAGTTGATCACCGGTCGCCTCGACGTGCGCGACGCCGACCAGTGGGACACGGCGCTGGCCGAGTTCACCTCGCACACCGGCGGCCGGCTCGACGTCCTCGACAACAACGCGGGCATCCTGCTGTCGGGCGACGTCGCCGACATCTCCCCCGAGGCGATCAAGGCGCAGATCGACATCGACGCCCTCGGCGTGACTCTGGGCGCCCGGGCCGCATTCGGCTATCTGAAGGCCACCCCCGGATCGCACCTGGTGAACATCGCGTCCGCATCGGCGATCTACGGTCAGCCGGGCATCGCGACCTACAGCGCCACCAAGTTCTACGTCGCCGGACTCACCGAGGCGCTCGAACTCGAATGGGAGGACGACGACATCCGCGTCGTCTCGATCTGGCCGCTGTGGGCCAAGACCGCCCTCGCCGACGAGACGGACGCCAAGAGCACTCAGACCCTGGGCGTCCGCCTGACCGCCGACGACGTCGCGGCCAAGGTGTGGGAGTCGGTGCACCCGACGACCGTCGACAAGCTCCTGCGTCGCACCAGCTACTCCGTCGGCGTCCAGACCACCGTCCTCGGCAACGCCGCCAAGTTCATCCCCAACGTCCTCAACCGCGGCGTCAACAAGTTCCTGTCGCAGTAGGGGCGCCTCCTACGCCCTCCCCGACACGAGGTCCGCGCACCGCTCGCCGATCATCATGCAGGTGATGTTGGGGTTCACCGAGGTGTGCTCGGGGAACACCGAGGCGTCGGCGACGCGGAGACCCTCCACTCCCTTGACGCGCAGCCGCGCGTCGACCGGGGCACCGTCGGCCGACCCCATCGCGGCGGTGCCCACCGGGTGGTACACGGTGTTGTGGGTGGCGCGGATGTAGTCCGCGAGTGCGGCGTCGTCGACGGTGCCGACCCCGGGGAACAGTTCCTCGCCGACCCAGTCGGCCATCGCGGGCTGGGCGACGATCTCGCGAGCCCGGCGGATGCCTGCGGTCATGATGCGGATGTCGTAGCCCTCGGGATCGCTGAAGTAGCGAGGGTCGACCATCGGCTTGTCCCGGAAGTCGCGCGAGCGCAGGCGGACGGTGCCGCGTGAACGCGCATGCGTGACGTTCGGGGTGAGGCAGAAGACGTTCTCGGCCGTCGGGTATCCGCGGCGCAGCGTGTGCATGTCGAACGGCACGCTGCCGTAGTGCATCATCAGGTCCGGACGATCCAGACCGTCGTCGACCATGTCGAAGACGCCGATCTCCCACCACTGTGTCGACTCGGTCGGCATCGGCCTGCGCGCGACCCAGGAGATGACGCCCTCCGGGTGATCCTGCAGGTTCGCCCCGACGCCCGGTGCGTCGACGAGCACCTCGACACCGTTCTCGCGCAGGTGATCGGCGGGGCCGATACCCGACAGCATCAGCAGCTTCGGCGTGTCGATCGCACCGGTCGACAGCACGAGCTCACGCTCGGCGGTGATCGTCCGCGTCTTGCCGAACTGGTTGTCGACCACCTCGACGCCGATGCAGCGGACACCGTCGAACAGCAGCCGCTTGGCGCGCAGCCCGGTCAGCAGCGTGAAGTTCGCCCGGTCGGCGATCGGGTGGATGTACGAGACCGACGATGATGCGCGCGTCCCGTCGGCCTGCCGGTTGATCTGGAAGAAGTTCGCGCCGCGGGTGACCGTCGTGCCGGTGTTGAACCTGGTGGTGGGCAGTCCGGCCTGTTCGGCAGCGGCCAGGAGCGCCACACCGCACTGGTCGGCGGGCGGCACGTTCATCAGGTGGACGGGTCCGGAGTCGCCGTGGTGCGGGGCGTCGGGTCCGGCGTCCTCGTTGGTCTCCAGCCGTTTGAGGATCGGCCACACGCTGTCGGCGCCCCAGCCGGTGGCGCCGAACTTGTCGGCCCATTCGTCCATGTCCTCGCGCGGCGGCCAGAACGCGATGCACGAGTTGTGCGACGAGCAGCCCCCGAGCACGCGAGCACGCGCATGCCGCATGAACGAGTTGCCGGTGGCCTGCGGTTCGATCGGATAGTCCCAGTCGTACCCGGACTCGAGCAGTTCCATCCAGCGGTCCAGCTGCAGCACCTCCGGGACGCCGCGGTCGTCGGGACCGGCCTCGATCAGCGCGACACGCACGGACGGGTCCTCGGACAGGCGGGCGGCCGCGGCGCACCCGGACGATCCGCCGCCGACGACGAGGTAGTCGAAGGATTCGTTGGTCATGTCAGTTCTCCTGCCTCGTCCGATCGGCGAACCAGCCGGTCACCTCGGGAGCGATGTTCTGGTAGACGTGCTTGGCCTCGCGGTACTCGTCGAGTCCGGTGGGGCCGAGTTCGCGCCCCACGCCCGACTGGCCGAACCCGCCCCATTCGGCCTGCGGCAGATACGGGTGGAAGTCGTTGATCCACACGGTGCCGTGCCGGAGGCGGTTCGCCACCCGCTGCGCCTTCCCCGCGTCCTGCGTCCACACCGCGCCCGCCAGACCGTAGATGGTGTCGTTCGCGGTCGCGACAGCGTCGTCCTCGTCGGTGAAGGTCTCCACGGTGACGACCGGGCCGAACGCCTCGTCGACGACGACGGACATTCCGCGGCGCACCTGGTCGAGGACGGTCATCCGGTAGTAGAAGCCCGCGTCGAGATCACTCGATCCCGATGTGCCGGTGGCGAACTCGCCGCCGCACCGGACGCGTGCGCCTTCGGCGACGCCGGCCTGGACATAGGCGTGCACTTTGTCGCGGTGGGCCGCCGAGATCAGCGGACCGGTCTCGGCGGCATCGTCGAAGGGACCGCCGATCCGGATCTGCTGCGCACGCTCGACCAAGGCGTCGACGAACTCCTCGGCGATCGAGTCCTGCACCACCAGTCGCGCGCCGGCCGAACACACCTGACCGGAGTGGACGAACGCCGCGTTGAGCGCGTTGTCGACCGCCGCGTCGAAGTCGGCGTCGGCGAACACGACGTTGGGATTCTTACCGCCGAGCTCAAGCGCCACCTTCTTGACGGTCGGCGCCGCCGAGGCGGCGATCACTCGGCCGGTCACCAGGCCGCCGGTGAACGAGACCATGTCGACGTCCGGGTGCGACGACAACGGGGCTCCAGCCTGGGCGCCGGCGCCGGTCACCAGGTTGCCGACGCCCGCGGGCAGACCCAGTTCGTCGAGCAGTCTCAATGTCAGGATCGCCGTGTGCGGGGTCAGCTCGGCGGGTTTGAGCACGAACGAGCACCCCGCGGCGAGCGCCGGGCCGATCTTCCACGCGGCCTGCAGCAGGGGGTAGTTCCACGGGGTGATCAGCCCGCACACCCCGACCGGCTCGTACTGGATGCGGCTGACCACGGCCTCCGACCCGGCGTCCACCAGTCGCCCGGCGTCCTTGGACGCCAGTTCGGCGAAGTAGTCGAAGCAGTTCACGATGTCGTCCATGTCGATGCGGGCCTCGACGATCCGCTTGCCGGTGTCGAGGGCTTCGGCGCGTGCGAACTCCTCGTGGCGGTCCCGGATGCCGTCGGCCAGGCGTCCGAGCAGCTTGCCGCGTCGGGCCGCGGGCACGGACGCCCAGCGTCGATCGTCGAACGCGCGACGGGCCGCCGCGATCGCGCGTTCGGTGTCGGCGGCGCTCGCCTCGCTGACGTCGCCCACCGGCGAGCCGTCGGCCGGACAACGGATCTCGCGGGTGGCGCCGTCGGCGGCGGCCTCCCATCGTCCGTCGATGAACAGGGTCTGTGCGGTCACGATTCCTCCTTCGCCGGTTCTTCCCGCCCGGCCTCGTCTTGGTCTGTGTGCGCGGCCGCCTCGTCGGCGCCGTCGTCGAAGTCCGCCGACCAGTCGATGATCTGTTCTCCGGACAGCGGCGCCGCTTCGTCACCGACGGCTTCGAGGTAGTGCAGGTGACGTTCGTAGTGATCGAGCACGTTGGAGCTGATCTGGGTCTTGGTGAGTCCGTACACGTTGAAGCCCTCACTGCCCTGGGCGGTGAACACTTCGAGGCGGAAGAACTTGTCGCTGACGTCGGGCGACCGGCCGAACACCGGGGTCGGGTGCCGCGTCGGATACACCTGATAGTGGAAGGCGCGGCCGTTGCCGAAGTCGACGTCGAGGTGGTAGCTCTCCAGGTCGTAGGCGTCCACGTGCGCGCTGCCGGTCCGTGCGTCCATCCCGGACTTCACCAGTTCGGCGGCCACATCCTGCAGCGCGGGCCACACGATGTTCGTCGAGTACCTCCGCATGTCGTCGGCGTCGGGATAGTGCACCAGCCGTTCGACGCGCTGACGCCAGTTGAGGGCCGTGCCGCCCGAGGAGCGGTGCGAGAGCGCGTGGGTGATCGCATCGCGCCGGGAGGCCACCCAGTCGCCCTCGTCGCGCAGCGCGCGGAACAGTCCGAGCATCATCAGGGCGACGACGACCGC
Organism: Gordonia humi; assembly: GCF_014197435.1. Classification (NCBI taxonomy): domain Bacteria; kingdom Bacillati; phylum Actinomycetota; class Actinomycetes; order Mycobacteriales; family Gordoniaceae; genus Gordonia; species Gordonia humi. The sequence goes on from NZ_JACIFP010000001.1 coordinate 4,583,104, forward strand.
GAACGGCAGCCCCATGATCACCGTCGCGTTCTGCAGGGTGGTGATACCGCCGATCAACAGCATCGCCATCGTCAGCAGGCCGGTGACCACGGCCCAGAAGATGCGGACCCAGCGGGCGGCGTCCGACTCGTTGTCGGTCACGTGGGAGCTGAAGTGCGACATCACCAGGGCGCCCGAGTCGGCGCTGGTGATGTAGAACAGCAGACCGGTGAACGTCGCGATCACCACGAGGACCGTCGCCCCCGGATACTCGTGCAGGAGCGCGTAGAACGCCTCCTCCGGTCTGTTGACCGCGGTGTCGGCGAACTCGTCGTTGCCGCGGGCGATCTCGAGCGCGCTGTTCCCGAAGATCGAGATCCAGATGAGGATGAACGCGAACGGGATCGTCAGCGTGCCGAACACGAACTGGCGGATGGTGCGGCCGCGGGAGATGCGAGCCAGGAACAGACCGACGAACGGAGCCCACGCGATCCACCAGGCCCAGAAGAACAGGGTCCAGGTGGCTTTCCAGTCGCCGGTGTCTTGGTAGGCGAAGGTGTCCAACGCCATCGACGGGAAGCGGCTGGCGAAGTCGCCGATGTTCTGCACCAGCGCGTTCATCAGGTACGTCGTCGAGCCGGCGATCAGAATGAACAGCAGCAGCCCCAGAGCGATGACCACGTTGATCTCGGACAGCCGTTTGACGCCCTTGTCGACGCCGGACACCGCCGACAGCGTCGCGATCGCCACCGCGACGACGATCAGCCCGGCCTGTGCCCAGTGACTCTGCGCGATTCCGAACAGGTCGTCGAGCCCGACGTTTAGCTGGGCGACGCCGATGCCCAGGCTCGTCGCCAGTCCGAAGATGGCACCGAGGAGGGCTGCGATGTCGACCGAGTCGCCGAGGATTCCGTCGAGTCTGTCGCCGAAGATCGGCCGCAGTCCCGAACGCAGGGACAGCGGCATGTTGTAGCGGTACGCGAAGTACCCGAGTGACATGCCGATGAGCGCGTACAGGCTCCAGCCGATCAGGCCGTAGTGGAACAGGGTCCACACCACGGCTTGTCGGGTGGCCTCGAGGGTCTGCCCTTCTCCGGTCGGCGGGTGCATCCACTGCGTCACGGGTTCGGCGACGGAGAAGAACATGAGGTCGATGCCGATCCCCGCCGCGAACAGCATCGCCGTCCAGGAGAAGAGATTGTAGACGGGCTTGGAGTGGTCCGGTCCGAGTTTGACGCCGCCGACGCGCGAGAGCGCGGCCCAGACGACGAACAGGACGACGGTGACGACGAGTCCGATGTAGAACCAGCCGAGTTCGTCGGAGACCCAGGTGACGGCCGCGGAGATGACTCGGTCGGCGCCGTCGGCGTCGATGAGGGCCCACAGGATGATCGCGATGACTCCCGCACTGGCGCCGACGAAGACGCGCTTGTTGACCGGGATCCCGAGCGCCTTCGCAACCGGGTTCGGAGGACGGAACCGTCCGTTCTCCGGCGTCGACGAACTCTCCCCCACTGGCAACCCCACTAACGAACTTTCAGCGCTTCACGGACTTCTCTGGATTCGATCGGTAACCAACCTACTGACATCGCACGGGTCTTCCGCGTCCGTTATCGTTCCGGAACTCGTTCGTGACATGAAAAAGCTGCGGCCGACGGGTGAACACCCGTCGGCCGCAGCCTTTTACGCTACTTCGTCGCGAGTGGTCTCAGCGACGGTCGAGATCGACCAGGCCGAGCTTGGCGGCCTTCACGAGGCGACGCGGCACACGCTGCGACACACCGTTGATCTTCTCTTCCTGCAGTGCGACGTTGTCCGCCTTCCACTGCGAACGACGTGCGCGGGTGTTAGCCCGCGACATCCGACGCTTGGGTACTGCCATGGTTCTCGCCTTCCTCACGTTCGACGCGGGCGCAGCCGGGTACGTCCCGACCCGCCTCACCCGCTGATCGCCTGTATCCACGGCAATCCGACCGCGGCACACAACCCGAACAGATTAACCGGCGAGACCCCCGTAGTGCAAAACGAGGCAGGTGAGCGCTCGCCCGCGCGGCCCTCCTCCCTACCATTGCGGGAATGTCAGGCGTCGTCTCCGGGTTCACCGTGATCTTCCTCGTCGTCGGGCTCGGCTACGTTCTGGGCCGGACCGGCGTGCTGGGCGATCACGCGTCGACGACCCTCGCCCGACTCGTGTTCTTCGTCTGCACCCCGGCGCTGCTCGTGCACTCGCTGGCGACGAGCGACCTGTCGGCGGTGTTCTCGCCGACACTCGCCGTCGCCGCGACCACCGCGGTCGGCACCGGCGCGGTCTATCTGGCGATCGCCCGGCTGGGGTTGCGGCGGGAGGTGCCCGAGGCGGTGATCGGGGCACTGTCGTCGTCGTATGTGAACAGTGTGAACCTGGGTCTGCCGATCGCGATCTTCGTACTCGACGACGAATCGTTCATCGCTCCGCTGCTGCTGTTCCAGATCGTGTTCTACTCGCCGGTGGCGCTGACCGCCCTCGACTTCACGGCCCTCGACTCCAACCGTCGTACCTCGGTGTGGAGGACGATCGCGGTACCGCTCCGGAATCCGATCCTGGTCGGCGGCGTGGCCGGTCTGATCATGTCTCTGATCGGGTGGGTCCCGCCGAAACCGATCATGGAGCCGCTCGACATGCTCGGCCAGTCGTCGGTACCGCTGGCGCTGCTCGCCTTCGGATTGACGCTGACCGGGGCGACGGTGTTCAAGAAGGGTGAGAGCCCGCGTCGCGACGTCGTGCTGGCGTCCGCCTTGAAGATGTTCGCGATGCCGGCCCTGGCCTACGTGCTGGCCCGCTGGGCGTTCGGGATGACCGGCCACCACCTGTTCGCTCAGGTGGTGATCGCCGCGCTGCCGACGGCGCAGAACGTGCTGGTGTATGCGACCCGCTACCGCCGCGGCGAGATCCTCTCGCGCGACACGGCGCTGGTCACGACGGTGCTGTCGGTTCCGGTGATCGCGGTGATCGCCTGGCTGCTGGCGTGATCGCCCATACACTGATCGTATGAACGACGGTGGTTCGAACTCCCTGCCCCAGCCGGCCGACGACGATGCACCGGTGCGCGCCAGTGACCGTGATCGCGACAGGATTCATACGATCCTGTCGTCGGCGATGTCGGCGGGTGCGTTGACGCCCGACGAGTACAGCGATCGGGCCGGTGTCGCCGCCGCGGCCCGGACCCGCGGCGAGTTGGAGAAGCTGATCGTCGATCTGCCGCTCGACCAGCTCGACGGGGTGTCCCTGAGCAAATCGACCGGCCGACGTACGACGGTCCACACCGCGCGAAGCGACGCCGCGCGAAGCACCGCGATCGGGATCTTCGGCGGGTCTGTGGTGGGCGTGGGCAACGTCGTCGCGTCACAGCTGCGCGCCGTCGCCTGCATGGGTGGCGTGGAGATCGATCTGCGGAAGGTCGAGTTCGCGGCGTCGACGGTGACGATCAGCTGCGTCGCGCTCATGGGCGGGGTGAACATCACCGTCCCCGAGGACGTCGAAGTGCAGGTGTCGGGCATCGGGATCATGGGCGGATTCGGCCATCGCAGCGCGGGTCCGGGCACTCCGGGCGCCCCGACGGTACGCGTCGAGGGCGTCGCGATCATGGGCGGCGTCGACGTGCGACGACGGCCGTACGAGTAGATCGGCCGCCCCGGGCCGCGCTCGACGCGGTCGGATCCGTCCGCACGTCCAGGCGAGAACGGCCGAACAGGCAGTGCTATGCGTCGGACCGCCGAGAACTCCGTTCGAGGTCCGTGGTCGTTCGCGCGACGCCCGCGGCGTCCGCAGCCTCACCGTACGCGGCGGCGAGCGAGGCCACGGTCTCGTGAGCGTTGAGGCCGCTCGGATTCGGCAGCACCCACAGACGAGCGCCGGCGAGCGGCTCCGGCTGCTCCCCGACTGCGGCGCCGCGTACCCCGAACGCGGTCCGGTACGCGGTGACGCCGAGGATCGCGAGCACCGCCGGACGTACCCGCTCCACCGTCGAGAGCAGGTTCTTCCCGCCTGCGACGAACTCGTCACGGGTCAGATCGGAGGCCTTCGCGGTGGCCCGTGCCACGACGTTGGTGATACCGATCCCGGCGCCGGTCAGCGCGGCCTCGTCGGCCTCGCTCATCCCGCCGGACGCGTCGATGAGGTGGTCGGTGATCCCGGCGGCGTAGAGCGCGGGATAGAACCGGTTGCCCGGGCGCGCGAAGTGCGCGCCCGTCGCCGCCGTCCACAGGCCCGGATTGATTCCCGAGATCAACAGTCTGCAGCCCGGCCCGATCAAGTCGGGCACCGTCGTGCCGACGAGCGCCTCCAATTCGGCGCGGGTGAAACTCACCGGGCTCGGCGAGCACGCAGATAGTCGCCGACCACGGCGGCGCCGAGTCCGTCGACATCGGGCGCCACGACGCGCCCACCGATCCGTCGGGCCACTCGATCGATGAAGTTCGCCAGACCGGGATCGTCGCCGAGCCGGAAGAACGTGATCTGGGCGCCCATCCGGGACAGGTGATCGAGTTCGCGGACGGTGAGTCCGATGGTCTGCGGGTGCGGTGGATACCAGAAGAACGCCTCGCCGTCGGACTCGAGGTGAGCGGTCGGCTCACCGTCGGTGACGATGAGCAGCACCGGCTGCGCATTAGGGAACCGCCGCAGGTGGCGGTGCGCCAGTATCAGTGCGTGGTGCAGGTTGGTGCCCTGCTCCATCCTCGGTTCCAGGCCGGTCAGCTCGTCGACCGACGTCGACCGCGCCAGCCTGCCGAACTCGATCAGGTGCAGTTCGTCGGAACGGAAGCGCGTGGAGATCAGCTGATTCAAGGCGAGCGCGGTCCGCTTCATCGGCGTCCACCGACCCTCCATCACCATGGAGAACGATGTGTCGACCAGCAGTACGACGGCTGCCTGCGTCCGCGCCTCGGTCTCGGTGACCTCCACATCGCGCACGTCGATCTCGACCCCGGCCGCGGGATCGCGGCCGTCCGAAGCCGTACGCAGCACCGCGTTGGTCACGGTGCGGGTCACGTCCCACGGTTCGGTGTCGCCGAACGCCCATTCGCGGGTGGCGCCGGTCGGCTCGCCGAGTCGGCCGGCGAGATCCGTGCGACGGTCCCCGCCCCGCGAGGACAGCTGCGCGGCGACGTCGCGCAGGATCGCCTGCCCGAGTCGTCGCATCGCCTTGGGGCTGAGTTTGAGGCTGCCGTCGGGGTCGCGGCGGAAGAAGCCCTGATCGCGCAGGGCCTTCTCCAACTCCGACAGGGTGCGGGCGTCGACGGCCGCCTCGTCGCCGAGTTGGCGGGCGAGGGCGTCGAGGTCGATGTCCTCCATCTGCGCGCCCGCGTACCCCTGCGACAGTTGCTCGGCGAGTTCTTCGAGTTCGGCGATGTCGCGCAGTGCGGCGGCGCCCTGGCCCATGCCCATCGGATCGTCGCCGGAGAACTCCTGGGAACCGCTCCAGTTCAGATCGGGGCGGGCCTGCCGCAGCGCGTCGTCCATCCGCCCGAGAGCGTTCATCAGCTCGGGCGAACCGAACGCCTGCTGCGAGAGCTCGGCCAGTTCGGCCTGCTGCTCGGGTGTGAGCGAGTTGAAGAACTGCTGCGCGGCCGCCGACCGGCGTGCCAGCGCGTCGATCAGTTCGTCGATGTTCTCCGGACCCTCGGGAAAGAACTCCCCGTGCTTGTCCATGAACTCGTCGAAGTCGGCCTGCGAGTCCTGTCCGGCATTGTGCTTGTCGAGCAGTTCGTTGAGGTCGCCGAGCATGTCCGCGATCCGCTGCCGGTCCTGCTCGGTCGCCCCTTCGAGGGCCTCCTTCATCCCGGAGAAGCGCTGCTCCAACGCCTCCCGTCCGAGGAGGTCGGAGATCTTCTCGTAATCGGCGCGTGCCTGCGGGCTGCGCCAGTCGTAGTCGGAGAGTTCGCGGACGGCCTGTGCGGTGGACGCGGGCAGACTGCCGATCTGCATCTCGGCGAAGCGGGCGTCGTCGTCGAGGTCACGGGCGAGTTGCTTGCGCTCGCTCAGCACCGCGGAGTCGAGGAGTTCGCGGATCTCGTCGAACGTGCCGTCGAGATTCCGGTTCCGCAGCAGTTCCCGCCGACGGCGGTTCGCCTCCTCGGCGAGCCGGTCCAGACCGCGCGTCGACGAGCCACCTCGCCGCAGGAACTCGCGCATCGCACGCTCGGGTGACACGCCCTCCATGACGTCGTCGCCGATCGCCTTCAACGCCTCCCGCAGGTCGACGGGCGGCGCGAGCGGATCCGGCCCGCCGGTGTAGCGGCGGTACCGGGATCGATGGAATCGGTTACGCGCCATCAGCTTCGAGCTCGTCGTCGACGACGGCCACCGAGTAGGTGGTGCGTCCGTAGTCGTCCTCGTCCTTGCCGATCCGACGGGCCAGGTACAGGCCCTCCAGAGCGAGTTCGAGAGCGCTGGCGCGTTCGGCCGGTTCCAGTGCGTCGAGGCGACCCGCGATCTCGTCGACCACCTTCATCACCGCGGCGTCGTCACCGATCGCGTCGATGACCTCGGCGGCGGGCACCCGATCGCCGGTGAGCACCGGCTGACCGTTCTCGAGGGCGGTGACCAGCGGGCGCATGTCCACTCCCCCGAGATGTGCGCGGACGACGTCGGCCACCGACTTGCGAAGCAGGTAGTCGAGGATCTCCAGTTCGCGGCCCTCTTCGCCCGACTCGAACTCGATCTTGCCGCGCAGCACCTCGATGACCGACTGCAGGTCCACCGGGCGGGCGACGGGCAACTCCTCCCCGGTCACCGCCGACCGGTGCAGGGCCGCCGCGGCGACGGTCTCGGCGGCCGCGATCGAGAAGCGCGCCGAGACACCGGACCGCTGGTCGATCGAGGGATGCTCGCGGGCGTAGCGCGTGAAGCGGGCGAGCGCTTCGACCAGATAGGTCGGGACGCTCGCGACGAGGTCGGCCTCCTGCTCCACGACGTCGATCTCATCGTCCAGGTCGAGCGGGTAGTGCGTACGGATCTCGGCGCCGAACCGGTCCTTGAGCGGCGTGATGATGCGACCGCGGTTCGTGTAGTCCTCCGGGTTGGCGCTGGCGGTGACGATGACGTCGAGCGGCAGTCGCAGGCTGTACCCGCGGACCTGGACGTCACGCTCCTCCATCACGTTGAGCATCGACACCTGGATGCGCTCGGCGAGGTCGGGCAGCTCGTTGATCGCGATGATGCCGCGGTGCGAACGCGGGATCAGCCCGAAGTGAATGGTCTCCGGATCGCCCAGACTGCGTCCCTCGGCGACCTTCATCGGATCGATGTCGCCGACGAGGTCGGCCACCGACGTGTCCGGGGTCGCCAGCTTCTCCCGGTACCGTTCGGTGCGGTGACGCCACTCGATCGGCAGGTCGTCGCCGAGTTCCTCGGCGCGCCGGATCGACTCCGGCAGGATCGGCGTGAAGGGATGCTCGTCGAGGTCGGAGCCGGCGATGACCGGCGTCCACTCGTCGAGCAGCCCCGACAGGGTGCGAAGCAGGCGGGTCTTGCCCTGCCCGCGCTCGCCGAGCATGACGACGTCGTGCCCGGCGATGAGCGCGCGTTCGAGCTGCGGGATCACCGTGTCGTCGAAACCGAGGACGCCCGGCCACGGGTCGTCGCCGGAACGGAGGGCCGCCAGCAGGTTGTGCCGGATCTCGTCGCGCACACTGCGTTCGACGTGATCGGACGCACGGAGCTCGCCGACGGTACTGATCTGGGGCGCTTGGGTGGATTGATCTGCCACGTGTTCCACGCTACCCCGAGAATCCAGATGCGCTACGAGACAACGGGTATTCCCTGTTCACGACTCCTGTTCGACGAACGGTTCGACGACGCCCTGCGGTCCGGTAGGCCGGTCGCCGCGCAGGGTGACACGGTGCATCACACGCCGCTGCGTGTAGTCGCGGTTCGCGTAGTGCGCGGTGCTCCGGTTGTCCCACAGCACCACGTCGCCGAGGCTCCACCGGTGTCGCACGATGTGCTCCGGTTTCGTCAGGTGCGCGTAGAACGCGTCGAGGAGTCCACGACTCTCGGCGTCGGACACCCCCTCGATGTACGCGGTGAATCCCGGGTTGACGAACAGCGACTTGCGACCGGTCTCCGGATGGATGCGCACGACCGGCTGGCGGACCGGCGTCAGTCGTGTCACCTCCTGGCCGTCCCAGACGTTCCCGCGGCCCGCGCGACGCTGCTGCAGGTAGTACCCGAACTCGCGTTCGCCGTCGTGCACGGCCACGAGTTCGTCGGCCAGGCGCTGCATCGGTGCCGACAGCGAGGCGTACGCGGCCGCGGCATCGGCCCAGTTCGTGTCGCCACCGAGGTCGGGCAGCACCAGCGGCCGGAGAATCGACGCGGCGGGCGGGCGCGGCATGAACGTCACGTCGGTGTGCCAGACGTCGGCGAACCCGTTGTCGCTGCTGTCGAGGGCGTACACCTCGTCGGGCACGTCGCCGCTGTCCCACACCGGGTGGCCGACGGTGAGGTCGCCGAGTCGGGCGGCGAACTCGACGTGCTCGGCGTCGGTGAGGTCCTGGCCGCGCAGGACCAGCACCTTGTAGTCGGCGAGAGCGACGCGCAGCGCGGCGATCTGTGCGTCGGAGGCGGACGCGACGTCGAATCCGGAGATCGTGGCACCGTGCGTCGGGCCGATCTGCGCCAGGTCGAACTCGACTCCGGCGGTGACGACGGCACGGTCGATGAATGTGGTCATGACTTCGACGATGTCGCACCGAGCTCACCCGGTGAAGGGTTTCGCCCCGCGTGAGTTCAATTGACGAACATCGGGTCTCGGCCGGTGAGCGGCGGACCCACAGCAATGGTCCGTTCTCACGAGTCGACGAATTCAGCGAACGGCACATCGCGACACGGGACGCGACAGACGCTCTGCGCGGAACTGCGGCCGCACCTCAGAAGTTCGGATCGCGACCGATGAACGCCGCCAGCGCGACGACGGGGTCGGCGTCGCCGGGAACCGCATGCGCCGGACCGTATTGACCGGAGGATCGCAGGACGCCCTCCATCTGGCGCAGCCCGTCCAGGAGCACGGTCGCGAACTCGGGATCGAGATCGGGGCGCCTGGCACCCGCCCGTGCGAGATCCCACGTGTGCATGAACACGTCGGCGGTGTAGATCCGATCGATCGTCGATTCGAGCGATGAGGTGCCGAGGTACGGGTGGGTGAACTCACGGTCGGCGTCGTCGGCGTCGAACAGCTCCTGGACGGCCGCAGCATGCTCGGTCCATGCCGTCGTCGGAGCCTCGTCGACCGACGTGACCGACCGGAGAGCGACGCCGCCGGCCGCCAGGAACTCGGGCAGCCATCCGGTCAGGTGCCCGACGACGTCGCGGGCCGTCCATTCCGGGACCGGACTGCGCGCACTCCAGTCCGCGGTCGCGGCGACCTGCTCGGCGAATCCGGAAGCGACGATCCGATGGCGCTCGGCGGGCGTCGCCTCGGTCAGCGCACTCATCGGCCCTCGTCCGCGAGCAGCGCGTCGAGCTTGACGTACCCCTGGTCGACGCCGACCTCCATCCCTGATGCCAGCCAGGCGTCGCGTCCTTCCATGCTGTCGACGAGCGACTGCGCGTGCAACCGCGTCCGGCCGTCGCCGAGATCCTCGAATCGCAGGGTCTCGAGCGAGACGTCGTCGGGCATTCCCTCGAACGTGAAGGTCTGGACGATGACGTCGTCGCCGATGGTGTGGAAGCAGCCGCGGAAGCCGTACTCCTCGCCGTCGCGGCCCGCGACGTACCGCCACTCGCCGCCGTTACGAGCGTCCCAGGTGACGATGCGATTGGTCATGCCGTCGGGGCCCACCCAGCGGGAGAACAGCTCGGGATGGGTGTGCGCCCGCATGAGTTGGGCGGGAGTCGCCGCGAAGTCTCGAGTGATGCGGACGAGCGGAAGGGTCGGGTCGGCGTCGATCGACGCCTGCGGGTGTGCGTTCATGATGCGTCCTCCTCGGGACGGGACGTGCGGGGTGATTCGTTCATCTCGGCGAGCACCGCGTCGAGCCGCTGGTATCTCGCCTCCGCCTGCCGCCGATAGCGTTCGATCCATTTCGTCATCAGATCGAACACCTCCGCGTCCAGGTGGACGGGGCGACGCTGGGCGTCGCGAGTACGTGTCACCAGACCGGCGTCCTCGAGCACTCGGATGTGCTTGGACACCGCCTGAAGACTCACGTCGTACGGCTGCGCCAACTCGTTGACGGTGGCGTCGGCCGCACTCAACCGGGCGATGATGTCGCGCCGCGTCGGATCGGCCAGGGCCGAGAAGACTTGCGACAACTGATCGTCGGACATCGCGTCGACTCCTTATTCAACTCGCCGGTTGAATACAAGTAGACGCTTGCAGACCGGATTTGTCAACCGATCAATTGAATACAAGCCTCGAGGGCCGTGACGCCCCTACGAATGCACGCCCGACACGTAGAACCAGCGCCCGTCGACGCGTGCGAAAGTGCTCCGTTCATGCAGATCGCCACGACCGTCGGCGTCACGGTAGACGGCGGTGAACTCCACGACGCCGCTGTCGTGGAACGGCGAGCCGTCGACGACGTCGTCGATGCTCAGATGCAGCCAGCGCGTCCCCGGGTCGATCGCGCAGCCGTCCGGCCGCGTGTTCGGATGCCAGGACGCCAGCAGATACGGTTCGTCGCCGACGGCGAACGCGGTGAATCTGCTGCGCATCAGGGCCTCCGCCGTCGGCGCCGCCGCCCCGCCGAGATACCGGCCACAGCAGGCGTCGAGCGTCTCTCCGCTTCCACACGGGCATCGCTTATCCACCCGCCCAGAATCGCACACCCCTTGACATATCCTCCGAACAGCTGCATGGTTAGTTAGTCAAGTAACTAACCAGAGAACAGGGAGGTGTGCATGATCGACGACGGCAGACCCCTCTTCCATCAGATCGCAGACACCGTGTCGGACTCGATCATCGACGGCAGCCTCGACGAGGAGTCCCGAGCACCGTCGACCAACGAGTTGGCCGCGTTCTACCGAATCAATCCGGCGACAGCAGCGAAAGGCGTGAACATGCTGGTCGACAAGGGAGTCCTCTACAAACGACGCGGCGTCGGCATGTTCGTGGCGACCGGCGCCCGCGACCTGCTCCGGCGCGAACGACAGCAGGCGTTCGCCGACCGCTTCATCGAACCCCTGCTGTCCGAGGCCGACCGTCTGGGCCTGGCGCCCGACGACCTCGTCGCCCTCATTCTCGACCGTTCGGCCCACCACTCCCCGGAAGGAGACCCCCGATGACCAGTACAGGCACCAGTGCCGTCAGCGCCCGCGGCCTGACCAAGACCTACGGCGACGTCGTCGCCCTCGACTCCGTCGACTTCGACATCCCGGAGAACACGATCTGCGGACTCTTCGGCCGCAACGGAGCGGGCAAGACGACGCTCATGTCGATCCTGACCGCACAGAACTTCGCGACCTCCGGCCACGCCTGGATCTACGGCGAGGAGCCGTACGAGAACGCCCGTGCGCTGAGCCGCGTGTGCTTCGTCCGGGAGAGCCAGAAGTACCCGGACGACTCGCGACCGTTCCGCGCGTTCGCCGCGGCGAAGCTGTTCTTCCCCCACTGGGACGACGAGTTCGCGCAGCGCCTCATCACCGAGTTCCGCCTGCCGATGAAGACCAGGATCAAGAAGCTCTCGCGCGGACAGCTGTCCGCGGTGGGCGTGATCATCGGACTGGCGTCTCGCGCCGAGATCACATTCTTCGACGAGCCGTATCTCGGCCTCGACGCGGTCGCCCGACAGATCTTCTACGACCGACTGCTCGCCGACTACGCCGAGCATCCGCGCACCATCGTCCTGTCGAGCCATCTGATCGACGAGATCTCCGATCTCATCGAGCGCGTCCTGGTGGTCGACGACGGCGCACTCGTCCTCGACGAGGACGCCGACGCCCTCCGCTGCCGCGCGGTGACCGTCGTCGGCCCGGCGCCGGCGGTCGACGAGTTCATCGTCGGCCGTGAGGAGCTCCACCGCGAGACCCTCGGGCCGGTCGCATCGTCGACGGTCCTCGGCACCCTCACCGACGACGACCGCCGCCGCCTCGACGCCCTGCGGCTGACCACGTCGACGGTGTCGCTGCAAGAACTGATCGTCCGATTCACCCAGCACTCCGAGCAGACAGGAGCAACCCGATGACCACCACTCTCGCCCCCACGCGCACCTCGTCGCCGAACCGCATCGGCAAGGTGGTGCGGATGCAGCTGCTGAACAAGCAGACCTTCGTGTACCTCCCGCTCACCATCCTAGGCTCGGCGTTCGCGATCAGCCTGATGATCTACGGCATCATCACGCTCGCCGTGGACGACGGCTCCACCGAACCCATGTACGGCGGCGGCTCGCAGGCACCGCTCTGGTACTTCCTGGCGGTGGGGATTCAGGCGTTGGCGTTCTCATTCCCGTTCTCCCAGGCCATGAGCATCACCCGCCGCGAGTTCTACCTCGGCACCTACGCGACGGCCGTCATCACCTCGGCGGTCCTGTCCGTGACGTTCCTCATCGGCGGACTGATCGAACGCGCCACCGACGGGTGGGGATTCAACGGCTACTTCTTCTACCTGCCGTGGATCTGGGACCAGACGCCTGCCGTCGCGTTCCTGCTGTACTTCACCATCGCGATGTTCGCGTTCTCGATCGGATTCTGGGGCGCGACGATCTTCAAGCGCTTCGGTACAGCGTGGCTGATCGCGACGGGGGTAGCGCTCGTGCTGGTGATCGTCCTGGTGTGCTTCCTGGTCACCGTCTTCGACGGCTGGCCCGCCTTCGGCCGCTGGATCGTCGACCTGCGACCGATCAGCCTGGTCGGGATCGTCTTCGCGCTCGATCTGATCTTCGCGGGGACGTCCTATCTGACGCTGCGCCGCGCGACGCCGTAGCCTCGACGCAGACGTCCGCATCCCGAACGAAAGGCCCGTCATGACCGACGAACGCATCGAAGTGACCCGGGACGTCCCCGCGCCGCCCGCCGAGATCTTCGACGTCCTCCGCCGCCCGTACGGCCACATCGCGATCGACGCGTCCGGGATGCTGCAGTCCGCCACCGGCGACGCCGTCGCACAGGTCGGCGACTCGTTCGTCGTTCACATGGACCGCGAATCACTCGGCGACGTGGACCTCGGCAAATACGACGTCGAAGTGAAGATCACCGCATACGCGCCCGACCGGGAGATCGCCTGGACGATCTTCGGCACCATCGAGCCGCCGATCGGACACGTCTACGGGTACCGCCTGGACCCGATCGCGAACGGAACGCGAGTCACCTCGTACTACGACTGGTCCGACGCCCACCCGAAGTGGAAGCCGATCTTCCCGGTGATCAGCGAGTCGTCGTTGAAGGCCACGCTCGGCATCCTCGAACGCGCGGTGCGTCTGGGCTATCCGGATCCCACGCGGGGCTGAATCCGGGTCGGCCCGTCCGGCACCCGAACGACGTCAGCTCACGGCCAGCCACACGGCGAGCCCCAGACCCGCGACACCGATGGCGATGCGGAGCGCGGTGACCGGCAGCCGGGCGACGACCGGAGGCCCGGCCCAACCACCGACCAGACAGCCCAGCCCCATCGCCGCCACGGCCGCCCACTCGACGGGGCCGAAGATCATGAAGCCGACCGCGGCGACCCCGTTCGCGATGCCGAGCAGCGTCGATTTCAGGATCATGGCCCGCGGCAGCGGCAGCGAGGTGACCAGCAGAGCCAACGCGACGAAGGCGACACCGGCGCCCGCACCGAAGTAGCCGCCGTACACCGATACCGCGAACACGCAGATCAGCCATAGCACGGGACGGTCGACGCCGCCGGAGATCCACGTCCGCAGTCTGGGCTGGATCAGCAGGGCGATCGAGGCGAACGCGACGAGGTACGGCACGACCACCGCGAAGACGCCGTCCGGCGCGACGAGCAGGAGCAGCGCGCCGACCGCTCCCCCGGCCAGGGCCGCACCTCCGCTGCGGGCGAGCGCCCGCCCGCCGAGGTGATCGACCAGGTCGCGACCGGATTTGGCGAAACTGCCGATGCCGACGGCCACCAGCGCGACGGTGTTCGTCACATTGGCGGCCAACGGCCCCAACCCCACGAACAGCAGGGCCGGATAGCTGATGATGCTCGCCAGTCCCGTCACGTAGCCGACGAGTCCGGCGAGGAAACCGGCGCCGACCAGGATCGACAGGTCGGCGACGGTCATCGATCAGTGCGCGAAGTGGCGCGAACCCGTGAGGTACATGGTGACGCCCGCGGCCTTGGCCGCCTCGATCACCTCATTGTCGCGGATGGATCCACCCGGCTGCACGACGGCACGGACGCCGCCGTCGATCAGGACCTGCAGACCGTCCGGGAACGGGAAGAACGCATCCGACGCGCCGACCGAGCCCTGCGCGCGGTCGCCCGCACGGTTCACGGCGAGATGCGCGGAGTCCACGCGGTTCACCTGGCCCATGCCGACGCCGACGGACGCGCCGTCGGAAGCCAGCAGGATCGCGTTCGACTTGACCGCACGGCAGGCACGCCATGCGAAGACCAGGTCGGAGAGGGTCTGCTCGTCCGCGGCCTCACCCGTTGCGAGCGTCCAGTTCGCGGGGTCGTCGCCGTCGGCGTCGATCACATCCCGCTGCTGCATCAGAACACCGCCCGACACGGGGCGGATCTCGATGCCGCCCGCGGTCGGCGCCTCGGCCACCAGGATGCGGACGTTCTTCTTGCGCTGCAGCACCTCGACGGCGCCCGCGGCATACGACGGCGCGATGATCACCTCGGTGAAGACGTCGGCGACCTGCTCGGCCATTTCGACGCTGACCTCGCGATTCGCGGCGATCACCCCGCCGTACGCGCTGACCGGGTCGCACGCGTGAGCGCGACGGTGCGCCTCGGCGATGTCGGCGCCCACGGCGATACCGCACGGGTTGGCGTGCTTGATGATCGCGACGGCGGGCTCGGCGTGGTCGTAAGCGGCACGCCAGGCGGCGTCGCCGTCGGTGAAGTTGTTGAACGACATCGCCTTGCCGTGCAGCTGCTGCGCCTGCGCGAGCCCGGCCGGTCCCGAGGTGGAGGTGTACAGCGCCGCGGCCTGATGCGGGTTCTCGCCGTAGCGGAGGACGTCGGCGCGCTCCCACGTGGCACCGGCCCAGACCGGGAGAATGGATGCGGTGCCGGCATCGTCGGACCCGCTCGCGGCGTCCGCACCATCGGACCCGCTCGCTCCGCTCCCGGCGTCCGCACCATCGGACCCGCTCGCTCCGCTCCCGGCGTCCGCGTCATCGGACTCGCTCGCGGCGTCCGGGGAGACCACCGAACTCATCCACGAGGCGACAGCGACGTCGTAGTCGGCGGTGTGGCGGAACGCCTTGGCGGCCAGCGCCTTGCGCTCGGCGAGGGTGAAGCCGCCCGCCGCGACCGCGTCGGTGACCGCGGCGTAGTCGGACGGGTCGACGATCACTCCGACCGACGGGTGGTTCTTGGCGGCGGCGCGCACCATGGACGGTCCGCCGATATCGATCTGCTCGACGCACTCGTCGGGCGAGGCGCCGGACGCGACGGTCTGCGTGAACGGGTACAGGTTCACCACGACCAGCTCGAACGGGGCGATGCCCAGCTCATCGAGCTGCGCAAGATGATCGGCCTTACGGGTGTCGGCCAACACGCCGGCGTGCACGCGCGGGTGCAGCGTCTTGACGCGGCCCTCCAGGCACTCGGGGAAGCCGGTCAGCTCGCTGACCTCGATCACCGGGACGCCCGCTGCGGCGATCGTCTTGGCGGTGGAACCGGTGGAGACGATCTCGACGTCGGCCGCATGCAGCGTGATGGCGAGCTCGGTCAGTCCGGTCTTGTCGTAGACGCTGACCAGGGCGCGCCGCACTGCCACTCGACGAGGGAGTGGGCGGCGATCTGCAGTTGCGTTCACTTGAGGTGTGCCTTTCGTCCATCGGTGACAACGCCACGGGCGGCGAGCACGTCCACTACTTCTGGCAGAAGAGCGCGCTCGACGATCTTGATGCGTTCGTGCAGGGTGGCCTCGGTGTCGTCGGGGGCCACCTCGACGACGCGCTGAGCCAGGATCGGGCCGGTGTCCACACCGTCGTCGATGAGGTGGACGGTGGTTCCGGTGACTTTCACGCCGTACGCGAGCGCATCGGCGACGGCGTGCGCGCCGACGAACGACGGCAGCAGCGCGGGGTGGGAATTGACGATCGTGCCGCCGAAGCGGTTCAGGAACGCCGGTCCGAGGATCTTCATGAAGCCCGCGGTGACCACCCAGTCCGAACCGAAGTCGGCGACGGCGTGGGCGAGCGCACCGTCCCATGCGGCACGGTCCGGGTACTCCTTGAGCTTGCAGGCGATCACCGGGATGTCGGCGTCCGCGGCGATCTGTGCGGCGGCGCAGTCTCGGTCGACGACGACGCCGACCACCGTGAACGCCGCGTCCGGCGATGCCGCGTGATCGATGATCGCGGCGAGAAGTGTGCCGGTTCCAGATGCGAGTACCACGACGGGCGCGCGGTCGGAGGGCGCGGAGTCGTGGGGGGCTTCTGTCACGCGAATCAGTTTAGGGCATGCGCTGGGAAGGCCCGGAGCGGTATCGACCGAGGTGGTCGGGGCCACTGGGTCACGGGACTGTCAGTCACGGGACTGGGCCTCGGAGTCGACGCGGTCCTCGTCGCCGGTCTCCGTCTCGTCCACCGCCACGAAGTCATCGTCGGCCGCGGCCTCACCGCCCTCGTCCGAGACGTCCGAGGCGTCCGGGTCCTCGTCCGAGATGTCTGGACCCTCGTCCACGGCATCGCTGTCGGCATCGTCGTCGTCGGGCACGTCCTCGTCGGGCACGTCCTCGAACCACGAGTCCAAGTCGTCGTCGGCCGAACCGCGGCCGAGTCCACCGCCCGCCGCCCACATCACGCCGACGACGAGTGCGCCGGCCAACAGGAGCCAGGCAAACGTGTAGACGCCCGCGATCGCTACGCCGACTCCGCTGTGGCCGAGTTCGCCGAGCTGCCCGCCCGCCAGCCACGTCCACGCGACGATCAGGGCCGCGGTGACCGCGGCGCCGATGCCGACCGCGCGCAGGTGGCGCAGCGGCTCGGTGCTGCGCGTATACCAGCCCAGCAGCAGCCCGGCCGCCAGCGGGATCAGGAACAGGAAGCCGCCGAGTCCGCCGATACCCGACTCGGGTACGGCGGCGACGATCGGCAGCGGCGGAACCGCGCCGCGCGACACGTCGAACGCGTCGACGACGGTGGACCCGAGCTGCGCGGTGGCCCCGGTCGAGACCGCGGCCGCGCCGATCATCATGTTCGGCAGGTACAGGATGCTCAGGACGGTGAGTCCGAGATAGCCGTCGAATGTGTTGCCGTCGCCGATCATCGCCGACACCGCACCCCAGTGGGTCGCGATGCCGAGGAACACGAGGATCGCACCGCCGGCGACGAGCACGCCGAAGGCGATGACTCCGCCTCGTGCGCCGACCCGTTCGGTGGCGGGGACCGCGAACTCGTCGAGGACGGGTTTCAGACTCGGAACCGCGATGCCGACGGCGATCGCGATCCCCTGCACCAGCAGGGTGAAGCCGAAGGCCTGGAGAGGATCCGGCTGTCCGACGGCGGTGACGGCGGAACCGTCGGCGACCACGGCCAACGACAGCGCCGTCACGAGGAGCGAACCGCCGAGCGCCGCGCCGACGATGCCGATGAGGTCGGGCAGTTCGCGTGCGGTCGAAGCGCCGTCGGCGACGACCTTCACGGTCCCGAGTCCCACCAGGACGGTGGGCAGGAGCGGCAGCAGACCGAGGGTCACCCCGCTGAGGGTGACGGGCACCTGGTTCACCGCCAACCAGCCCGCCGCCGCGCCGGACATGATGCCCGAGAGTCCGTCACCGGCGAGCAGCCGGACCACGGCCAGGACGATGACGATCACCAGGACGGTGAGCCCCGGTACGAGCAGGGCCACCTTGACGAGGTCGCCGGTGGCGGCCTTCCGCGGCGCGGCGTCCGCACGACGAGCCAGGCGAACCTGCCGAAGGCGGGTCGCCAGGGACTTCGACGAGGACGAACTCACGCCGCGGACAGTGCTATTTGTCGAGGTTCGGAGTGGCGGTGCCCGGATCGGTGGGCGGCTTCACGAACGCGGTGGTGGCGTTGGAATCGCCTGCGGGAGCCTGCTGCGCGGGCTGACCGTACTGGGTCTGCGCGTACTGGGCGGGCTGCGCCTGAGCGGGCTGAGCGGCCGACTGCGGGGCCGGTGTGTGCTGAGCCGGAGCCTGCTGACCGTAGCCGTACCCGTAGCCGTAGTCGACGGCCGGGGCCTGCGGAGCCGCTTGCTGCTGGGCCGCCTGCTGCTGGGCGACCGCGGCCGGGTCCGCGACGGCGTCGGCGAGCTTGACCTGGCCACCGGCGACCAGCAGCCACACGACGGCCGCGACGGCCGACAGGATGGCGGTGATCAGCAGGATGATGGCGCCGACTCCACGGCCGCCGTCCTGAGTGGCGAACTGGAAGATCGTCACGAACGCCGCGACGACGGTCGCTGCGAAGACCGAGCCCACGACCCACTTCTCGACGCCGAGGACGAAAGTGGTCAGTGCGATCAGACCGGCGAGAGCCACCAGGACGTACGGTCCGACGTAGCTGGATTCGAACAGCTTCGGCACCGCTCCGCTGTACCCGTCGGGTGCGCTGTACGCGCCCAGGAACCCGCAGAACAGTGTGATGACGCCGAGCGCACCGATGACAGCGGCGAGGATCGTCGGGGTGTTGGCGGGCAGTCCCGGGTTGGCCGGTGCGGCGGGCGCGCCGTATCCGTATTGGGCCTGCTGCTGGTATTGCTGGCCGTATTGGGCCTGCTGCTGGGCGGCTGCCTGGGCCTGGGCGTCATAGCCCTGCTGCTGGCCGTACTGACCGCCGTACTGCTGGCCGTAGTCGGCCTGCTGACCGTACGGCTGCTGCCCCTGCTGGTTCTGACCGTAACCGTATCCGCCGGACTGGGGATAGCTCATCGTCTCAACTCCTCCGCGTTGAACTCGCCTCGTCCGCCGTGACGACGAACGCCGTCCACGCTAATACACACAACCTGAGAGGGTCGTGCACACATGTGACGGCGCGTCTACCAGCGGTGTGCTCGTCCCTGCTCGATGTACCAGTCGATGAGCGCATAATCGTCAACCGAACGCGGGTCGACGTTGACATCGCTGCGGCCGGCGAGGATCGCGGTGACCGGCACCTCGAGCTTCTTGCCGGTACGGGTGTGCGGGATTCCCGGCGCCCGGATCACTTCGTCGGGGACGTGCCGCGCGGAGAGCCTGGTCTTGACCTGCGCGACGATCCGACCGACGAGGTCGTCGGTGAGTTCGGCGCCGGGGACCAACGTGACGAACAGCGGCATCCAGTACTTGCCGTCGTCTCCGTCGACACCGAGGACGAAGGCTTCGGCGACGTCGTCGACGGCCTCCACCACCTCGTAGATGTCGGCCGATCCCATGCGGATCCCGTTGCGGTTGAGCGTCGCGTCGCTGCGGCCGTGGATGGTCATGGATCCGCGATCGGTGAGCGTGACCCAGTCGCCGTGCCGCCAGACGACGGGGGCGTCGTTCCGGTCCCAGTCGTGGGCGAAGTACGCGCTGCGATACTTCTGCCCGTCCGGGTCGGCCCAGAAACGGAGCGGCATGGACGGCATCGGCTCGGTGATCACCATCTCGCCGACCTCGCCGATCAGCGGCCGCCCCTGCGGCGACCACGATTCGAGGGCGGCGCCCAGGTGACGGACCGTCAGCTCACCCGCGACGACGGGGAGTCCCTGCGATCCGCCGGCGAACGCCGAGCAGATGTCCGTTCCCCCGCTGACCGAGTTCACCGGCAGGCCCCGCTTGACGTTGTCGTCGATCCAGGTGAACAGGTCGGCGGCGAGGGTCGAGCCGGTGCTGCCGACCGTGTCCAGCGCCGACAGATCGTGATCGCGGCCGGGCACGAGCCCGGCCTTCCGTGAGGCCTGCAGCTGACCGGGGCTGGTGCCGAAGCAGGTCACGTGCTCGTCGGCGACGATCTGCCACAGACGGTCGGCGTCCGGGTACAGCGGCGAGCCGGAGTAGCAGACGATCCGCGCGCCGGCGAGCAGTCCGGCCGCTTGGAAGTTCCACATCATCCAGCTCAATGCCGTGTGCCAGAAGAACACCGAATCGGTGCCGAGACCGGAGTGCAGACCGATCTCTTTGAGGTGCTCGACCACGATGCCGCCGTGTCCGTGTACGATGCCCTTCGGTCGCCCCGTCGTACCGGAGGAGAACAGGACCCACAGCGGATGGTCGAACGGCACCTTGACCGGCCACTCCGCCAACCGCCGGTCGCCCCCTTCCCGTTGGTCGAGCCCGTCCCGTTGGTCGAGCCCCTCCCGTTGGTCAAGCGGAGTCGAGACCTCCTCCCACGTCAGGGCCCCGTCGACCGGCTCCCCCACGACGATGTGCGTGTCCACGCCGAGCAGTCGCGCGAGTTCGGTCGAGTCCGCCCGCTTGTCGACGTCCTTGCCGTTGAAGCGGTAGCCCGACGAGGAGAACAGCACCGTCGGTTCGAGTTGCGCCAAGCGCCCGGCGGCTCCCTCCGGTGCGTAATCCTGTCCGCAGCCGGACCAGATCGCACCGAGCGAGGCCGTCGCCAGGAACGCGATCACCGTCTCGGGGATGTCGGGCATGTATGCGGCGACCACGTCGCCCCGCCCGACTCCTCGATCGGCCAGCGTCCGCGCCACGGCCTCCACCGACACGGGCAGATCGGTCCACTCGACTTCCGTACGTCGCCCGTCCTCGGTGACGCCGACGATCGCGACACCGTCCCGGTCGGCGTGTGCCAGGACCGCGTCGACGTAGTTGAGTCGCACCGTGGGGAACCAGGACGCGCCCGGCATCGACGCGTCGGCGAGCACCGGTCCGTCGCCGAGCGGTTCCGCCGCGATCGCATCGAGGTCGAAGAAGTCCCACACCGCGCGCCAGAAGCCGGACAGGTCGGTGACCGAGTACTCCCACAGGTCGGCGTAATCGGTGAGGTCGCGGCCGGCACGGGCACCGACATCCTTGGCGAAGACGTCGATGCGACGCGTCATTCGGGGCTTCCTCTCAGGGCCGGGACAGTGCTTCCCTCACTGTAATCCGCGTCGCCGCGCCCGTCTGCCAAGATCGTGTGCGGCGCGAGACCTCGAATCTGGAGCGATGCACGGGCAGCTTTCGGGTATGACGCGTGCTCGCCTCCGCATGGACGACGTGGCGCCCCGTATTCGCGGGAACGTAGTCGACCATGCCCGGCATCCACGAGCCGAACAGGTCGCGACTGGAGGCGATGAAGCGGGGCTGCTCGCCGGCCCGGAAGTCGATTCCGGGAGGAGCGAGGCCTATCTGCACTTCGACGATCTGACCCGACCGGAGCTTCTCGACGCGATCACAGTACGGCCGCAGCTCGCACCGTCACCGGACCCGCGATGCAACGCATCGAGCGATGCGTCACCCGCACCTGGTCACGACGACGTCGCCGCATACGCGGCGAGTTCACCGAACGCCGGCCGCATCGGTCACCCCACTTCCTCTGCGGCGGGGCCCGTCGCATACCGCTGGTAGGCGGCGGCGACAGCGGGGACGAGAGCTGCTGCGGCTCGGCTGTCCACCCGCTCGCCCGCCAGCTGAAGGATCTTGCCTCTACGGCGGTCCGCGGGTACGTCGTCTCCTCGTGCGGTGATCAGCGCGTGGTAGTGCTTGTGGTTCTCCCCGAACGCCATCATGTAGGTGGCGGGCGCTCCCGTCACCTCCGCGACGGCGGCCGTGAGGTCCCTCGCGCGGCGCCCGAGTGAGGCCAGCTCCGCGTCGTTCAGACCCGTGATGAGTTCGGCATGGCGGCGGGCTCGCAGCACGATCCATCCCGGAACGTCCATTCCGGGGACGATCTCGCCGGCCCAGAGGTCGTCCCGGAATAGGACCATGTCCTCAGCGCATTCCTCCTGGACACACATGAGACAGGTGGTCTCAGCACTCATTTCGATATCTTCCTTTCCAGCGGTGAAGCGTGGCGGACCCGGTGATCGGATCCGGTCCACGAGAGGCAGCACATAGGCGAGGCCGAGCACCGTGTGCATCGACCTCGCCTCCTCACCGATCGCTCAGATGAGCGGAGTGATCTGATCGTCACGGCCGAGCAGCGTCTTGCCGTAGACCTCGTAGCTCACGGCGGGCATCGTCACCGCATGGCGAGCAGCGACGTTCGAATCCCGCCAGATGCGCTGCATCGGGTTGACCTCGGCGAAGCTGCCTGCACCGTGCGCCGAGACCAAGGTGTCGATCGCCTTGGTCACGTGCTCGATCACCCATGCGGTGTCGGCGCGTACTCGAGCGCGGACTAGCTCGTCGGGGTATACACCGGCCGCTGCAGCCGAATCGATGTCGTCAGCCGCCCGGTAGGCGTGCAGGTGCGCCGACTCGATGTACATCGCGGCCTCGGCGATCTGGAGTTGGAAGGCCACCGAGTCCGACTGCGCCGTGTAGAAGGTGTAGGCGATCGCCTTCTTGTCAGCCTTCTCCGTGGCGATCTCCAGAGCCTTCCGCCCCATGCCGAGCTGAGGACCGGCCAGGACCAGCGAGAGCAGCGGTACGAACGCCGAGCGGTAGAGCGCCTCCTCCGAATGTTCGGTCGCGTACTCGCCCTTGATGGCGCCGGGCACGAGCATGATCCGATGTTCGGGAACGAATACGTCCTCGGCGATCAGGCAGTTCGAACCCGATGACCGCATTCCGGCGACGAACCACGTCTCCTCGAAGCCGAGTTCCAATCGCGGGAGCAGTGCCAGAGCCTGATCGATCACCTCGCCGTCGCTGTCGGTGATCGGGATCCCGAGGACCGCCCAGTCCGCGTGCCACGAGCCCGAGTTGTAGTACCACCGTCCGGAGACGCGGAAACCGCCGTCGACCTTCACCGCCTCCGACGTAGGAGCCAGGACGCCGGAGACCTTCGCATCCGGATTCTCCGCCCAGACGTCGTCCTGCGCCTTCTCCGAGAACAGACCGGTCATCCAGGCGCAGACGTTGCTCAGCGTGACGACCCAGGAAGCTCCGCCGTCTGCTTCGGCGACGG
Organism: Gordonia humi; assembly: GCF_014197435.1. NCBI lineage: Bacteria > Bacillati > Actinomycetota > Actinomycetes > Mycobacteriales > Gordoniaceae > Gordonia > Gordonia humi. The sequence goes on from NZ_JACIFP010000001.1 coordinate 4,606,190, forward strand.
CGGCGGACACCTCGAGCATCGTCCGCATCGAGGTCTCGTAGCCGCCGTACCGACGGGGCTGAGCGATTCTGAACGCCCCGGCCTCGGTGAGCGCAGCGATCGACTCCTCCGGCACGCGACGGTCTGCTTCACCCTGGGCCGAGTTCTTCGCCAGGATGGGCTGGATCTCCCGGATCCGCTCGAGGATGTCCTCGCGAGTGGGCACATCGGCGGAGATGGATTCAGTGATGGTGGTCATGGGGTTCCTCATTCGATTCGTTGGATTGTGACGACAGGTGTGCGCGATGTGTCAGTCCGAGATGCACGCGGCGATCTGGTCGACGATCGACCGGCGCGGACGTTCGTTGAAGCGCGAGTGTGTGCCGAACACGCGATTGGCGTAGACGAGCGGCGCCTTCTCGGCGTTGCATGCCTTGGTCACCTGGCCGATCAGGAGCAGGTGGTCGCCGCCCTCGACCGCTTCACGCAGATCGCACGCGACCCAGCCCGCCGATCCCTCCACTCGCGGCAGACCACTGTCGGTGTGCCACCGGGTAGCGGCGAACCGGTCCTCCCCTCGACTGGCGAATCGCATCGCGAGATCGTCCTGGCCGTGGTGGAGCACGTTCACGCCGAACCTGCCTGCCGCGATGATCCGACCGAGCAGCGCCGATCGGCGGTCGAAGGCCACCGTGACGAGCGGCGGATCCAGCGATAGCGATGCGAATGAGCTCGCGGTCGCTCCGTGCGGCCCGTCGGCATCCGCGGTCGTGACAATCGTCACCGGCGCGCAGACGCGCGCCATCAAGTCCCTGAAGCGCTTGGCGTCCACGACGGCCCCGGCTTCGCTCGTGAGATCAGAAGTGCTGGTCACGATGGTCGACCTCCTCAGGTCACAGGTGGGTCAGTTCGCTCCGACGAGGACACTCATCGGATCGGGGAGGTCGGTCTGCAACGCCCACGTACGCGGTGTCAGTTCGTCGACCGAGGCACCGGCACGACGGGCGGCGAGCATGGCTTCGGGATCGAACGCCGGTCCGACGGAGTCTCCTGCGTATTCGGGTCCGTGCATGTACTCGGTGGCCTGATCCGGTTCCGCGAAGTTGTCGATCTGCATCTCGACGAAATGTCCGTCGGGATCCCGGTAGTACAGGGACGTCGTGACGCCGTGTGCGATGCACACCGCCGGCAGCACGCCCTTGTCTCGCAGGATCTCGTAGCGCTCGAGGAGCTGATCGAGGTGATCGAAGGTGTAGGCGACGTGGTGCATCGCGGCCGTCGTCGGGAGTTTGCGCTCGAGCGGTATCGGCGGGGTGAGCAGAGCGACGCGGTGGTGTTCCTCGTCGAAGGTGATGAAGCACAGCGCGTCGTCCTGGTAGACGATGTGACCGTCCAGGACGGAGCAGTACCATTCGGACATCTCCGCCGGCTGTGCCGTCTGGAATACCACGTGTGCGAATTTCGGCTTAGCGGACATCTGAACTCTCCTCTGCACGGGGGAAGGGGAGGGAACACTCGGTTCCGAGATCTGCCACCGGACGAACGTTCTCCGCGTGTTGCGGAGCACTCCGTCGAATAGTGACTAGACCGATTCGTCAGGGTCTCTGTAACCTGACTCACTTCCCGGTGAATCCCATGCTAGGGATCGTCGAATCAGCCGAATATCCAGTTAACGAGCACGATCATCCACTAGACGAGAATCCGTGCGCCCACGATTTCGATCAGAGATCGAGATCCCCGATCAGCGATGTTCACGGAGAGTCTTCGACGGTGATTCCCCGAACTTCTGCTCGTAGTACTGCGCAAATCTGCCGAGGTGGTTGAAGCCCCAGCGGAATGCGATATCGCTGACCGTCGCATCCGATTCGGAGGCGATAAGAGCGCCTCGCACGCCGTCGAGTCGCATATTGCGCACATACTGCGAAGGCGTCATGCCGAATTGATCCATGAAGATCTTCTGCAGTTGACGCACTCCGACACCGGCGACCTCGGCGAGATCGGTCACCGTGTACTGGGACCCGGGGGCCGCCTCCAACCTGTCGAGAACCCGGCGCACCGCGGCGGGGGCACTGCCCTCATCGCGACTGTTCAGAATCACGTCGCTCATCGAGTTCTCCTGCCCCACGAGCAGACCTGCGATCAACGCGCGTTCGAGGTGGCCGACCTGCGCGACCGTCACCGAATCCGGGCCCACTCCCCCCTCGGCGATCGTGTCGAGGAGGACCTGCAGTGTCGTCGCCCACCGGAGTCCTGCGCCCGAGGCGAGATCGAATCCGAGGTCGAATCTCACTCGATCGACGACTGGCCTGCCGATTATCCGCCCCAACTCCTGCTCCAGTGCGTTGCGGTCGATCTTAATGCTGACCTGCGTGTTATCCGCGGACCACCGCTCCAAGAATGTGCGTTCGCCGGGGGTGTAGATCGCCGCCCGGTCGGGGCCGGCGACGACGAACTGACGACCCGAACTGACGTCGAGGGCGCCCGATGTCGGCACGTCGATGTGGTATCCGTCGACGGCGCCCGGATCGATCAGCACGTCCGCCCCGAACCGGACGATGCCGACCGTCATGCACGACAGCCGTATCGCCAGCATCCGCGCACCAGTGAGCTCACGGAAGCCCCCGACGATCTCCAGCCGGGCGGGATAGAAGGATTCATTGATCGCACTCCGGTAGACGTCGAAATCATCAGTCGCGCACAATATCCCACGGCGCGACCGCGGAACGTCCTCAGTCGGCGCGACACGGGGGATCTCAACCATCTCGAACCTCGATTCTGCAAACCCGCAGACCACGATACTAGCTTCGGAGTGATCCATCACACACGATGATTGTTTTCGCGTATCGGATTCCGCCGGTTCGCATATCGGATAGTCGTGCGCATCGATCACGAATACGGTCGGAGCGACCGTGGTCTGAGCGATCACGTCCACCATCTGTCCCATGACCGCTTCATTTGGTCACCTTGTGAGGAAAACGAGGACAAAATGCGTATCGCAAATGTCAATGACCGTGCCGCACTCGTCACCGGCGATACGGGCTCCGAAGTGACCGTCGACCTGGCAGAGATCTCCGAAGGCCGATTCGGCCCCGTACTCGCCGATCTCTATTCGAATTGGGAGGAGTTCGCCGATTGGATCCGCACAGTCGAAACCGCCGACGTCGCATCCAAGGGGGTCGCTCTCGACAGGTCCGCTCTGGGTGCGCCGTCACCTACGCCGCGTCAGGTGTTCGCCATCGGCTTGAACTACCGCGACCACGCGCTCGAGGCCGGCTTCGACATCCCCACTGCTCTCCCGCCGGTGTTCACCAAGTACGTCTCCAGCTTCTCGGGCCCGGATTCCCGGGTCACGATCCCGACCGATGGCAATGTCGATTGGGAGGCCGAGCTCGTCGTGGTCATCGGCCGCACCGCCCATCGAATCAGCGAGGCGAATGCCTGGAGCCATGTCGCGGGCCTCACCGTCGGTCAAGACGTCTCCGAGCGGATCTCCCAGCTCCGGGGCCCCGGCGCGCAGTTCGGGTTGGGCAAGTCGTTCCCCGGATTCTCCCCCCAGGGGCCGTGGCTGGTGACTCCCGACGAATTCAGCGACCCGGACGATCTGGAGGTCGGGTGCGCGGTGGACGACGTCGAAATGCAACGCAGCCGGACCGGGAACATGATCTTTCCGGTGTCACGCCTGATCGCCGATCTCTCCGCGACCGTCACCCTGTACCCCGGTGACGTCGTATTCACCGGTACGCCGGCGGGCGTCGGAGTCGCACGGGACCCGCAGCGCTTCCTGAAGCCTGGAGAACGTCTCACCACCTGGATCGACGGCATCGGCGAACTCCACCAGCAGTTCGTCGCCGAGGACGGTCGCCGGCATGGGTGAAGCGACCCCCGCCCACATCGCACTCGTCAACGTCCGGGTGTTCGACGGACACCGACTGCTCGAGCCGGACGCCGTGGTCATCGACGGCCCGGTCATCGGAGCCGGCTCGACTGCACCGGAGATCGTCGACGCCGAGGGCGCCGCGCTGCTGCCCGGACTGATCGACTCGCACGTGCACGTTTACGAACAAGCCGACCTCCATCGCCTCGCGGCATGGGGAGTAACAACAGGTCTCGACATGGCGTGCTGGCCCGCAGAGAGGGCCTCCGCTCTCCGAGCAGCCGTCGGAACCGCGGACTTCCGCACCGCCGGCCTCCCGGCGATCGGCGCCGCAGGTCCTCACTCCTGCATGCCCGGGATGCCGAGCGAGGCGGTGGTCCGGACGCCAGAAGAGGCGCGTAGGCACGTCGCGGCCCGCGTCGCCGAGGGCGTCGACTACGTCAAGGGCGTCGCGGAGGCGCCCGGGGCCGGCGGACCGGACGTCGAGACGCTGCAGGCATTGGCCGCGGCGGCCCGCGACGCCGGACTGCTATCGGTCGTGCACGCAATCACCACCGGCGCATATGCGACCGCGGTCGCCTCGGGGGCAGACATCGTTACTCACACACCGATCGACGGAGCCATCGATCCATCCGATATCACCGCGCTGGCAGGTTCCAGTCGAGCCGTCGTTCCCACTATCACGATGATGGAGGGGATCCTCGCCGGGCCGAGACCGATCGACGGACTCCTTGCGAATCTGCGGGCCCTCCACACGGCAGGCGTGACGATCGTCGCCGGTACGGATGCGAATACGCAGCCGGGGCCACCGGCTCGCATCGAACACGGATCGAGCCTGCACCACGAGTTCGAACTCATGGCAGACGCCGGGATGAGCCCTGCCGAGATCCTGCGATCTGCGACGACGGTTCCAGCCGGGGTCTTCGGTCTCACCGATCGCGGACAGATCCGTCCGGGGTCACGATCAGACCTCGTGCTCGTCGACGGTGATCCGACGACCGACATCCGAGACACTCGCAATATCCGCGCAGTGTGGTGCGCCGGCGTCCCGCAGCGCCTCTCCTGAACGATATGAATGCCGGGCATGTGCAGTGTGCACATGCCCGGCATTCATCGTCGGCCGGTTCGCCGCCGCCGGCGCCAACGGAAAAGAAGTCGGCCGGCACCCCTGGTGCCGGCCGACTTCCTGTTCGTGATCGATATCATTCAGTCGCTCATTCGTCGGCCCCGCCCTGTGCAGCCCACCCGTAACACGCCCGATACAGTTCCTCGACCTCCGCCGGGCGGTCTTCGCCGTAGAGATCATCGGAGACCTCATAACCCGACTGCGCGAGGTAGTAACCGAGGAAACGGTACGGCGCTCGAATCGTCTGAAGGGCCTCCCGATCGATCTCCGGCACGTCACCGGGCACCGTGGGAATCAAGCTGTCTCGCTCATAGACGGGGTCGAGAGAGATGATCTGCCACACACCCGAGGTCTGTTCGAGCCGATACAACAGCCGCGCATACGAGGTCAGATCCGCCTCGACTCCGCCGACGAGGTCCCGGAACTCGATACCGGTCGAGATCTCGACGACGGCACGACGTCCGTAGACCGAGACCACCGGTGGCGACATCCGATGCGTCGCCTTCTGTCCTCGCCGACTCATGTCCTGCGATGCCGCGATGAAGTCCGTACCGGATCCTCGGAACCAACTGAGCCGGATCTGCGCATCGGACCGGATGCACTCACGCATCTGGTCCCACCAGCCGCGATCACGTGCCTGGCGTTCCTTCAGAATCACCTGCGCAATCCGCGTGACGTCATCGCTGTTTCCGTTCATCGTTTCTCTCCTTCAGTCATTCCCCTGAGGCGCTCCGGCCCCAGGTGTTCGTTCATGCGGCCGTCGGGCTCAGACCGAGCGCGCCAGAGCGCGCAGGTCGGTGTCACCGGTCGCCTGATCGATGCTGACGGTCCCGCCGCCTGCGAGAATCCTGCGTACGGCCAGATGTGTGCTCGGGTCGTTGATCGACTCGACGGCAGCGAGTTCTCCATCGGCGAACCGGAACACCGAGTGCCGCTCCGACCCGCCGCGGACGACGGTGTGGTCGTCGTGACGGGTGTACCCGACGATCTGCAGCTTGGTGTCGTACTGATCCGTCCAGAAGTAGGGCACCGCCCGATACGGGCCGGCGTCGCTATCGCTGCAGATCCGGTCGGCGACGTAATGCGCCTGGTCGACGGCGTTCTGAACGGACTCGAGTCGAAGCTGCGCCCCGCGTCCATCGGGAAAGCTCGCACAGTCGCCCACGGCGAATACCGCGGGATCAGCGGTCCGCAGACGGTCGTCGACGACGACCCCGTCGCCCGTCGTGAGTCCCGCGTCGGCGGCCAGCGACGTGTTCGGCACGACCCCGACGCCCAGCACGACCGCGTCGGCGGGCAACCGCTCACCGCTCGACGTGACGACCTCGCTGACCTGCCCGTCCTCTCCCACCAGTTCGACCACCGACGTGGTGCAGGAGATGCGGACTCCGTACGAGGCGTGGGTGTCCGCGAGTAGCCGAGCGGTGGTCCCCGACAGCGCTCGGGTCATGAGTGCGGGCATCGCCTCGAGCACGGTCACGGACGCCCCTCGTTTCCGGGCGGCCGCAGCCACTTCCAGGCCGATGAACCCACCGCCGACCACCACGACTCGGCGGCCCTCGTGGAGGTGCTCACGCAGACGATCGGCATCGTCACAGGTGCGGAGCTCGACGACTCCCCTCAGATCACGCCCGGGCAGGTCGATCTGTCGAGGCGACGCCCCCGGAGCGAGGACCAGGCAATCGTAGCCGACCGCCGTACCGTCGTCGAGTGCAATGCGTCGGCCCTCCCGGTCGATCGCTTCGACGGAGACGCCGACACGTGTCGTCACCGCGTGATCGACGTAGTACTCCGGGGAACGCAGACCGAGTCGTTCGCGCGGTGTCGCCCCGGCGAGGTACGCCTTCGACAGCGGGGGACGGTGATAGGGCAGATGCGGCTCTGCTCCTATCAGGGTCACCGAACCCTCGAATCCGTTGTCCCGCAATCGCCCTGCGACGTGATGGCCTGCTGTCCCGGCGCCGACGATGACGACGGCCTGCCCGGTCACAGCTGACTCCGTGGAGTCTCGACGATCAGTCCGTCGAGCTCGTCGGACATCGTTATCTGGCACGACAGCCTGCTGTTCGGCTGTGCGGGCTCGGCCGTCGACTCGAGCATCTCCTCCTCGATCTCGTTCCGCTCGCCGGTCCGACCGATCCAGTCGTCGTGAACGTAGACGTGGCACGTCGCGCACATCATCGACCCACCGCATTCAGCCACGATCCCGCTGACGCCGCCGAGCATCGCGGCCTGCATCACGCTTTCGCCTGATACCGCGTCGACGATGAGGTCGCCGTTGTTCCTGTCCGTGAACGTTATCTTCGGCATTGTTGTCCTAACTTCGTTCTCTATTCGAATGCGTGCCGAGCGATCATGGTCGAGCGGCTCCCACCGGCGCGCGATCGACGTCGTCGGTGTGCACGCGGACTGGCAGACTCGCCAACGCACGCAGGGTGTTGTTGAGTGCCGGCGTCGACGGCCCGGCCGGCTCCCAGCTGCCGACACGGTGCACCAGCGCCGTCAGAAGAGCCTCGGCCTCGGCCCTGGCGACCATCTGTCCGGCGCACCCGTGGATACCCGCACCGAAACCGGTGTGACCCGCCGTGCGTCGGGTGATGTCGAAGCGGTCCGGGTCGTCCCACCGGGCGGGGTCGCGGTTCGCCCCCGCGAAGAAGACCATGACTTTCGCATCGGCCGGCACCGTGACCGATCCGATGCGCGCCTCGGTCGTCGTCGTGCGGAAGAAGCCGATCACCGGCGAGTCGATGCGAACGACTTCGTCGAAGGCCGACCGCACCAGGGTCGGATCCGCGCGGAGCATCGCCCATTGGTCCGGGTGCTCGATGAACCTGCGAATCGCGAAGCCGAGTGCACTGACCGTCGTATCGACCCCCGCGGTGAGGAACGATCGGACGAGCATTCCGGCCTGCTCGTCACTGACCGTTCCGGTGTCCGCCGCCTCGTAGATCTGGGCGCCGAACCCGCCGGGAGTCAGCGCTCCGCGTGCACAGGTGGCCTCGACCCAGGGCCGGATCCGCGCGGCGCGGTCCATCGCCTCATCGAAGCGAGCATTCCGTGGGCCGAGCGAATCGAACGTGACGCCGCCGTAGGTCAGTAGGTTCTCGCGATTCTCCGCGGGCAGCCCGAGGGAATCCGGGAAGACCTTGAGGACGTACGCCTGGGCGAGGTCGGCGACCACGTCGAACGTCTCCCGCTGTACCAGACTGTCGACGAGTGCTTCGGCCTCCGCCGCGAATCTGTCGCGCAAGTCGCGCAGCGCTCGCGGGGACAGGATCCGAGTGAACACTCCTCTGGTCGTGCTGTGCAGCGGTGGATCCGCCTCGAGGATGATGCTCGGTGCCCGCCACGGCGTCTCCTTCAGGAGATTCGAGTAGCCGACTCCCGCCGCGTTCGAGAAGGTCTCGTGATCGCGCAGGACTGCGTCGACGAGGTCGTGCCGCGCGACGCCCCACACGCCGTATTCTCTGAAATAGAACGCGTCGCCCGATCCGCGTAACTCAGCGAGCCGCGGAAAGGGATTCTCGAGGAAATCGTCGCTGAACGGATCGATGTCCGTCACCGGACAGTCGAGTGGCTCTGACATGTGTTTCGTTTCCTTTCGCTTCGTTGATAGGTGTGCGCCGGGACCTCTCGATCCGCGTACGCACCTGCCTGCTCGACCGGTCAGGCCTGCGCCGCGCGCCGAGCTCCGCTCCGGGCCCGATCGGTCGTCGGCAGCGAGATCACTGCGACGAGCACCGCCCCGATCAGCAGTGGGATCGCGAACAGCAGGAACAGGGATGACGGCGACCAGTCACGGTCGAGCAGGATGCCGGCGAGTGTCGGCGACAGAATCGCGCCGAGGCGTCCCACCGCGGACACCCAGCCGACTCCGGTCGCTCGGACGGCGGTCGGATAGCAGTCCGGCGCCAACGCGTACAGCCCGGTAGCGCTCGCGTTGACGAAGACTCCGACCGCGATCGCCGCAATGAGCGCGGTCGCAAGACTGCCCAACGCGGTGCTCATCGCAACGAAGGCGATACTCGCGCCGATCAGCGCCGCGACGGCCAGCTTTCGGCTCGAGACGACGACTGCGAGAAGGCTGAACACCAGTGTGGCGGCCACGCCTCCGAGGTTGAGCAGCATGCCTCCGCTCACGCCCTGTCCGGCCGACAGCCCGCTCTCCTGCAACAGCTTCGGGGTCCAGCTGGTGGCGAAGTAGAACGCGGCCATCATGATGAAGAACGCGAGTCCGAGCAGGACCGTTCGGACTCCGTTCCGGCCGCTCAGGAACGACTGGGACGAGGTCTCCTCGGTGACGATCTCCGGCTCCGGCAGTGCCGACAGCGGCTCGAGCCCCATCTTCGGAAGAGTGGCATTCAGCTCGTCCAATGCACCTGCCGGCCGGCGTGCGACGAGGTAGTCGATCGATTCGGGCATCTTCGCCCACACGACCACGGCAAGGACCAGCGTCAGCATGGCTCCGATCACGAAGCTGGCCCGCCAGCTGAATGTGTCCATCACGGACGAGACGACCACGCCGCCGATGACTCCGCCGAGCGGGAGCCCGCACGTGTAGATCGCGATCATCGTGCCGCGCCGACGACGGGGAGAGAACTCCGCGGTGATGACCGGCAGGCTGGCTACGAGACCACCGATACCGAGGCCAGTGACCACGCGGCACGCTCCCAGTTGCACCGCATTGGTCGTCGCTGCGGCCGCGCCCATGGCGACGACGACCGCGATCAGGCAGTACAAGGTCAAGCGGCGGCGCCCGATGCGATCGGCGAGCGGTGCGATGAGCGCCGACCCGACCGCCATTCCAACGAGAGCACTACTGAGAAGAACCCCCGTCTGCGCACCGCTCAGGCCCCACTCCGTCTCGAGTTCCGGTGCTGCGAACGCCATCAGGAGAAGGTCGTATCCCTCGGACAAGACTATCGCGAGACATATTCCGACGACCATCATCTGATATCTACTCATCGGCGCATTGTCGATGGATTCACGAATGTTCATCAGACTCCTTTTCGCCCACATTGAGGACGTGTGTGGAAAGTGCGCGTACGCACGAGATGATTACCCCTTCGAAACAACCGACACCTATCCGAAGGTGAGCGAAGGAACATCTCGTCGGAGTGTGTAACCTGAATCACCTTCGCTATTCAATAGGCTAGAGTTTCCGAGGACGCATTCCCATCCGAATAGCGTCGGCACCTATCCACTTGGCGAATCACCAGTGATTCTCCATGCACGACGAGGCCCGAAGGGATCCGATAGAGCCGGTTCCCTTCGGGCCTCGTCTTCTTCAGTTATCAATCCGTCTCGATCTGCGACTCAGATCAATCGCGCCGAACCCTGTTCAGATTCGAGCGTTGTTCGCACGGCGGTCAGATAGCGCGCAGCATCCGCACCGTCCACGATCCGGTGGTCGTACGACAACGACAGATACGCCATCGATCGGGCTTCGATCCGAAGGCCGTCGGCGTCCCGGATCGGGACGAGCCGCTCGACCACGGAGCCGATGCCGAGAATCGCCGACTGCGGCTGGTTGATGATCGGTGTGTCGAACAGTGCACCGCGACTTCCGGTGTTCGTGATCGTGAACGTTCCGCCACTCAGTTCGTCCGGGGCTATCGTCCCGGCCCGAACTCGATCAGCGCATCCTCCGATGGCCTTGGCGAGTTCCGTGAGACTCATCCGGTCGGCATCGAAGATGACCGGCACCATCAGCCCCTTCTCGCTGTCCACCGCCATCCCGAGATGCACGTAGTCGTGATAAGTGACCTCGGTGCACTCCGGGTCGAGCGATGAGTTGATCACCGCGTGATCCCGCAGCGCGTCGACCGCTGCGGCGACGAAGAACGGCAGGAACGACAACTTTGTCCCGGTCCGCTCCAGGAATTCGTCCTTGGTTCGGGCGCGCAACCTCACGATCTCCGTGACGTCGACCTCCACGACACTCGTCAACTGCGCCGACGTCTGCAGAGACGCGAGCATCCGCTGCGCGATCGTGCGCCGGATGCGCGGCAGCTTCTCAGTCCGGACCCTGTCGTCCGACGGGGTCGACAACGACGGCGGCGTCACCTGCGCGACAGTGCTCGGCACTGCTGGTGCCGGCTCCGGTGTCGACTCCGGTGTCGACTCCAGTTCGGGTGCGGACACCGCGTCAGGCGCCGACGTGGACGAACGGGTATCGCCGCCCGTCGCACCGATGGTCGCGACCGCGCCGCCCACCTCCACCTGTTCGTCCTCGCCGATCAGGATCTCGAGGAGGACGCCGGTCGCGGGTGACGGCACCTCAGTGTCGACCTTGTCGGTGGCCACCTCTAGAAGGGGCTCGCCCTTCTCGACGTGCTCCCCCGCGACCTTCAGCCATGTCGTGATCGTCGCCTCCGTCACGCTCTCGCCGAGCGAGGGCAGGACGATCGTGGTCGTTGTCGATGTGTTGCTCATTCCAATGCCCTTCTCGGTCAGTCGACCAGATCGAGTGCGGCTCGAACGATGCTGTCCGCATCGATGCCGTGGTATCGGTAGACGTCGTCGAGCGATCCGACCTGTCCGAACGAACTCACTCCCAGCGCAGTTCCGGCGACGCGGTTGACCCCGGTCAGGAACGCGAGAGTATGCGGGTGCCCGTCGAGGACGGTGACCATCGGCGCCGCGCGATCTGCGGGGAACACCTGGTCGAGCACCCAGGAAGGGCCGCCGCCGACTCCGCGGCGCGCCTGGATCGCCTCGAACAGCAGGCCCGGGCTCGTCACACACACCACCTCCACGGCGATGCCCTGCGCAGCCAGCCGCTCCGCCGCAGCGATCGTCTCGGGGACGATCGCGCCCATCCCGACGACCGTCACATCCGGTGTGTCGGCACGCCGGAGCGTGTATGCGCCGGCGACGACCTGTCGGCGGCGCCGCTCACGTGCGGCGGAGTCCTCCGGGACCTGTGCCAGAGTCTGATCGACCGGACGGGTAGACAGTCGCAGGTACGACGAGGAACCGTCGGGACGGCCGAGTCGCGAGATGCTGTCGAACAGCGTCCAGTTCACATCGATGGCGAAGGCCGGCTCGTAACTCACGCAGCCGGGCTGTTCGAGGCCGATCGACGGGGTCTTGATCGACTGGTGCGCACCGCCCTCTGCTGCGAGACTCACACCGGACGGCGTACCGACGAGAATCGACTGACCACCCGCATAGATCCCGTACGACCACGGCTCCAACGCGCGCTCGACGAACGGGTCGTACATCACGCCGATCGGGAAGATCGGCTCGCCCCACCTGCTCCAGGTCGCCCCGAGCTCCCCCATCAGACCGACCAGGTTCGTCTCGGCGATTCCGAGCTCCATATGCTGTCCCGTCGGCCTCTCCCGCCAGTGCAGAATCGTCTCCGGATCGTCGGCGAACCAGTTCTGCCGCTCGGTGGGCGACCACACGCCGACCTTGTTCAACCAGCCCGCGAGATTAGTCGTCGACGAGACGTCCGGACTCACCGTCACGATGCGTTTGGCCGCATCCGGCGCCTGCCTGCTCAGATCCAGCAGGGCTCGCCCCAACGCAGCCTGCGTGGTCGACGTCCCCGTCGGGGTGCGACCGGTGTCGGTCGGCACCGCCGGCGGTGCCGTGAGTTCCACGGGAGGCCGCTTGAGCCGCTGCGCCGTCGCAGTGCAGACCCGCCCTTCGGGCGACCGCGCGTCGAACCGACCCCATGGAGCAGCAGGATCCATACCGAGCTCCGCCGCCAGCTGCACATACTCCTCATCGGTGAGCAGCGACGAGTGGTTCTGCGGGTGTCCCTGCGTAGGCAGGCCGTTGCCCTTGATCGTGTAGGCGATGATCGCAGTCGGACGGGTGTCGTCGATCTTCGCGTACGCCGCACGCAATGCCGGAAGATCGTGCCCACCCAGGTTGCGGATGGCAGCCAAGAGGGTCTGGTCGTCGAGCGCTGCGATGAGCTCCGCGATCGCCATTGCACCCTCACCCTGTCCCGGCAGCCTGGACCGGACCTCGTCGGCCTCGCAGCGCAGGAGTCGTTGGTACTCGGGGTTCGGCATGTCGACGATCCGCGTCCTCAACGCATCACCGCCCGGACGAGCGAACAGCGATTCCAGCAGCTCTCCGAACTGGACCGTGATCACCTGCCACCCGGCCGCAGAGAACATCGCCTCGATCCGGCCCGCCGCGATGTTCGGCACCACACGGTCGAGCGACTGACGGTTGAGGTCCACGATCCAGACGATCTCACCGAGATCGGCCACGGAGGTGTCGAGGACCGCCTCCCACACCGCGCCTTCATCCAGTTCGGCGTCTCCGACGAGTGAGTACTGCCGACCGGCCCCGGTCCCGCAGATCGTCGTGTCCACGTAACGTCGGGCGAAGGCGCCCCAGATCGGGGCGGTCGCGCCGATACCGACCGAGCCGGTGGAGTAGTCGACGGGGTCGGGGTCCTTCGACCGGCTGGGGTACGACTGCAGGCCGCCGAACTCGCGGAGGGTGGTCAGGTACTTCTCGTCGAGTTCGCCGATCAGGTAGTTGATGCCGTGCAGAACGGGGGACGCGTGGGGCTTCACCGACACACGATCACCCGACTGGAGCTGGCCGAACCACAGCGACGTCATGATCGACACCATCGAGGCACACGACGCCTGATGGCCGCCGACCTTCAAGCCGGTAGGGTTGGGCCGCACTCTGTTGGCATGATGAATCATGGCGGTCGAGAGCCAGAGGATGCGCTTCTCGATCGTCGACATCACGTCGACGATCGCGGCCGAATCACTCGATGAGGATTCAGTGGGAATACCGATGCTCGTCACGTCTTCACTTCCTATCCAGGTGCGCTCGTCTGAGAGGAAATCGACGGAGAGTTCATTCACGTACGAGGACGGACGAGGCGGTACCGGCGATCCGATTGATTCCAGACGATCACAGATGATCGAACGACTACTCAAAGGCTATGGAGTGGATCTGCCGACTGCATAGCCGTATTGCGCAACTACCCATCCGGGAGGCGAACAGCTCTGCACGATCTGCTCGCCGAATAATCGATGCACGTAGGATAGTGACCATCTGCGGGTGTTCCAGGCGTGCAATTCACCGGGAATTCACTGCACCAGCAGGTCTTCTACGGACGTATGAATCGCACTGTGTCCCTTCGGGCACAGCCGTCCACGCCTCTATGTCGGCGGATTCTGCATTCGTACGGATCCTGTTCAGTACGCACGATCGGAGTGGATCTTCATGCCTACCGCACGCACCATCGACGCCATCGACGCCAAAATCCTCGTGGCGTTGACCGAGGATCCCCGTGCCACGGTCCTCGCGCTGGCATCGAAGTCGAACCTCTCCCGAAACACCGTCCAGACCCGTCTCGCCAAGATGGACGCGAACGGTGTGCTGCGGAACTTCGATCGATCCGTCGATCCTGCCGCAGCCGGGTATCCGCTGACCGCATTCGTCTTCACCCGGGTCGCCCAACAGAGTCTCGCGCAGATCGCGAGCGCACTCGAAGCCATCCCCGAGGTGATCGAGGTCCACGGGCTCAGCGGACAGACCGACTTGTTGATCCACGTCGTCGCCCAAGGCGCAGACGATCTGTATCGCACCGCGGGTCGGATTCTCGGTATCGACGGCGTCGAACAGACCAACACCGCGCTCGCGATGCGGAAGCTCGTCGATTACCGAGTCACTCCGCTGCTCGCTCCTCTCGCGGCGCAGCGCTGAGTTCACCTTCGGTGCGCAGTCTGCACGCGTCAAACGTCTCCGAGCCGAGAGCGACGAGCAGACTGATCATCTTCCGGCGACCGGGTTGTCGGAGGCGCCGAGTACATGGTGAACTCGACGCCTCCGGCAGCGAACATCTGTCGTTCACGCCTTTCCTCCGAGCCCGAGGATGTCCCGGCGGCCCATTCGAAGGATCCACCCCCTCCTTCGTTACGCCGCGCCTGTGCCGACCGAAGGACGTACCTGTGAGTACCCCTGCCCCCACCCGACTCCGCCCCCGAAATGCGCTCTCCACCAGTACCTCCGAATCGGTTTCCGCCCCCCTAACGGGCGCCCGTGCGGTGGTGAGGACGTTGGAGAACCTCGGCATCGACTGCGTCTTCGGGATCCCCGGCGGCGCCATCCTCCCCGTCTATGACTCGCTTGCCGAATCACGACGTGTCCGACACGTTCTGACCCGTCATGAACAGGCTGCCGGCCATGCTGCGACCGGATACGCACAGGCGACCGGCCGGGTCGGCGTGTGTATCGCCACCTCCGGGCCGGGCGCGACCAACCTGGTCACCGCGATCGCCGACGCCCAGGCCGACTCTGTGCCCCTCGTGGCCATCACCGGACAGGTCGCCCGTGGACTGATCGGGACGGATGCGTTCCAGGAAGCCGACATCATCGGGATCACCGCGCCGATCACAAAGTACAATGTCATGGTCACCGACGCCGCCGACATACCCCGGGTCCTCGCTGAGGCCTTCCACATCGCTTCGACCGGGCGTCCCGGCGCAGTCCTGGTCGACATCCCGAAAGACGTGCAGCAGGCCACTGCCGCATACTCCTGGCCGGTGCGGGTCGACCTCCCTGGTTATCGTCCGAACCTCATGCCGAACGCCAATCGGATCCGAGATGCCGTGGAGGCCATCCGGACCTCGACCTCTCCGGTGCTCTACGTCGGCGGCGGTGCGGTCAAGGCCGAGGCCGAGGCCGATCTCCTGGAGCTGGCGGAGGCGACCGGCATCCCCGTGGTGACGACGCTGATGGCGCGCGGCGTGTTCCCCGACAGCCATCCCCTCCACTACGGAATGCCCGGCATGCACGGGGCCGTCGCCGCCGTCGCTGCACTGCAACGCAGTGACCTGTTGATCGCACTCGGAACCCGCTTCGATGACCGGGTCACCGGTCACTCGGAGTCGTTCGCCCCGCATGCTCGGGTGATCCACGCCGACATCGATCCCGCCGAGATCGGCAAGAACCGACCGGTCGACGTCCCGATCGTCGGAGACTGCCGGGAAGTCGTTCGCGCCATCGTCTCGGCGTTCCGAAGCAACCGCTCGGCGTCGTCAATGCGCCACGATCTTCGCGAATGGCGCGCCGTACTGGACGGCATCGAGCAGACGTACCCGGTCAGCTACGATCGGCCCGTCGACCAGTCGCTGTCCCCGCAAGCGGTGATCGAGACTCTCGGAGCGACGGTCGGCCCCGACGCGATCTACGCCTCCGGCGTCGGTCAGCATCAGATGTGGGCCGCACAGTTCATCGGATTCGAACGACCGCGCACCTGGCTCAACTCCGGCGGCCTGGGGACGATGGGATACGCGGTGCCGGCGGCCCTCGGCGCCAAACTCGGCGCTCCGGAGCGCGAGGTCTGGGCGATCGACGGCGACGGCTGCTTCCAGATGACGAATCAGGAGCTGGCGACCGCCGCCATCGAAGGCGTCCCGATCAAAGTCGCACTGATCAACAACGGGAACCTAGGAATGGTCAAGCAGCTTCAGGACGTCCACTTCGATGGCCGCCATTCGAGCATCGATCTCGCGACGCACTCGCATCAGATCCCGGACTTCGTCAAACTCGCCGAGTCGTTGGGTTGTGTCGCGTTCCGCTGCGATCGCGAAGACCAGGTCGACGATGTCATCGCGCGTGCGCGCCGGATCGCCGACCGGCCGGTCGTCATCGATTTCATCGTCAACGACGATGTCCTCGTCTGGCCGATGATCGCAGCCGGGGCGAGCAACGACGAGATCATGGCCGCCGACGGAATCCGTCCGCTCTTCGACGACGAGACCGAGTACTCGTCGCACACCGGTAGTCGTGCCCCGGTTCCGGGGCACCCTGCATCACCCCCAACCCGATCCAACCTTGAGGAGTACCCATGCCCCAGCACGTCCGCGGAGTCATCGCTCGATCATCCGGCGCGCCCGTCGAACTCACCGATATCGTCATCCCTGACCCAGGACCGGGCGAGGTGATCGTCGCGATCTCGGCGTGCGGTGTGTGCCATACCGATCTGACCTATCGCGACGGTGGGATCAACGACGAGTACCCGTTCCTGCTCGGTCACGAAGCCGCCGGTGTCGTCGACGCCGTAGGCCCCGGCGTCGACTCGGTCGCCATCGGCGACTTCGTCGTCCTCAACTGGCGAGCGGTCTGCGGAGACTGTCGTGCCTGCCGCCGCGGACGCCCGGAATACTGTTTCAACACCCACAACGCCACCCAGAAGATGACGCTGACCGACGGAACCGAACTCACCGCAGCACTGGGCATCGGCGCCTTCGCCGAGAAGACTCTCGTCCACGCCGGTCAATGCACCAAGGTGAACCCCGCCGCCGATCCCGCCGTCGCCGGTCTCATCGGATGCGGTGTGATGGCGGGGCTCGGCGCTGCCGTCAACACCGGTGGCGTCGCCCGCGGCGATTCGGTGGCCGTGATTGGGTGCGGCGGTGTCGGCGCTGCGGCGGTCGTCGGAGCGAGACTGGCCGGCGCCACCACGATCATCGCTGTCGACCGGGACCCGCGACGACAATCCATGGCCACCGAGCTCGGTGCCACGCACACCGTCGATGCCTCCGCTGTCGACACCGTCGCATCGATTCGGAGCCTGACCGGCGGGTTCGGGGCGGACGTCGTGATCGATGCCGTGGGCCGACCTGAGACCTGGGAGCAGGCGTTCTACGCTCGAGACCTCGCGGGAACAGTCGTCCTCGTCGGTGTGCCGACACCTGATGTGCGGGTCGACATGGCCCTGGTCGACTTCTTCTCGCGCGGCGGCGCACTGAAGTCGTCGTGGTATGGCGACTGCCTACCGGATCGTGACTTCCCCATGCTCATCGACCTCCATCTGCAGGGCCGGATCCCGCTGGAGCACTTCGTCTCCGAACGCATCGGCCTCGACGGGATAGAGGATGCATTCGACGCCATGCATGAGGGCCGAGGACTCAGGTCTGTCGTTACTCTGTAACCGCCGCACGACTCAGTCGAGGGAGGCCCCCGTGCCGAACGCACGACCGATCCTGAGAGCTACGCTGGACGCGGTCCCCGCCTATGTGCCGGGCAGCACAGCACCGGCGGGCTGGAAACTCTCGTCGAACGAGCTCGCCCACCCACCGCTGGACGGAGTGCTCGACGCCGTCTCCACGGCCGCGACGCAGATGAACCGGTACCCGGATCTGGCTGCAGTCGAGGTGCGCAGCAGTCTCGCCGATCGGCTCGACGTTCCCGTCAGACACATCGCGGTCGGTGCCGGGTCCAGCGAACTGCTGCAGCAGGTGATGCGGATCGCCGTCGACCCGGGAGATGAGGTCGTCTACGCCTGGCGGTCGTTCGAGTCGTACCCGATCGTCACGGGGCTCGCCGGGGCACGCGCTGTAGAGGTGCCGTTGAACGAGGACGAGTCGCACGATCTCCCGGCGATGGCGGACGCAGTGTCCGACCGTACACGGGCGGTGGTCGTGTGCACGCCCAACAATCCGACCGGCCGTGCACTGCGGAGTTCCGAGCTCAGCGACTTCCTGGCTCGCATCCCGTCGACCGTGCTCATCGTCCTCGACGAGGCCTACACTGAGTTCGCGACCGGACCCGATCGTGTCGACGGCGCACGCATATACCGGGACCACCCGAATCTGGTTGTGCTGCGAACCTTCTCCAAGGCCTACGGTCTCGCCGGCCTGCGTATCGGCTACGCGATCGCCCACGAATCCGTCGCGGAGGCTCTTCGCAAGGCAGCAGTCCCGTTCGGCGTCTCGTCCGTCGCACAGGCTGCAGCCGTCGCATCCCTCGAAAGACACGATCGACTGATCCGACGAGTGGCCGCGGTCGTCGCCGAGCGCACTCGGGTCCGCGACACGCTGCGCTCACAGGGCTGGACCGTCCCTGACAGCGCGGCGAACTTCGTCTGGCTCCGGCTGACGGACCGCACGTCAGACTTCACGGAACACTGCCGGCGAGTCGGAATCACCGTACGGCCGTACGAACCGGACGGAGTCCGGATCACGATCGGCGAGCCCGCCGCCAACGACGCTCTTCTACGGGCGGCAGGCACATACTCTTACCGCAATCGCGGTGGGCGCCGACAATGACGCCCACCTGGATGCTGCTCGACGAACATACGCAACCACCCGGCGGATCATCCTCCCCCTCAACCATTCGCCCCTCCGCGCTCATGGGTCGGCTGGAGTACGGGTTAAAGGCACCGAAGGTCGGATCCCTTTCGACTACGCTGCACCCGGTGACAGCGCCTTCGGACATGTACTGGTCACCGGCGAC
Source organism: Gordonia humi (assembly GCF_014197435.1). Classification (NCBI taxonomy): domain Bacteria; kingdom Bacillati; phylum Actinomycetota; class Actinomycetes; order Mycobacteriales; family Gordoniaceae; genus Gordonia; species Gordonia humi. The sequence continues at coordinate 4,625,401 of NZ_JACIFP010000001.1, forward strand.
AATGGCATCCCGGATTGTCCGATCAGAGGCTTCCACGATCAGCACCGCCGCTGAGGTTCAGTACCCGCCAACGGTCCCGACGTCCTGAGCACACCGGCCTCCTACCGCTCGACCAGCCACCGAGCATGCGGTTCCAGATCTGCCGACCGGCTGGCCGCGTCTGCGTGTTCGTATGTGAAACGAAAGATCGTAATAGGGTGCCCTCCGTGTCTGCTTGCCGATCTTCGACGACCGCGCCAGTCGATGGTCCTGACTCGCTGCCCGTCCTCGACGACGCCGACGATCGCGACACCGTCCCGGTCGGCGTGTGCCAGGACCGCGTCGACGTAGTTGAGTCGCACCGTGGGGAACCAGGACGCGCCCGGCATCGACGCGTCGGCGAGCACCGGTCCGTCGCCGAGCGGTTCCGCCGCGATCGCATCGAAGTCGACGAAGTCCCACACCGCGCGCCAGAAGCCGGACAGGTCGGTGACCGAGTACTCCCACAGGTCGGCGTAATCGGTGAGGTCACGGCCGACCCGCTCGCCCAGATCCTTGGCGAAGACGTCGATCCGTGAAGTCATGGCAGTTCCTCTCGCGTGACGGGCGGCCCGATTCGACTGTAGATCGTCGTCGGTCACGCCGGGCTCAGCAGGAAGATCGGGGGATCGTCGATCGCGTATTGCGCCTCGGAGCGGAGAGAGTCGGTCTTTTGGCTTCACCGAGCGGCACTATGAGATCGAGGTCGCCAGGCGCAACCCCTACCGCACCCGCCTCGTCAGATCGTGCGCCGCGCGCAACAAAGCTTCACCCAGCTGTGGGCGTCGCGTCGCCGAGAATCGGGTCTGTACCCCGTTCAGGCTCAACGCCCATTCCGGTCGGCCCGCACGGTCGAATACGGCCGCGCCGATCCCCCAACTGCCTTCGACGAGCAGCGCCGGATTCACCGAGTAGCCGAACACTCTCGTCTCGGCGATACGCCGTTTGATACCCGCCGTCGAATGATCGTGCCCCCATTCGCCTTCCAAGTCGGCACGCTCGAGATAGCGGTCGATGTCGGTGTCGGGCAGATGCGCGAGAAGGACCACACCGGCCGACGCGATGCCGAGCGGCAACCGTTTGCCGGGATGCAGCACGTGGGAGCGCAGCGGGAACGTGCCCTCCTCCGCGGCGAGAACGACGGTCTCGTCGCCGCGTCGCGCGGACAGGAATGCGCTCTCTCCCGTCGAGCGGGCGAGGTCGCGCAGGATGTCACCCGCCGTGGTCGCGATGTCGTACCGCTGGGCGGCGATCGACCCGAGGATGTACAGCTCGGGTCCGAGCACCCAGAGTCCGTCGGGCGTGCGGTCGACGAGCCCCTCCTCCGAGAGCGACGTCAACAGTCGGTGGGCCGTCGCCCGCGGCAGATCGACGGCCCTGGCGAGCGCGGTGGTCGTCGCCCCGGCATCGGCGCTGTCGCTCAGTGCGCGCAGCAGTGCGGCGGTCCGGGAGATGACGGCGTTCCCCGCCTTCGGTGCGTCCACTGAGTGGACGCTACCTCATCCTATCTTCTATCGAGTGACCAATCCGAGGAAACTTTCGGCGGCGGCATTGCATGTCAGGGGCCATGAGTGATGACGTTCACTCAGCGACCGGCATCTTCTGGTCAACGAGCACGAGAGGAACCAGGCACATGGCAGACAAGTCAGTGGCAGATGCGGCGACAGCCGTGGCGGGCATCGGCGACGGCGCGTCGATCGCCGTCGGAGGATTCGGGCTGTGCGGCATCCCCGACCGGCTGATCGCCGCCCTCGGCGAGCAGGGCGCCGGCGGTCTGGAGTTGTTCTCCAACAACTGCGGCGTCGACGGCCAGGGCCTCGGCGTCCTGCTGGAGCTCGGTCGGGTGCGCCGCGTCGTCGCGTCGTACGTCGGCGAGAACAAGGAGTTCGCGCGCCAGTACCTGTCCGGCGAGCTCGAGGTGGAACTGACGCCGCAGGGCACACTCGCCGAGCGGCTGCGCGCGGGCGGCGCGGGCGTCCCCGCGTTCTACACCCCGGCGGGCGTCGGCACACCGATCAGCGACGGCGGTCTCCCCTGGCGCTACGACGCCGACGGGAACGTTCAGGTGGCTTCGCCCGCGAAGGAGGTCCGTGAGTTCAACGGCCGCCGCTACGTGATGGAGGAGGGCATCGTCGCCGACTTCGCGCTGGTGCACGCGACTGTCGGCGACCGTCTCGGCAATCTCGTCTTCGACAAGACCGCGATGAACTTCAACCCGCTGGCCGCGATGGCCGGGCGCGTGACGATCGCCCAGGTCGAGCGGCTCGTCGAACCGGGCGAGCTCGACCCGGAGCAGATCCACCTCCCCGGCGTGTTCGTCCAGCACGTCGTCGAGACCGGCCCCCAGGACACTCGGATCGAGAAGCGCACCGTGCGTGCGCAGGCAGGAGCGTGATCATGACCGCAGCCACCACCATCGGCTGGACCCGCGATCAGATGGCCGAGCGCGCCGCACAGGAGCTGAGCGCCGACCAGTACGTGAACCTCGGCATCGGCCTGCCGACGCTGATCCCCGGTTACCTCGACCCGTCGCTCGGCGTCGTCCTCCACTCGGAGAACGGCATCCTCGGCACCGGCCCCTACCCGACCGACGACGAGCTCGATCCGAATCTGATCAACGCGGGCAAGGAGACGGTCACCGTGGAACCCGGTGCGGCGTTCTTCGATTCGGCGCTCTCGTTCGGCATGATCCGCGGCGGCCACCTCGACCTCGCCGTCCTCGGCGGCATGCAGGTCGCCCCCAACGGCGACCTCGCCAACTGGATGGTGCCCGGCAAGATGGTCAAGGGCATGGGCGGCGCGATGGATCTGGTCCACGGCGCGGCCAGGGTGATCGTCCTGATGGAGCACACCGCCCGCGACGGCTCGCCGAAGATCCTCCCCGAGTGCACGCTTCCGCTCACCGGCGCGGGCGTCGTCGACCGTGTCATCACCGACCTCGGCGTGATCGACCTGACCGACGGCGTCGCGACCCTCGTGGAGACCGCGCCCGGCGTGACCCGCGACGACATCGCGTCCAAGACCGGCGTCGAACTCGCCTGAAAGGAATCTCAATGACCTCCACCCGCAACGACGCCGACACGTCGGTCATCGTCGCAGCCGCCCGCACTCCGGTCGGCAGACTGATGGGCGCGCTGAGCGGCCTGCCCGCCACCGAACTCGGCGCGGCCGCCGTGCGCGGCGCCCTCGAGCGCGGCGGCGTCGACCCGGCCGACGTCGACTACGTCATCATGGGCCAGGTGCTGACAGCGGGCGCCGGACAGATGCCCGCCCGACAGACTTCGGTGGCCGCGGGCATCGGTTGGAACGTGCCGGCACTGTCGATCAACAAGATGTGCCTGTCGGGCATCGACGCGATCGCACTCGCCGACCAGCTGATCCGCGCCGGTGAGTTCGACGTCGTCGCCGCCGGCGGCCAGGAGTCGATGTCGCAGGCGCCGCACCTGCTCATGGGCAGCCGGTCGGGCACCAAGTACGGCAACGCCGAACTGGTCGACCACACCGCCTACGACGGTCTGCACGACGTGTTCACCGATCAGCCGATGGGCGCGCTGACCGAGGACCACAACTCGTTCTCCCGTGAGGAACAGGACGCATCCGCCGCGGCGAGCCACCAGCGGGCCGCCGACGCGCAGGCGCAGGGTCGGTTCGCCGAGGAGATCGTGCCGATCACGATCCCTCAGCGGCGCGGCGACGACATCGTCGTCAGCGCGGACGAGGGTGTGCGCGGCTCCACCACGCCGGAGTCGCTCGCCGCGCTGCGCCCGGCCTTCGCCGAGAACGGCACCATCACCGCGGGCAACGCGTCGCAGATCTCCGACGGTGCGGCCGCGGTGGTCGTCATGCGCAAGAGCAAGGCGATCGAACTCGGACTGGAGTGGCTCGCCGAGATCGGTGCGCACGGCAACGTCGCTGGGCCGGACTCGTCGCTGCAGCGACAGCCGTCGACGGCGATCCTCGCCGCGGTCGCCGCACAGGGCATCGACGTCGCCGACATCGACCTGTTCGAGATCAACGAGGCCTTCGCCGCGGTCAGCCTGACCGCGATGAAAGAACTCGGCGTGAGCGATGAGATCGTCAACGTCGACGGCGGCGCCATCGCGATCGGCCACCCGATCGGCGCCTCCGGTGCGCGGATCGTCGTGCACCTGATCCACGAACTGCGCCGTCGCGGCGGCGGTATCGGTGCGGCCGCACTGTGCGGTGCGGGCGGTCAAGGCGACGCGCTGATCCTCACGGTTCCCGCGAAGTAGCCCGCCCCACGACGTCCCGCATCGCCGACTCACTCGGCGGTGCGGGACACTTGTCTCCACTGACGAGAAAGAAGGTCCGCTCATGACTGCTTCCGACGACGCCTTCCACACCGGACTCACCGTCCGACGCGAGGTGATGGGCGACGAGTTCGTCGACCGCGCCTTGGCCCGGACCGACGGCACCGAATCGGCGGAGCTGCAACGTTTCGTCACCGAACACGTCTGGGACGCCGCCTGGAACCGCCCCGGCCTGGCCCGCCGCGACCGCAGCCTCCTCAACATCGGCATGCTCATCGCGCTGCGCGCCCACGAAGAACTCACCGGCCACATCCGCGGCGCCCTCACCAACGGCCTCACCCGCGAGGAGATCACCGAAGCCGTCATCCAGACCGCAGGCTACTGCGGCGCACCCGCCGCCCTGTCGGCGATGAAGGTGGTACAGGCCGTGTTCGACGCGGAGTAGCCCCTTCTCCGCCAGTTAGAACCGAATAGAGGTTCTGACTCGCGGACGAGGGGTTCCGACCGACTCGACCAACGGGAGGGTATGCCCCTACCCCAGGCCCAGCATCTCGATGGACTTCTCGCGCATCTCGACCTTGCGGACCTTGCCGGTCACCGTCATCGGGAACTCGTCGACGACGTTCACGTACTTCGGGATCTTGTGCCGCGAGATGTGACCGGTCGCGAACTCGCGGATCGCGTCGACGTCCAGTCCCTCGGCGCCTTCGCGCACGCGGATCCACGCCATGAGCTCCTCACCGTACTTCGCGTCCGGAACGCCGATCACCTGCGCGTCGACGATGTCCGGATGCGTGTAGAGGAACTCTTCGATCTCCCGCGGATAGATGTTCTCGCCACCCCGGATCACCATGTCCTTGATGCGACCGGTGATGCGGGCGTACCCGTCGTCGCCCATCACACCGAGGTCCCCGGTGTGCATCCAGCCGTCGGCGTCGATCGCCTCGGCGGTCTTCTCCGGCTCGTTCCAGTATCCGGACATCACCGAGTAGCCGCGCGTGCACAGCTCGCCGGTCTCCCCGCGCGGGAGCACGTCGCCGGTCACCGGATCGACGATCTTGATCTCCAGATGCGGTCCGACGCGCCCGACGGTGCCCACCCGCAGATCCAACGGATCGTCGGTGCGCGTCTGCGTCGACACCGGGCTCGTCTCGGTCATGCCGTAACAGATCGACACCTGCGACATGTTCATCTCGTCGATCACCCGTCGCATCACCGCCTCCGGGCACGGCGACCCCGCCATGATGCCCGTCCGCAACGTCGACAGATCGAACTTCCGACTGCCCCCACTGGTCCCGCTCCCGGCGACCGTGTCGAGCAGCGCCAGCTCCGCGATGAACATCGTCGGCACGCCGTACAGACTGGTGCACCGATACTTCTCGACCGCCGACAGCGTCGCCGCCGGATCGAATCCGGGAGCCGGTATCACCATCGCCGATCCGTGCGAGACGGCCGCGAGGTTGCCCATCACCATCCCGAAGCAGTGGTAGAACGGCACCGGCAGGCAGATCCGATCGGCCTCGGTGTACGCCACCAGCTCGCCGACCATGTACCCGTTGTTGCCGATGTTGGTGTGTGTCAGGGTGACGCCCTTCGGCGACCCGGTGGTCCCCGACGTGTACTGGATGTTGATCGGATCCGACGCCGACAACCCGGCCGCGATCTCGTCGACGCGAGCGGACTCGTCGGCGGTCGGCTCGGTCAACAGCCCGGCGAACTCATCCGACTCGAACAACACCACCCGGCGCAGTTCCGGCGCCTGGTCGCGCACATCGGCGAGCATCTGGGCGTACTCGGAGTCTTTGAACCGCTCGGCGGCCAACGCCACCGACGTCCCCGACTGCTTCAACGCGTACGCCAATTCGTGCCGACGGTACGACGGATTCAGCACGACGAGGATCGCACCGATCTCAGCCGCCGCGAACTGCGTCAGCACCCACTCGAAACGATTCGGCGCCCACAGCGACACCCGATCGCCGGGCTGTACGCCCAGACGCAGCAGACCAGCGGCCAACGCACGCACATCGCGCCGGAACTGCGCGTACGTCCACTGCCGGTCGACGGCGGCGTCGATCAACGCCAGCGAGTCCGGATACCGCTCGGCGGTCCGGGCGAGCACCGCACCGATGGTGTCGGTGAGCAGCGCGGGCTCCGCTTCTCCACGGCTGTACGAGTCGGTGTCGGCGTACGTCTGGTCGGACATCATTCCTCCGGGGGGGGTGAACTGCTAATCGGTGGGTCGGTGTCCCGCGCGAGCCAGGATCGCGCGGGCTTGAGCGATGAGGGGGCCGTCGATCATCGCCCCGTCGAGGGCGAAGACGCCGCCGTCGTGCTCCACGGCGCCTTCCATGACACGGCGCGCCCACTCGACGCGCTCGGGCGACGGCGCATAGCCCTCACGGATGTGCGACGCCTGCGACGGATGGATGCAGGCGGTCGCGGTGAAGCCGAGCGCCACGGCGTCGCGGACCTCGGCGACGAGGCCGTCGACATCGGCGATGTCGGCGTGGATGGCGTCGATCGCCGCCTTCTGGTAGGCGCCGGCCGCCAGGCGCATGCGCGCGCGGACGTACTTCGGGACGTCGCGGTACTCACCGGTCTCGGCCTCGTCGTCGCCGTAACGGCTCGACGATCCGCCCAGACCGGCGACGAGGTCCTCGGCGCCCCACATGAGACCGACGCAGTTCGGTGCGGCGACGATCTCCTCGGTGCGCATGGCGCCCATCGGCGTCTCGATCAACGCGATGGTGGGCAGGCCGTGGGCCGTGATCTGCGCCGGGTCCTCGGTCTTGGCCTGCATCACGAGGCGGTACGGCGTGGCCTGGACGGCCTCGAGATCGAGGTCGTGGTCGGGTGTCCCCGCCGGGTTGATCCGCACGATCACGCGGTCGGGGTGCAGCGGATTCGCGACGAGAGCCTCCCTGGCCGCCGGCTTGTTGCCGGGCGCCACGGCGTCCTCGAGATCGAGGATCACCATGTCGGCGCGGTCGAGTGCCTTCACGTACCGCTCGGGGCGATCGGCCGGGCAGAACAGCAGGGCGGGTCCGGCGGGAATCCAGGGGTCGGTCATCTCGGTCAGTTCTCCTCGGGTCGTAGCTTCACCAGCGTCGCGCGCGATGCCTTCGCGACGATCACACCGTCCTGGTTTCGGCCGATGTGCGTGATGTTCACGATGCCCTCCCCCGGCCGGGATGACGAAACCCGCTTGCCCGTGCACTCGGTCTCCGCGTACAGCGTGTCGCCGGCGAACAGGGGCGCGGGGAACGCGATGTCGCTGAAACCGAGATTCGCGACCAACGTGCCCTGCGTCAGCTGCGAGACCGACAGACCGACGATCGTCGACAGCGTGAACATCGAGTTGATCAGCCGCTGCCCGCCGAACCCGGGCTGTCGCGCCGCCCACGCGGCGTCCAGGTGCAACGCCTGCGTGTTCATCGTGAGCGTCGTGAACAGGACGTTGTCGGCCTCGGTGACGGTGCGCCCCGGGCTGTGCTCGTACACCGTGCCGATCTCGAACTCCTCGAACCAGAGTCCGCGCTGCTGGACGCGGGCCGCGTCCGGATCGCCGCTCATGACGGCAGTCCCAGCGAACGGGCGATCAGCATGAGCTGGACCTCGGTGGTGCCCTCGCCGACCTCGAGGATCTTCGAGTCGCGGTAGTGGCGCGAGACGAGGTACTCGTTCATGAAGCCGTAGCCGCCGTGGATCTGAGTGGCCATGCGCGCGTTGTCCATCGCCGCCTCGGACGAGACCATCTTGGCGATCGCGGCCTCCTTCTTGAACGGCTTGCCGTCGAGCATGCGGGCGGCCGCGTCGTAGTAGGCCTGACGAGCGACGTGGGCACGCGCCTCCATACGGGCGATCGCGAACGACACCGACTGGTATTCCGCGATCGGCTTACCGAACGACTGGCGTTCCTGCGCGTACTTGATGCACTCGTCGACGCACCCCTGTGCCGCACCGGTCGCCAGACCGGCGATGGCGATGCGCCCCTCGTCGAGGATCGACAGGAAGTTCGCGTATCCGCGACCGCGGTCACCGAGGAGGTTCTCGGTAGGGACTCGAGCGTCGGTGAAGCTCAGCGGATGCGTGTCGGAGGCGTGCCAGCCGACCTTGTCGTAGGCGGGTTCGGCGACGAATCCGGGAGTGCCCGCCGGGACGATGATCGTCGAGATCTCCTTGCGGCCGTCGGGCTTCTGCCCGGTCACCGCGGTCACCGTGACCAACGAGGTGATGTCGGTGCCCGAATTGGTGATGAACTGCTTGCCGCCGTTGATCACGAACTCGTCTCCGTCGACCCGAGCGGTCGTGGCCGTCGCCCCGGCGTCCGACCCGGCTCCCGGCTCGGTGAGACCGAATCCCGCGAGGTTGCGCCCGGCCACCAGGTCCGGGAGGTAGCGCTCCTTCTGCTCCTGCGTGCCGAACTTGTAGATCGGCATCGCGCCCAGGCTGACGCCCGCTTCGAGAGTGATGGCGACCGACTGGTCCACCTTGCCGAGCTCTTCGAGAGCGAGGGCGAGCGCGAAGTAGTCGCCGCCCATGCCGCCGAACTCCTCGGAGAAGGGCAGTCCGAACAGGCCCATCTGGCCCATCTGCTTCACGACCTCGTACGGGAAGGTCTTGTCGCGGTCGTGCTGCGCGGACACCGGTGCGACGGCGCTCTGCGCGAAATCGCGCACGCTGGCCACGAGGTCGGCGTAATCCTGAGTCAATTCCATAGTCGAATCCTTCTCTGTTCGTCGGGCGGAGTCGAGACCTGCCGCCGGTCGGGACCTACTGCTGGTCGAGCGGAGTCGAGACCTGTTCGGCCGCCGCCACCTGTGCCAGCAGCTGCGCGGCGCTCACCTTCTCGCCGACCTTCACCGAGATCGCGGCGACGCCGTCGATCGGGGCGCGGAGAGTGTGCTCCATCTTCATCGCCTCGACGACGACGAGCGGCGCACCCGCCTCGACGTCGGCGCCGTCGACTCCGGGCACGGCGACGACGGTGCCCGGCATCGGACTCGTCACATCACCGGCGGCCGCTTCGGCGTCGGCGTCGGCCAACGACCGCAGCGCGGTGACCTGCCAGGTGCCGGCGTCACCGGCCACCCAGCGCCTCCCCTGCTCCCCGGACGGAGTCGACGGGTCGACGCGGACGGTCCATCGTTGCTGCACACCGTCGCAGACGAGGGCGAACAGGCCGTCGCCGCGCGGGGTGAGCACCGTGTGCGCGCTCCACGGCTCGGCGTCCTCGGACTCCACGGTCACCTCGGCCGCCACCGATCGGGCGTCGGCCGACGAGTGCAGGACCGCGGTGACCGTATGGGCCGCACCGTCGACGGACAGCCGCGACACGTACGACGATCCCGCACCGTTGCGGAACCCGAGCGCCGACGACCACAGGTCGTTCGGGTCGCCGAGGTCGAGACCGCCGAGCGCCGCCGCGGTCAGTGCCTGCGGTGTGGGAGTCGGGGCCGCATAGTCGACGACGAGGCGATCGAGCAGTTCCGTGTCGAGTTCGGCCGCGCGGACGGCGGGCTGAGCCAGTACGAACCGACAGAAGTCGATGTTGGTGACCACACCGGTCAGCCGCGTCTGCGCGAGCGCCTCGTCGAGCCGGTCGACGGCCTCGGCGCGGTCGGCGCCGTGCACGATGATCTTGGCGAGCATCGGATCGTAGTCACTGCCGATCACGCTGCCCCGAGCGACACCGGAGTCGATGCGCGCACCGTGACGGATCGGCCCGCTCGCCGCGCTCCCGTCGCTGCGCGGCCACACCAGGTCGGCGATCTCGCCGCCGGTCGGCAGGAAGCCCGCCGTCGGATCCTCGGCGTAGACGCGCGCCTCGATCGCATGACCGGTGAGCGTGACGTCGTCTTGGGTGAACGAGAGCTCCTCACCGCGCGCGATGCGCACCTGCTGCTCCACCAGGTCGAGCCCGGTGACGAGTTCGGTGACGGGGTGCTCCACCTGCAGTCGCGTGTTCATCTCCATGAAGAAGAAGTCCTCGGGGCGCAGGGCCGAGACGATGAACTCCACGGTGCCCGCGCCGGTGTAGCCGACGCTGCGCGCCGCGTCGCAGGCCGCCTGTCCGATACGAGCGCGGGTGGCCTCGTCGAGCAGCGCCGACGGCGCCTCCTCGATGACCTTCTGGTGACGACGCTGCAGCGAGCACTCTCGCTCGCCGAGGTGTACGACGTTGCCGTGCTCGTCAGCCAGGATCTGCACTTCGATGTGCCGCGGGGTGTCGACGAAGTGCTCCAGGAACAGCGAGTCGTCGCCGAACGCGGCACCGGCCTCGCGGCGCGCGGTGACGAGCGCCTCGGCCAGGTCGGCGGGGTCTTCGACGCGGTGCATGCCCTTGCCACCGCCGCCGGCGCTCGGCTTGATCAGGACCGGGAACCCGATGTCGGGTGCGGCCTCGATGAGGTCCGCGTCGGTCAGGCCGGGTCGGGACAGGCCCGGTACGACGGGGACGTCGCGGGCCGTCACCGCGGCGCGCGCGGTGATCTTGTCGCCCATGGTGGCGATCGACTCGGTCGGCGGTCCGATGAACACGATGCCCGCCTCGGCCAGCGCCGCGGCGAACGCCTGGTTCTCCGACAGGAAGCCGTAGCCGGGGTGGACGGCGTCGGCGCCGGTCGCCTTCGCGGCGGCGATCACCTTGTCGATGTCGAGGTAGCTCCGCGACGCCTGCGCCGGGCCGAGGCGGACGGCCTCGCCCGCGGCGAGCACATGCGGTGCGTTCGCATCGGCGTCGGAGTAGACGGCCACCGACTCGACACCCATCGCGTCGAGGGTGTCGATGACGCGGACCGCGATCTCGCCGCGGTTGGCGACGAGCACTTTGCGGATGGTCTTCATGGAAGTTCTCCTTTTTCGACCGCTCGTCGAGCGGGCGAAGCGAGTCGAAACCTATTGCTGGTCAGGTCCGTGCCGATCGGGAGCCGGAGGGCGCTCACATGCGGAACACGCCGTACCCCGGCTCCGGCAGCGGCGCGTGCCGACACGCCTCCAGCGCCAGTCCGAGGACCGTGCGTGTGTCGGCAGGGTCGATGATCCCGTCGTCCCACAGCCGCGCGGTGGAGTAGTAGGCGTCGGACTGCCGCTCGAACTGGTCGCGGATGGGGGCCTTGAACTGCTCCTCGTCCTCGGCCGACCACTCGCCGCCCGCACGCTCGACGCCGGCGCGACGCACCGTCGCGAGGGTGTCGGCGGCCTGCGGCCCGCCCATCACCGAGATCTTGGCGTTGGGCCAGCTCCACAGGAACCGCGGCGAATACGCGCGACCGCACATGGAGTAGTTGCCGGCACCGAACGATCCACCGATCATCACGGTCAGCTTCGGCACCGAGGCGCAGGCCACGGCGTTGACCATCTTGGCGCCGTTCTTGGCGATGCCGCCCTCCTCGTAGGCGCGGCCGACCATGAATCCGGTGATGTTCTGCAGGAAGATCAGGGGGATCCTGCGCTGGTCGCACAACTCGATGAAGTGTGCGCCCTTGAGCGCCGACTCGCTGAAGAGCACGCCGTTGTTGGCGATGAAGCCGACGGGATGTCCGTGCACCGTCGCGAAGGCGGTGATCAGCGACGACCCGTAGTTCGCCTTGAACTCCGAGTACTGTCCGCCGTCGGCGAGGATCTCGATCACGTCGCGGACGTCGTACGGGATCTTCGGGTCGGTCGGGACCACGTCGTACAGGTCGGTCTGGTCGCGGGTCGGTGCGACGGTCGGGCGCGTCTCCCACTGCGCGGGGATCTGCGGGCCGAGGGTCTTGACGATGTCGCGGACCTTGGCGAGCGCCTGTTCGTCGTTGTCGACGAGATGGTCGGTGACACCGGAGATCGAGCTGTGCATGGTGCCGCCGCCGAGGTCCTCGGCCGACACGTCCTCACCGGTGGCCGCTTTCACCAGCGGCGGACCGGCCAGAAAGATCGTGCCTTGGTTGCGGACGATGACGTTCTCGTCGCTCATCGCCGGGACGTAGGCCCCGCCCGCGGTGGACGATCCGAGCACCGCCGAGATCTGCGGGATGCCCGCCGCGCTCATGGTCGCCTGGTTGTAGAAGATGCGACCGAAGTGCTCGCGGTCGGGGAACACGTCGTCCTGGTTGAGGAGCATCGCGCCGCCGGAGTCGACGAGGTAGATGCACGGCAGCCGGTTCTGCGAGGCGATCTCCTGCGCGCGCAGGTGCTTCTTGACCGTCATCGGGTAGTACGTGCCGCCGGAGACCGTCGCGTCGTTGGCCACGATCATGCATTCGCGACCGTGGATGCGGCCGATGCCGGTGACGATGCCCGCACTCGGCGCCTTGTCGTCGTACATGCCGAACGCCGCGAGGGGCGCGACCTCGAGGAACGCGGTACCGGGATCGATGAGCGCGTCGACACGGTCGCGGGCGAGGAGTTTGCCGCGGCCGACGTGCCGGTCGCGTGCCTTGGGTCCACCGCCCTGTGCCGTGGCCGCGAGGCGATCACGGAGCCTCGCGACGTTGGCGCGGTGCCCGCTTGTCGAGACCGCCTGCTGGTCGAGCGAAGTCGAGACCATGCCCACCCTTTCGGTTAGTCGCCATTAACTGAACTTGAAGATACGCGATCTGCGTCACTTCCGCCAGGCCTGTCGAGAATTGTTCCATCCACCGTGACTGCGATCACAGATTCCGTTATCGTGGGGCCAGGTCGCCCACCCTCGCGACCGCACACACAATGCTGCGTGCCGACTCCACCACCTCGGAGACGCCCACCGCAGCCGATACGCACAAGGCCAGGTGAACCCATGACCGTCGCAGACAATCGTGCCCGCCAGACGGGTACCGAGCGGACGTCGTCCGCATCCTTCTCCCTCGACGACCGCTACACCCGGGAGTCGGGAAGCATCTACTTGACCGGCATCCAGGCGCTGGTGCGCATGGTCCGCGACCGCGCCGTCCTCGATCGCCGAAACGGTCTGCACACCGGTTCGTTCATCTCCGGTTACGAGGGGTCACCGCTGGCCGGATACGACCTCGAAATCGCCCGTCGTGCAAAGCTTCTCGATCCGTGGGACGTGGTCCACCGACCCGGCCTGAACGAGGAGATCGGGGCGACCTCGGTGATGGGGACGCAGGTCGCCGCCAAGGTCGGAACGCTCGCCGCCGACGCCACGGGAGCCAAACGCGACGGTGTCGTCGGCTACTGGTACGGCAAGGCCCCGGGTCTGGACCGTGCGAGCGACGCGCTGCGCCACGCGAACATCATCGGCACCCATTCGGTCGGCGGCGCGGTCGCGCTCGTCGGCGACGATCCGGGTGCCAAGAGTTCCACGGTCCCGTGCGCGTCCGAGATGGCACTGGCCGATCTGTACATGCCGATCCTCTACCCCGCCGACAGCGCCGACATCCTCGACTTCGGCGTGCACGCCGCCCTCATGAGCCGCGTGTCGGGTCTGTGGACGTCGATGAAGATCTCCGCGCACGTGGCCGACGGCGCGTCGACCGCGGTGGTCGACCTCGATCGTTTCACCGTCGACTACGGCGGCCTGGGCACCAGCCCGCATGTGCCGTCCGGCCGACTCCTCGGCCCCGCGCTGATGGAGTTGGAGCAGAATCAGCTCACCACGCGTCTGCCCCGCGCCACCGAGTACGCCCGCCTGAACAAGCTCAACAAGATCGTCCAGCGCACCGGCGACGATCGGATCGGCATCGTCGCCGCCGGTAAGACGTACCTCGACGTGCGCGAGGCGCTGCGACTGATCGGCATCACCGACGACGATCTGGGCCGCCTCGGCATCCGCATCCTCAAGCTCGGCGTGGTGTACCCGATCGAGCGCGGCGTGCTCGACGAGTTCATCGCCGGCCTCGACGAGGTGATCGTGGTCGAAGAGAAGCGCGACTTCATCGAGACGATGATGCGCGACATCCTGTTCCGGCGCAGCGACGCTCCCGCGATAGTCGGTAAGGCCAACGAGGACGGCTCCACACTGTTCTCCCGGTTCGGCGAACTCGACGTCGACGCCGTCACTCGCGGTCTCGCGGGGCGCCTGGCCGCACGCCACCACATCGAACCCGCCCAGCGCTGGGTCGACGAGAAGAACGCGACGCGCGAGCGCATCCTGCTGCCGCTGGCCGTGCGCACCCCGTACTTCTGTTCCGGCTGTCCGCACAACAGCTCCACGAAGGTCACCGACGACACCATCGTCGGCGCCGGAATCGGTTGCCACGCCATGGTTCTACTGATGGAGCCCGAGCAGGTCGGTGAGGTCGCGGGCGTCACGCAGATGGGTGGCGAAGGCGCGCAGTGGCTCGGCATGGCGCCGTTCCTCGACGAGAAGCACTTCGTGCAGAACATCGGCGACGGCACATTCATGCACTCGGGTTCGCTCGCGCTGCGCGCGGCCGTCGCCTCCGGCGAGAACATCACGTACAAGCTGTTGTTCAACGGCACCGTCGCGATGACCGGCGGTCAGGATCCGGTCGGGCAGATGTCGCTGCCGCAGATGGTGTCGCTGCTGCAGGCCGAGCGGGTCGCCAAGATCGTCGTCACCTCCGACGACCCGAAGCGCACCAGGGCGCTCGGTCTCCCGTCCGGGGTCCAGGTCCGTCACCGCGACGACATGCTCGACGTGCAGCGGGAGTTGGCGGCGGTCACCGGCACGACGGTCCTGGTGCACGATCAGCACTGTGCGGCCGAGAAGCGACGCAAGCGCAAGCGGGGCACGTTCGAGACGCCGAAGCAGCGGGTGATGATCAACGAGCGGATCTGCGAGGGCTGCGGCGATTGCGGCGCCAAATCGAACTGCCTGTCGGTGCACCCCGTCGACACCGAGTTCGGCCGCAAGACCCAGATCGATCAGAGCTCCTGCAACCTCGACTTCTCGTGCCTCGAAGGCGACTGCCCGGCGTTCGTCAGCGTCGTCCCCGGCCGCGAGCGCAGCCGTGAGAGGGTCGCGTCGATCGCCGGCGACGCCGTCGTCGCGCCGACACCCGCCCGCACCGACGGGAACTTCACCATCCGTGTCACCGGCATCGGCGGCACCGGTGTGGTGACCGTCTCGCAGATCCTGGCGACGGCGGCGACGCTCGACGGTCTGTCGGCGCGCACCGTCGACATGACCGGCCTCGCGCAGAAGGGCGGTGCCGTGGTCAGCGACATCAAGGTGTCGGCCGGTCTCGTCGAACAGGCCGCGAAGGTCGCGTCGAACGACTGCGACGTCTACCTCGCCTGTGACCAGCTCGTCGGCGCCGACCCGGTGAATCTGAAGGTCGCCTCGACGTCGAAGACCGTCGCGGTCGTGTCGACCACCAAAGTCCCGACAGGCTCGATGGTCATCGACACGTCGGTCCACTTCCCGGAGTCGTTCGCCGTCCGTTCGGCGATCGACGACCACGTCGCACGGTCGGTGTATCTGAACGCGGGCGAACTGTCGGACGATCTGTTCGACGACGAGCAGTACGCGAACATGCTGATGGTGGGCGCGGCGTTCCAGACGGGTTCGCTGCAGTTGTCGGCGAAGTCGATCGAGCGAGCGATCGAGGTGAACGGGGTGGCCGTGGAGGCGAATCTGCAGGCGTTCCGCCGCGGCCGTCAGGCCGTCGCCGCGCCGGAGGAGGTCCTCGCGGCCGCGAACTCGGTACGGGTCGTCGCCCCGGAGTACACGCCGAGCGACGCTGCTCGTCGTGCCGCACTCGCTCTCACCGGCGCCGGTGAGGACCTGGCGGGGGTGGTGATGCGGCGCTACGACGAGCTGATCGCCTACCAGAGCGAGAAGTACGCCCGCGCCTGGTTGACCGATGTGCAGCGTGTGCACCGAGCCGGTCACGGCGACGATCTGACCAGCGCCGTCGCCCGAAACCTGTACAAGCTGATGGCGTACAAGGACGAGTACGAGGTGGCTCGTCTGACCGGTGACGCGACCTTCGCGGCCACTGTGGCCGACGAGTTCGGCGACGATGCGAAGACCTCCGTGCGCCTGCACCCGCCGATGCTGCGCGAGATGGGCATGCGCAGCAAGATCTCTCTGGGAGCCTGGGCCGATCCGGCGCTGGCATCGCTCGCGAGGATGAAGCGGCTGCGCGGAACCAGGTTCGACCCGTTCGGCCGCGCGGACGTCCGCAGGATGGAACGCGAGTTGATCGTCGAGTACCGCGACGCCGTCGACCGCGTACTCGGATCCCTCGGCACCTACCCGGCGCCCGAACGCGTCGCGGCCGCGACCGCCATCGCCGATCTGCCCGACATGGTCCGCGGTTACGAAGGCGTCAAAACCGCCAACGTGGAGCGGTACCGCGCGGAACTGGAGCGGCAGCTGAGCGCGTTGTAGGAGCACGCACGCATCATCGGCGTGGTTCTCAGTCGTCCGTGACTGGGAACCACGCCGACGGTGAGACCTAGCCGCACTGGAAGACTCCGCAGGTTCTCAAAGAGCGGAAGCGTGGACGACCCGTTCTTCGTCGATCCGAGCGCCGGCGTCCCGCTAGGGCGTGTCTCTTAACCGTTTCTCGCTGGTTCCGGCAGGATTGACGGGTGTCACGAACCGAGATGCTCGATGATCAGATGTGGGAACGGATCGCTCCGTTGATGCCAGTCGCGTCAGCGAAGGGCGGGCGCCCTTATCGAGACCACCGGCAAGTCCTCGAAGGCATCATCTGGCGGTATCGAACGGGCTCGCCGTGGCGAGATCTACCGGCAGAGTTCGGGTCATGGCGCACAGTGTGGAAACGCCATGACAGGTTCAGCAAGGACGGCACGTGGGAGGCGATCGTGGCGACGCTTCTGGCTGATGCCGACGCGGCCGGGTTGATTGACTGGGATGTCAGTGTCGACTCGACGATCAACCGGGCTCATCAACACGGCACGAACCTCCCGCGTGACACAGGGGGATCTGGCGAATTACAAGAATCTCGCGACGGAGCCTCCCGACCACGGGATCGGCAGGTCACGAGGTGGATTGTCGACGAAGATCCATCTGTTGAGTGATGGTCACGGGCTGCCGTTGGTCGTGATCTGTGGTCCCGGACAAGCCGGGGACTCGCCGATGTTTCCCGAGCTCCTCGACGCGGTGCGAGTCATGCGAGTCGGGTCCGGGCGTCCGCGGACGCGCCCCGATCGGGTGGCGACGGACAAGGCGTACTCGTCAGCGACGATCCGTCGGTTGCTTCGAGGTCAGGGTATCGGTGCGGTGATTCCCGAGCGTGCCGACCAGATCCAGAACAGGAAGAACCGTGGCCGCTCTGGAGGACGACCGCCCGCGTTCGACGCGGTCAAGTATCGCGATCGTAATGTCGTTGAGCGCGGTTTCAACGCGTTCAAACAGTGGCGGGGTGTCGCGACGCGGTACGACAAACACAACGCGAACTACTGTGGCGGGGTGCTCGTGAGGGCGATCGTCCTCTGGCTCAAGAGGTTAAGAGACACGCCCTAGACGCTCGACGACCCCGCGTACAGCGCCCCGAGAGCCATCTCGGTCAGCAGCACCCGCAACCTGTCCTCGGGATACGACGGCAGACGGGGCGAGGAGTTGAGCAGGCCGAAACCGGCGTGCACGCGAACACGGGCCTCGTCACGCGAGAGCGACGGGCCCACCGCGGCGACGAGGACGTCCACCCACCGTTCGACGTAGCGACGCTGGAGCGAGCGGACCGTTCGATTGGCGTCGGGGGTCATCGACGTGAGGTCGCGGTCCTGCACGGTGATCAGATCGGGTTTCGTCACCAGGACGTCGATGTGGAACTCGATGAGTCGCACCAGGACGTCGGCCGGGTCTCCCCCGGCTTCGACGACGGCCTCGCCGCCCGCGTGCAGGCGTTCGGAGATGTCGAGCAGCATCGTGTCGAGGAGATCGCCCTTGGACTTGAAGTGCCGGTACATCGCCGGACCGCTCACCCCGACCTCGGCACCGATGTCCTCCAGGCGCACCGCGGTGAACCCGCTGCGCGCCATCTGTCGTGCCGCCGCGGCGATCAGTTCCGCACGCCGTGCCGCCTTGGCCTGCGAACGACGAGTACCCGGTGCGGCGTCGCCTGCACCGGGTACATCGGTCGCAGAGTCTGGCACGGTCCTCGCTGGGGTCTAGGCGGGCGGATACGGTCCCTGCCCACCGACTTTATCCTCGTGCAGTCCGTCGAGAAGGGTGGCCACCGACAACAGCGCGGCCTGGATGAAGCCGAAGATCAGTGCGATGTAGGCCCCCGGCCCGAATCCGACGAAGACCGGCAGTCCCATCGCACAGGCGAACAGTCCCAGCCATCCGACCACCGATCCGAAGGCCAGATACGGCAGGAACCTGCGCCACTTGGTCGCGACGAGGCTGATGGTGCCGACGCCGATCGCCCCGAGCAGGATGAAGAACCATCCCGGGCTCAGGATCAGCGACGGCGAGAAGAACGCAGGCACGTCCAACGAGTTGCCCACGTTCGACGCCCACTCGTCCGCGTCGCGTTCGATGGTCGAGTCGATCGTCAGCCACCCGAGAAACCCCATGAAGAACGTGACGATGCCGAACAACGACGAGCCCAGCGCGAGCTTCACCGGCATCGGCAGCATGGCCGCGAACGACGGTCTCGGCGGCGCATATCCCGGAGGGAACGGAGGCTGCCCGGGCATCGGCCCGCCGGGACCGAACTGCCCCGGCCCGGGAGCGACCGGATACGCTCCGCTCGGCGGCGGCGGACCGGGGTGAGGCGTCTGCCACTGCTGGCCGGTCGTCGGGCCGGTCGGTCCGAAGGCGGCGGTGGGCTGCTCGAAACCGCCGGACGTCGGAGACCCCGACGCGCCGGGCGGGCGGCTGTCCGACTGACCGGGGTGCTGAGGTTCGCTCATGGACGTATTCAACCACTCACCAGGGGCGATGAGTGCCGTTTCGTCGGTCTGTTAATCGACGTAGACGACGCGCGTGCGCAACACGATGTCCTGGACGGAGCGTCGGCGTGTGGACAAGGCGACCCAGGCCAGACCCACTGGGAACACCACACAGAACATCGCCCGTAGCAGAATCCGCGGAACACGCACCCGACCGCCTTTCGAGTTCGCCAATCGGAGGCCTAGAAACGCTTGTCCCACAGTGCGTTCGGTTACCGCCCAGCACAGGAATTGATAGGCGATCGACGCGACGACGAAACCGCCCGTAGTGAAGATCCACGACACCGTAGGGAAGTGGAATGTGCTGACATTGATCGTGAACACGACGAACGCCGCCGCGAGATAACCGCACCCCATCAGAACGAGCACCACGACGACGTCGATCCCGGCGGCGCACGTCCGACTGACGATCCCCGCGTCGCGCACTGGCGCCTTCGGGTGCGCCTCAGTCATCGCGAGGTTTCCGTCGCAGCATGCGCCCCATCAGATTCTCGACGGCGTCGTCGGCGCGTTCGCTGCCGCCGCGCACATCCGAGATCATCTCGGTAGTGACCGTCGTACTCGCACCGCGCACCACCGACGAGATGTCCACATCGTCCAGCAGTGCGTTCACATCGACGCGTGCGAGGGCCGCGTCCAGATCGAGAGTCGCCACGAGTGCATCCAGATCGAGACGGGCGACGAGACGCTGCAAGTCGACGACGTCGAGGACGGCATTGAGGTCAAGGGACGCCAATAGCCGGTCAAGGTCGACGTCATCGAGCAGCCGATTCAGATCGACCTTCGCAATCACCGCACCGATATCGAGCGCATCGACGATCCGGTCCGGGTCGACGCCTCGCAAGAGGACGTCGGTCAGGTCGATCTCCTCGGTCAGATACGTGATCGCCTCGCTCAGTACGAAGCGAATCGCGATGCCGGGCAACGCGATCGCCCGACTGGCCACATTCGAGACGAATCTCCTGATCACCTGACGATCATGCCAGAACACACGACGCCCCGGTGCCGCTTCGTAGCGGCGCCGGGGCGTCGTGGCGTGTTCTACGCGCGAATCACAGCGCTTCGAAGAGCTCCCGAGCCAGGCGGGCGGTCTCGGACGGCGTCTTGCCGACCTTGACTCCTGCGGCCTCGAGGGCCTCCTTCTTGGCCTGCGCGGTGCCGGCCGAACCGGACACGATCGCGCCGGCGTGGCCCATCGTCTTGCCCTCGGGGGCGGTGAAGCCCGCGACGTAGCCGACGACCGGCTTGGAGACGTTCTCCTGGATGTACGCCGCGGCGCGCTCCTCGGCGTCGCCGCCGATCTCACCGATCATGACGATCAGCTTGGTCTCCGGGTCCTTCTCGAACGCCTCGATGGCGTCGATGTGGGTGGTGCCGATGACCGGGTCGCCACCGATGCCGATGGCGGTCGAGAAGCCGAGGTCGCGGAGTTCGTACATCATCTGGTAGGTCAGGGTGCCCGACTTCGACACGAGGCCGATCGGGCCCTTGCCGGTGATGTTGTTCGGCGTGATGCCGACCAGCGCCTCGCCCGGCGTGATGATGCCCGGGCAGTTCGGGCCGATGATGCGGGTCTTCTCGCCCTTCTCGACGTTGTACGCCCAGGCGTACGCCGAGTCCTGCACGGGGATGCCCTCGGTGATGACCACGAGCAGCGGGATCTCCGCGTCGATGGCCTCGATGATGGCGTCCTTCGAGAACTTCGGCGGTACGAAGGCGATCGAGGTGTCGGCGCCGGTGGCCTTCATGGCCTCGGCGACCGAACCGAAGACGGGCAGCTCGACGGCGTTGCCGTCGGCGTCGACGTGCGACACGGTGGTGCCGGCCTTGCGGGCGTTGACACCGCCGACGACGTTGGTTCCGGCCTTGAGCATCAGGGCGGTGTGCTTGGTGCCCTCGCCGCCGGTGATGCCCTGGACGATGACCTTGTTGTTCTTGTTCAGGTAGATCGACATGTTCTCGGCGCTCCTACTTGTTCGCCAGCTCGGCGGCCTTGTCGGCGCCGGCGTCCATGGTGTCGGCGACGGTCACCAGCGGGTGGTTGGCGTCGGCGAGGATCTTGCGACCCTCTTCGACGTTGTTGCCGTCGAGGCGGACGACGAGCGGCTTGCTCGCGGCGTCGCCCAGCTTGGCCAGGGCGCCGACGATGCCGTTGGCGACCGCGTCACACGCGGTGATGCCGCCGAACACGTTGACGAACACGCTCTTGACCTGAGCGTCACCGAGGATGACGTCCAGACCGGCCGCCATGACGTCGGCCGATGCGCCGCCGCCGATGTCCAGGAAGTTGGCGGGCTTCACGTCGCCGTGGTTCTCACCGGCGTAGGCGACGACGTCGAGCGTCGACATGACCAGACCCGCACCGTTGCCGATGACGCCGACCTGACCGTCGAGCTTGACGTAGTTGAGGTCGTTCTCCTTGGCCTTGAGCTCGAGGGGATCGGTCGCGTCCTTGTCGGCGAACTCGGCGTGGTCGGCCTGACGGAACTCGGCGTTCTCGTCGAGGGTGACCTTGCCGTCGAGTGCGAGGATCTCGTCGGACGGAGTGCGCACCAGCGGGTTGACCTCGACCAGGGTGGCGTCTTCGGCGATGAAGACCTCCCACAGCTTCTGGATGGTCACGGCCGCGGCGTCGAGGACCTCGGCGGGCAGGTGGCCGGCCTCGGCGATCTCACGAGCGAACGCCAGGTCGACACCCTTGACGGCGTCGACGGCGATGCGAGCCAGGCGGTCCGGCTTGGTAGCGGCGACTTCCTCGATCTCCATGCCGCCCTCGACCGAGCACATGGCCAGGTAGGTGCGGTTGGACCGATCGAGCAGGAACGAGATGTAGTACTCCTCGGCGATGTCGCTGGCCTCAGCGACGAGGAGCTTCTTGACGACGTGACCCTTGATATCGAGCCCGAGGATGTTTTCGGCGTGTGTCTGCGCGTCATCCGGAGTAGCGGCGTACTTGACGCCTCCCGCTTTGCCGCGGCCGCCGACCTTGACCTGCGCCTTGATCATGACGGGCTTGCCGATTTCCTCGGCGATCGCCCGCGCATCGGCGGCAGTATCGGTCACCCGACCGGGTGTGGTGGGTACTCCGTGCTTGGCGAACAGTTCCTTCGCCTGGTATTCGAAGAGATCCATTCAGCTCACCATCTGAAGTAAGTTTCGTCCGCCTCGGTGTAACGCGGACCATAACGGACTGTAATCCTGTCGAAGACTGCACTCACAGCGGGTGCGACCCCTTGTGCCCCATCTCACTCGGTTCTCGCTCAAGGTGGACTTAAGGCGGCCTGTTGGTTACCGTCAACAAGGTTGGTAACGAGATGGTCACGACAAACCGGATGCGATGACGAGGTGACGAGACGGTGGCGGTAGACGGCGCTATGTGTACGGAGGGATCCCCCTCCTCGACCGTCGCCGCATCGCAGCCCGCGTCCACCGGACGGCACCGGATCCCGGTCCCCTCCTCCAAGCTCAAGGCCCGCACCGCTCTTGTCGCGATCGCCGCGGGCGCCGGAGCCATCGCTGCGGGGACCGGCGTCGAGCACGCCAACGTCGCCGAGCCCGCCCCCGAGCCCCAGGCCCAGGCCGCGTCGCCCACCGTCGCCCTGGCCGCCTCGGGAACCGAGAGCGATCTGGGCCCGGGCGTCGTCGAGTCGACGCCGGACGCCGATATGAGCGTCTACGGCGATCAACTGACGCAGGGCACCAAGATCGCCAAGCAGAAGGCGGCGGCCGAAGCCGCCGCGCGCAAGCCGCTCGTCGTCAGCCCGATCCCGCTCGGCGTCTACGACCTGACGTCGGCGTTCGCGCCGCGCTGGGGCACCTTCCACGGTGGCATCGACATGGCGGCTCCGCTGGGCACGCCGATCCACGCCGCGACCGACGGTGTCGTCGTCCAGGCCGGTCCGGCGTCGGGCTTCGGCAACTGGGTGCAGATCAAGGCGCCCGACGGCACCATCACGATGTACGGCCACATGGCCAGCTCCGGCGTCAAGGTCAGCAAGGGCGACAAGGTGACCGCGGGCGACGTCATCGCGCTCGTGGGCAGCGAGGGCTTCTCCACCGGACCGCATCTGCACTTCGAGAAGTGGGTCCTGGTGGGCGGCAAGTACATGAAGATGGATCCCGCCATCTGGCTCGCCAAAGAGGGAATCCGCCTGTCGGCGCTGCACGGCTGATCGCGGACCGGCCGAACACCGCGTCCTCTTACAGTTTCTCCCCGGGCAGTCCGCCCGCGGTCATCAGCGTCACGCGTCCCACGTTGCCGCCGAAGTCGAAGGTGATCCGTTCGGTGATACCGGTCCCCTCCTTGGCCACGGCCTTGCCCATCCCGAACTTCGGGTGGTTCATGCGGTCGCCGATCTCGTAGTGCACGGTCTTGTTTCGCGCGCGTGACGGGTCGGGAGCGCCGAACGAGGTACGACGGCTCGATCCGCCGAATCCCGATCCACCCGACGAGTAGCCGAACGCTCCGCCGGACGATTCACGTGGTGCCCGACGCGGTTCGGTTCGGCGCCAGTCGATCAGGTGCTGCGGAATCTCTTGGAGGAAGCGCGACTCCGGGTTCGACACCGGCTGCCCCCACGACGCGCGCGACATCGCGCGCGTCAGGTACAGCCGCTGCCGCGCGCGGGTGATGCCGACGTAGGCCAGGCGGCGTTCCTCGCTGAGTTCGTTCGGGTCGCCGAGGGCTCGCATGTGCGGGAAGTGCCCGTCCTCCCAGCCGGTGACGAACACGACCGGGAACTCGAGTCCCTTCGCGGTGTGCAGCGTCATCATGGTGATGACGCCCTCGCCTTCGTCGGGCACCTGATCGGCGTCGGCCACCAGCGAGACCTTCTCCAGGAAGGCGGCGAGCGATCCCGGCTCGGGTTCGCCCTCCTCCGTCGGAACGGGAGCTTCGAGGTCGACGTCGTCGGAGGCCTGTGCGGCCTCGAGGCTGAAGTCCCGGGCGACGGCGACCAACTCGTTGATGTTGTCCAGCCGCGCACCGTCCTGCGGATCGTTCGACGCCTCGAGTTCGGCGCGATAACCGGAGCGGTCGATGATCGCGTCGACCAGGTCGCCGATGTCGGCGCCCTCGGTGGTCGCATCGGCGACAGCGGAGTCGGCCTCGTCGCCGCCCACCGCGCCGAACGACATCAGATAGTCGCTGCGCAGCCCCTCGATGAGGTCGACGAAGCCGGTGATCTGCTTCACCGCGCGTGTGTTCAACAGCGCGACACGCCCCTCGGTGGCGTCGATGAGCGCCTGGTAGAAGCTGACTCCCAGGTTCTCCGAGTGCACGGCGACGCAGGCCTCGGCGCGGTCGCCGATGCCTCGGCGCGGGGTGTTGAGGATGCGGCGCAGGCTCACCTGATCGTCCGGGTTGGCCACCACGCGCAGATAGGCCACGATGTCGCGGACCTCCTTGCGCTCGTAGAACTTGGTGCCGCCGACCACCTTGTACGGCAGACCGTGCCGCACGAACACCTCTTCGAGCGCGCGGGAGCCGGTGTTGGTCCGGTAGAAGACCGCGACGTCGGCGTAGGTGTGACTGGCCGAACCGCCGATCGAGTAGTCGACGAGCTGTTCGATCTCCTTGGCGATGAACGCCGCCTCGTCGCGGTCGGAGTCGGCGACGTAACCGGTGATGAGCTCGCCGTCGCCGGAATCGGTCCACAGTCGCTTCTCGCGGCGCCCCGTGTTGCGGGAGATCACGGCGTTGGCCGCCGACAGGATGGTCTGGGTGGAGCGGTAGTTCTGCTCCAGCAGGATCGTCTCCGCATTCGTGTAGTCCCGTTCGAACTCCTCGATGTTGCGGATCGTCGCACCGCGGAACGCGTAGATCGACTGGTCGGCGTCGCCGACCACGCACAGCTCCGACGGCGACGTCCCGCCGCCGCCGCCCTCCGCAGGCTCCTCGCCGACGAGCTCGCGCACCAGGACGTACTGGGCGTGGTTCGTGTCCTGATACTCGTCGATGAGGACGTGTCGGAAGCGTCGTCGGTAGTATTCGGCGACCTCCGGATGACGTTGCAGCAGCGACACCGTCTCGCCGATCAGATCATCGAAGTCGAAGGCGTTGGCCGCGGCGAGGCGCCGCTGGTATTCGCCGTAGATCTCGGCGACGGTCAGCGCCGTCGGATCACCCTCGGCGGCCGTGTCGGTCCCGCCCGACCGCGCGGCCGCGGCCGCCTCCTCCGGATCGACCAGTTCGTTCTTGTGATTCGAGATCTGCGTGCCGACACCTCGCGGGGAGAACTTCTTCGGGTCCAGACCGAGGTCGCGGATCACCATGCCGAGCAGCCGCCGCGAGTCGTCGGCGTCGTAGATCGAGAAGTTCGAGTTCCGGTCGCCCAGCAGACCGGACTGGGCGCGCAGGATCCGCACGCACGTCGAATGGAAGGTCGACACCCACATGTAGGCGGCGCGGGGACCGACGAGATCGATGACGCGTTCGCGCATCTCGGCAGCGGCCTTGTTCGTGAACGTGATGGCCAGGATCTGCCCCGGTGTCACGTCCCGCTCGGCGAGCAGGAAGGCGATCCGGCGGGTCAGCACCGCGGTCTTTCCCGAACCGGCGCCCGCGACGATCAGCAGCGGGGCACCCTGGTGGACCACCGCCGCTCGCTGTTGCGGGTTCAGCCCGTCGATCAGTTCGCGCCCACGGTCGCTCAGGTCCGCGTCGCCGTGGCCGGTTTGAGAAAGATTCACAGAGTTCATCGCCTAGCCAGGCTACCCGCGAGGTCCGACAGTCCCGACTCTCGACCCGGCCCGTGCGCCGTCGTCCACTGTCAGGGCGCCAGGCCCGCCATCACCGGCGTTCCGACCCTGCCCTCGCCGGTGTGCAGACGCAGACCGGGCGTGACAGGGCGGATCTGCAGGGCGTCGCCGTGGCCGATCAGCTGCGCGTAGACGAAGTGCAGACCCGACGTCACCGGAACGCGCAGCGGCGCACCGCCCTCGAGCCGGAGTTCGATCTCACCGTCGCGGTCCGCGCAGTAACTCAACTGGACGGTCCATTGGATCTCGATGAGCGGACCGTCGAGCGGCAACCGCTGCGTACCGGTGATCCCCGGTCGGCGGCACGATCCGGCGCTCTCGGAGATCGTCCGATCGCGCGTCACAGCGCCGGGCACGGCCTTGCCGTTGGGATCCAGGACGACCAGATCGTCGGTGTGGGAACCGAAGTCCGGCCGCTCCGGCAGCCGCGCGAAGATACGGCTGATCTGGTTGTTCGGATAGGCCACCGGGAGCAAGACCTCGAGCGGAACCGCCTGGTCGAACATCGTACGGCCCGCGTTGTCCTTCATCGACTGCTTCGCGTTGGCCAGATAGTCGGCGGTCGGGTCGTCGCGCCACGAGGTCGAGAACGCGCTCACCGAGACCATCGACGAGACGAGCACCAGCACTCCGACGACGGCGGCCACCGCGACCGGGCGACGATCCGACCGTTCCGGAGCCAAATGCGCTCCGGCGGCGCGCGGAGCCGCGGCGATGAACGCGAAGGCGATCGTCAGGACCAGAGCGGTGTCGGGCAGATAGCGCAGGGTCTGGGCTAGTTCGAGGGCGGTGTTCTCACTCGATCGCGTCCACATGACCGGGATCTGCGCGGCGACCGCGTAGATCGCCGCACACAGCCAGATCACGGCGACGCCGCGTCGCGCACGCACCGTGACGACGACGAGGGCCGCGAGCACCACCCAGCCGACGACGATCATCCACGTCGGCGCGAATCCCATCGGCGGCGACGGCACCCAGCGCTCCCAGTCCCACGGACCGCCCACCAACGACGGAACGATCGCGTTGTTGACGCTGCGCCACACGAGATGGGCCGTCTGGGACATCGAGTGCGCTCCGGAGGTGGCCGTCGTCGTCGCGGAGAACAGAACCGCCCACGCGATGAAGACGACGCCCAGGACCACCCACAGCGTGCGAGCCCGGGTGAATGCGAGGGTCAACGCGGACGTCCGATAGTCGACCGGTTCGGCGAACTGCCCGGTCGGGCGCGGTGTGCGGACGGCCAACAGCGCGGCGACGAACGCGACCGGCGCGATCACCAGCGATTTCTCGAAGAACAGCAGCGCGACGACGAAGGCGACGCCGGATCCGATCAGCAGCCGCCGAGCCCGCGCGCCGGTCGCATCGCCCCGCGCCAGCAGAACGGCGTTGCCCACGACATAGGCCATCGCCGCCTGCAGCGGCAGGGTGTTGAGGCCTGCCGACCACCAGGCGTAGGCGGTGACCGTCATCGGCACGAACAGGTAGAAGCCCAGGGCCGCGACCGCGCCGAGTCCGGCGCGCGGGGCGATGATGCGGATCATCCGCCACACCGCGAGCGAGGCGAGCGCCTGCAGCACCACCAGCGTCGCCGCCGGCAGCCACCACTGCACCGGAGCGATCGCCGTCGTCACCCCGGCCACCAGGAACGCGCCGGGCATCAGGTGCCCGTCGTGACTGTGTCCGAGGTAGTCCCACGACAGGATCGGATACGACGACGCCCGCGAGACGAGGATCAGATCGTCCCAGTAGAAGTTGCCTCGCGCGACGAGCCACGCGCGCACGACGAGTTGCGCGACGAGCAGCACGGCGGCGACTGCGGTGATCTTGCGTGCCTGGAGCATCCCGACATTGTCGCGCACGAGTCCGGCGGCGACGGAGCCCCACGCCGGTCTCGCACCACCGCGCGCGGCCGACGTGGCAAAATCCTAGACGTGAGTGAGTCGACCGACCCGGCGGACCGGGACCTGGGAATCGAGAACCTGAGCGCGGATGTCGCGGACCTGCCCGACGACATCGACACGCTGCGCCTGGAGATCGACCGGATGGACGCGCTCATCCTGGCCGCCGTTCAACGACGCAGCGCCGTGTCGAAGAAGATCGGCGCGTACCGGATGGCCACCGGCGGCCCGCGCCTGGTGCACAGCCGTGAGGTCAAGGTCCTCGACCGCTTCTCGGCACTCGGCTCCGAGGGCCACACCCTCGCCATGCTCCTGCTTCGTCTGGGACGCGGTCCGCTGGGTCGCTAGACCCGTCCGCTATCGGCCTCGCTGCGCGCGGTACCAGCGGACCAGCGCCTCGGTGGACGAGTCGTGTCCGTCGGCGGGCGGCTCGTCGTCGGTGATGACACCGACCAGTTCGCCCGCCTTCGCCTTGCCGAGTTCGACACCCCACTGATCGAACGGATCGATGCCCCAGATCATCGCCTTCACGAAGGTGATGTGCTCGTAGAGTGCGATCAGCTGACCGAGGACCGACGGAGTGAGAGCCGGTGCGAGGATCGACGTCGACGGTCGGTTGCCGGGCATCACCTTGTGCGGCACGCGGCCGGCGGGCACCCCCTCGGCGGCGATGTCATCGGCGGTCTTTCCGAACGCCAGCACCTCGGTCTGGGCGAAGAAGTTCGCCATCAGGACGTCGTGCATCGAGGTGCCGTCGGACATGTCGAGATCGTCGGTTGGCCGGGCGAACCCGATGAAGTCGGCGGGCACCAGCCAGGTCCCCTGGTGCAGCAGCTGATAGAACGCGTGTTGGCCGTTGGTCCCCGGTTCACCCCAGTAGACGGTGCCGGTGGTCGTGGTCATCGGGCGTCCGACGGCGGTGACCGACTTGCCGTTCGACTCCATCGTCAACTGCTGCAGGTACGCCGGGAACCGTGCCATGTCTTCCGCGTACGGCAGCACCGCCTGACTCTGCGCCCCGAAGAAGTTCGAGTACCAGATGCCGATCATCGCGAGCAGAACCGGAGCGTTCCGTTCGAGCGGCGCCGTCGTGAAGTGTTCGTCGACGGCGCGGAATCCGGCGAGGAACTCGGCGAAGCCGTCCCGTCCGATCGCGATCATCAGACTCAGACCGATCGCCGAGTCGACCGAGTAGCGTCCGCCGACCCATCCCCAGAAGCCGAACATGTTGTCGGTGTCGATGCCGAACTTCGCGACCTCGTCGGCGTTGGTGCTGACGGCGACGAAGTGCTTGGCGACCACCTCGGGAGCATCGCCGGTCACGCCGAGGCCGTCGAGGAGCCAGCGGCGGGCGGCGATCGCGTTGGTGATGGTCTCCAGCGTGGTGAACGTCTTCGACGCGACCACGACGAGCGTGGTCGCCGGATCGAGCTCGTCGAGCGTCGAGAGGACGTCCACCGGATCGATGTTCGAGACGAAGTGGCAGCGGAGACCGTCGCGCCGATAGTGGCGCAGCGCCTCGTAGGCCATCGCGGGTCCGAGATCGCTGCCGCCGATGCCGATGTTGACGACGTCGGTGATCGCCTCGCCGGTGTGGCCGACCCACTCGCCGCTGCGGACCCGGTCGCTGAAGTCGCCCATCGCGTCGAGGACGGCGTGCACCTCGGCGACGACGTCCTGTCCGTCGACCACGAGCTCCGCCTCGCGCGGCAGCCGCAGCGCGATGTGCAGGGCGGCACGGTCCTCCGAGGTGTTCAGGTGTCGGCCGGCGAACATCGCGTCGCGCTCGTCCTCGAGGCCTGCCTCCCGGGCCAGGCTCATCAGGAGTTCCAGGGTCTCCCCGGTGACCAGGTTCTTCGAATAGTCGATGTGCAGATCGCCCGCGTCCACCACGAGCGACGACCCGCGGTCCGGGTCCATGGCGAACAGCTCACGCAGGTGCAGGGCGTACACGTGCGAGTAGTGCGCGGCGAGCGCATGCCATGACACGGTCGCCGTGATGTCGTAGTCGTCGCGCCCATCGTCTCCAGAGCCCAGCATGGCTCAACCATATGTCGTCGCAGCGGGATTCGCCCGTCCGATCGTCACACCATGCGCGCGGTGATCGCATCGGGCAGATGCCGCAACGCCCACGAGATCGGCGTCCACGGCCAGCCCGGTACGGCGGCTCGCGCGGGTTCGGCCTCGATGGCCTTCACCATCGCCGCGACGCCCGCATCCGTATCGGTCATCATGGACGTCTTGACGCCGCGGTTGATATCGGTCTCGATGTAGCCGGGCAGCAGCACGGTGACGGCGATCGGACTGCCCGCGAGTTCGGCCTGCAGTCCCTGTCCGAGCGTGGCCAGCCCCGCCTTCGACGCGGAGTACGCGGCCTGAGCCTTCGGGAGACCGCGCACCGCACTCATCGAACTGACCAGCACCAGGTGACCGCTGTTCTGCGCACGGAAGATCTCCAGAGCCGCCTCGATCTGGGCGAGCGCGCCGACCAGATTGGTCTGGACGGTCTCGATATTGGCCGCCGCCTTCCCCGTGCCGATCGGGGCGCCCTTGCCCAGCCCCGCGTTGACGATCACCCGATCGACGCCGCCGAGGCGGTCGGCGAGATCGCCGAACACGCCCGGAACCGCATCGACGTCGGTCACGTCGAGCCCGGCGACGGCCACCGTCGGGGCGGTCGGCGCGAGCTCTGCGGCCAGCGCTTCGAGCCGGTCGACACGGCGGGCGGTGAGTCCGAGGCTGCGGCCACGAGCGGCGAACTCCCGCGCCATCCCCTCCCCCAGACCGGAACTGGCGCCGCTGATGATGATCTTCTCGCGCGTCATGTCCGCCGAATCTACCGGCCGACCGACTGTCGCGGAACCGCTGTCCGCGGCGGACGCCCGTTCCACGGCATTCGTTCTCCAGCAGCGTCATCGGATCGTGATGGGCGATGTTCGCCGACTCTCTTCGCAGGAGTCGACGTCCCCTGTACAAAGGATGAAGACCATGTATCCCCGTCAGAGGACTGACGATGCGCCGATCTGTTCGAACCATCACGACCCTCGCGGTCGGGGCGGCACTGACCGCCGCGACGCTGACCGCGGTGGCCCCCGCCCCGCGGGCCGCCGCCACCGGTGCGTGCAGCAATTCCGGCACCGGGATTCCGCTGCCGTTCGATTTCGGGTCGCTCGGCTTCCCGCGCGGCGGTGCCGCACAGGGACCGCAGAAGCCGCTGCCGCACTTCGACAACGGCCGCACGCGCACCGTCTCCTGGGTCACCGGTCCGCGCAGCCACAACCAGACCTTCGGCCGTTTCGGGATCTCCGGGACCGACGTTGGCGTCGCCTGGGACAACGGGCGCGGACAGACGCTGATGGCGTTCGGCGACACCTTCGGCAACTGCCTACGGCAGGACCGCGGCTGGCGCAACAACACGCTGTTGCGCACCACCGACCGGAATCTCGCCGACGGGCTCACGCTCTCGCGCACCGGATACGCGGGGCCGATGTTCGGAGCCGTCGGATTCAGCGGCATCGAGAAGACCAAGATTCCGACGGCGGGCATCTCGATCGGCGGCAAGCAGTACGTGAACTACATGTCGGTCCGGGCCTGGGGTCCGCCGAGCCGCTGGGACACCAACTATTCGGCGACGGCGGTCTCCTCCGACAACGGTCGCACCTGGTTCACACCGCAGAGCACGATCCGGGTGAACGTGGGCGTCGACGCCGCGCTGCCCGCGGGCTGGCCGTCGGTGAACCACGTGAATCCGCTGTTCCAGCAGAGCGCCTATGTCGAAGGCCGGGGTGCGGACGCCGGCTGGATCTACCAGTACGGCACCCCGAACGGGCGGTTCGGTTCGGCGCACATCGCCCGGTTCCGCCCCGGTGACATCCTCGATCCGAGCAGGTACCAGTACTGGACGGGCACCAGGTGGGGCGGACCAGCGTCGAACCCGGCGCCGATCGTACGGCGGCCGGTGACCGAACTGTCGGTGGCGTTCAGCCCGGTGCTGAACAAGTACGTGATGCTCGACAGCCCGAACGGCGTGCTCATGCGCACCGCGAGCCGTCCGCAGGGTCCGTGGAGCCACGCGCGACGCATCGCCCCGGCGAGCCTGGAGCTGTACGCACCGATGATGCTCCCGTCGTCGCCCGCGCTGCGCGGCACCGGCCCCGAGCTGTATTTCAACGCCAGCCGGTGGGACGACTACAACGTCGCCCTTATCCAGACCAGGGTGCGGTAGCCGGGAGCTCTACTTCAGCAGCCGCGACATGCGACGGTCGGCGAGGATCTTGCCACCGGTCTGACAGGTCGGACAGTACTGGAACGAGCGGTCGGCGTAGGAGACCTCGCGGACGGTGTCGCCGCACACCGGGCACGGCAGTCCCGTCCGGGCGTGCACTCGCAGACCGGTCCGCTTCTCGGACTTCATGGTCGCGACCTCGCGGTCGGTCAGTCGTGACGTCGCCTCGATCAGAACCGCCCGCATCGTCGCGTACAGCGCGTCCACGTGCTCGTCGGACAGGGTCTTGGCAGAGGCGAACGGCGACAGCCGCGCGGTGTGCAGGATCTCGTCCGAGTAGGCGTTGCCGACGCCGCTGAGCGTGCGCTGGTCGGTCAGAACCGTCTTGAGCCGCGACGTGGTCCCGGCCAGGATCGCGCCGAAGTCCTCGCGAGAGACGGCCAGTGCGTCCGGGCCGAGAGTCGCGATGCGTTCGACGTCGGAGGTCTCCCGGACGATCCACGCCGCGAGACGCTTCTGGGTGCCCGCCTCGGTCACGTCGAAGCCCTCACCGGGCAGACCGCAGTGCACGCGCAGCGCGATCGGACTCCTACCGCCGGGACGTGGCGGGGTCGGCGACAGCGCGCCGCTCCACCGCACCCAACCCGCGCGCGAGAGGTGGATCACCAGGTCGATCTCGCCGTCGTCGGTGGAGTCGGGGCCCGCGACGGTCCGGATCACCAGGTATTTCCCGATCCGGTCGACGGCCCGCACCGTGCGCCCGGTCAGCGCGGTGTACGGCGGATCGGCGGTCTTGAGCACCGCCAATGAGGCCACGTCGACGCGTCGGATCGGCAGCCCGGCCGTGCGCTCGTCGAGGTACGCGGCGATCGCAGAGACTTCAGGAAGTTCCGGCATGGTTCCAGTGTGTACCGCCGCGCGGCGACATGGGTTGCCACCGATGTGATTTGGTAGATGGATGCCTGCACTCTCGGACGCCGATCTCGCCGCACACATCGCCGAGGGCGCGGGCGAGATCCTCAACGGCATCCGCCACCGGCGCCTGCTGGACGGTCGCATCGTCGGTGATGTGGGCGACGCCCTCGCTCAGGCGTGGATCTCGACGGTCCTGCGGGTTCATCGCCCGCACGACGCGGTGCTCTCGGAGGAGGCCGACGACGTCGGCGACCGGTCGACGGCGCGGCGCGTGTGGATCATCGATCCGCTCGACGGGACGAGCGAGTTCTCGATGGGCACCGACAACTGGGCGGTGCACGTCGCGTTGACCGTCGACGGCGCCCCCGACGCGTCCGCCGTGTCGCTGCCCGCTCGGGGCGAGGTGTTCCGCAGCGACACCGTCGACGAGGTCACCGGTCCCCTGACCCACCGATTGGCGGTGTCGCGGTACGGACACTCGTATCATTCGGCGGCTGTCGCCGACCGATTGAACATGGAATCGGTGCGCATCGGGTCCGCGGGCGCCAAGGCGATGGCCGTGGTCCGCGGCGACGCCGACGCCTATGTGCACTCCGGCGGACAGTACGAGTGGGACAACTGTGCGCCGGTGGGCGTCGCATCGGCCGCGGGACTGCACTGCAGCCGCATCGACGGACGCGAGATCGTCTACAACAATCCGCAGCCGTACATGCCCGACTTCGTCATCTGCCGCGGCGAGATCGCCGATCGGGTGCTCGACGCACTGGCAAGTCCCTGGTGACCAGCGCCCGTCGGCGATCCACTACGGAGCCGTCTCGATGTCGCGCAGCGGCGCCGAGGTCGGGCTACTCGGTCGACGCGCTCAGCGGGCGGGCCGCCGATCAGGGCGCGTCGAGTCAGTGCGACGCCGGCGGTACGGGTGCGAACGGTTCGGCGGGCCGACCGCTCAGCGCCGCTTCTGCAGCAGATAGACGTCCATGATCCAGCCCAGCCGCTCACGGGCCTCGGCGCGTCTGGCGACGATCTCGTCGGTCACGTCACCGACCCGCCCGCTCACCAGGATCTGGTGTTCGGTGCCGACGTAGGCGCCCCAGTGGACGAGGTCGTCGGGTGCGGCGGTCTCGCGGAACGCCAGCGACGAGTCGAGCATGACGAACTGATTGAGGTCCGCCCCGGCGGGCGTGTCGGACAACCGACGACCCGTGGTGGTGAACATCGGTTCGCCGATGCCGTGCGCGACGATGCCGTGCGCCGCGGTCAGCGCCGACACGCTGGTGACGCCGGGAATCACCTCGACGGTCAGGTCGCCGCGTCGTGCGGCGAGGGCGTCGGTGATGCGCAGCGTCGAGTCGTAGAGGGCCGGGTCGCCCCAGACGAGGATCGCGGCGTTCCCGCCGTCGGGCAGGTGCTCGACCAGAGCGGCGTCGATCGCATCGACCCGAGCGGCGTGCCAGCGACGGACCTCGGCCTCGTAATCGGCGGGGTTCCGGTCGCGCGGTGGATCGGCGACCGCGACGACGGCGTGGCCGGGCGCGGCGTGCGCGTCGAGCATCTGTCGGCGAGCCGCGGTCAGTTCGGCGGTGCGCTCCCCCTTGTCGAGGATCAGGAACACGTCGGTCTCGGCGATCGCGTCGACGGCTTCGAGGGTGATCTGGCGCGGGCCTCCGGGGCCGATGCCGATCACGCGGAGAGTCACCGCGGTCACGGGCGGATCCGAGCCAGCCCGTGCACACGCGCCGTCAGGTCGAGCACCAGTTGACGCGGGGCGAGTCGTTGCAGAGCGAACACGATCGGCGCGCGATTGCCGCGTGCGTACAACGGTTTCGGCTGTTCGGCGAGGGCGGCGTCGACGACGGTCTTCGCCATCGCCGTCGCCGAGATGCCCTTGTCCTCGTTGGCGCGGGTGGCGGCCGCGAGGGTCTCGTATTCGGCGCGGTAGGGCGAGTCGTCGCCGATGTGGATGGTGCGTCGGTCGCCGATGCCGGTGGCGATGGTGCCGGGTTCGACGGTCACCACGTGGACTCCGTAGGGCGCCACTTCGCGGCGCAGAGCCATCGCGTAGCCCTTGAGCGCCGCCTTGGTGGCCGCGTAGTTGGTGCGGAAAGCGACGGGAAAGCTCGCGAGCATCGATCCCACCATGACGACGGTGCCGCGTCGCCGCTGCCGCATCCCGGGCAGCACCGCCTTGGTCAGGGCGACGGGGCCGAACACGTTGACCGCGAAGAGATGCTCCACAGCGTCCATCGGGGTGTCCTCGAACGCGCCGGCCGCGCTCTCGCCCGCGTTGTTGATCAGAACGTCGACCTCGCCGACCGCGGCGACGCACTCGGCCGCCGACGAGTAGTCGGCGTTGTCCAGGCGGACATACGTGACGCCCGGGACCGGGTCCTTCACGGTGTCGGGGTTGCGGCTGGTGCCGTACACGTCGTGGCCCGCAGCCACCATCTGCCGTGCGACCTCCGCGCCGATGCCGCTGCTTGCGCCGGTCACCAGCACGGTGAGCGCGCCCGATTTCTGTGCAGTCATGGTGTACACGGTAGTGCGCGCGAGCGGCACGGCGTCGAGCACCGGCCAGTTCATCGTCAAGGACAGCACGCGCATCGCCGATGCCGAGAAACCGGTCGCCGTCGAGGTATCCGCGGCTTAGCCCGACTTTCGCGGCATTCCCGAATGCCGCGAAAGTCCCTGCCTGCCGCGGATATCTCGGCGAACGCCGCGAATCGTGGTGCTCCCGGCAGGATTCGAACCTGCGACACCCGCTTTAGGAGAGCGGTGCTCTATCCCCTGAGCTACGAGAGCGGGGACCGGCCGTCACGGCATACGACGGCGCGCAGCGCCGTCCGGTCACATCGGCAGCCTTGCTGGGGACTCGGCGGCCGACGGGTAGTGAGTCTACGTCAGGTGTCGCGCGCACCGTGCAACACCTCACCCGGCCGGCCGCGGAGAACGGTGCGTGCTGCGCGGGTCAGGTGATCGGCGGGCTCGACGGGTCGGCATCCCATCGCGCGAGCACGGCCGCGAGGACGTCCGGCGGACAGTCCGGCGACGACGTGTGGGCGACGACGCTTCCGTCGTCGGCGACCACGACGGTCACCGGATGTGCGGTGTCCCACCGTTCGTCGAACATCACCGCGACGTCGGCGGGACGCTCCTCGGACAGGCTTCGTCGCCCCTCACGCGAGCCCCACGCCGTCGCGACCGCCGCGTGCCTCCGGTCCAGTTGGTCGGCACCGCCGGCGTCCAGGTCGTCTGCGGGAACCAGATCGGTCAGCGGTCCGAGAACCGACGTCTCGACATCGGGCCGCCACTCGACGTCCAGCGAAGGACGCACGCCGGTCACCGCGACGAAGGCCGCTGCGAGCGCTCGGGCCGCCGCGGCCCGGTCGCCGGAGTACGACGACAGCCGGCCCGCGACCTCTGTCCGCGACCCACCGTCGCTCGACCACACGTGTGTCCGCCCGGCAGGGACCCCATCGCTGCCTTCGACCGCGGCGCCACCGATCTCCGGGCGATCGCCGTCGGAGATCAGCAGTGCGGCGACCTTCCGGGCCGACACGGTGTCCAGGACGAAGGGCGAGGCGCGGACGGTCAGCGTCGCCGCCGCTCGGTCGACGACGACCGCGGTGCCCGCGCCGTCGTCGGTATCGGTGTCGGGTTCGATGACAGGTACGGCGCAGCCCTCGGACTGCGCGATCCGTATCCGCCCGCGCCGCGAGACCGACACCGTCCGCCGCAGCGCGGGCACATCGCGCGCGAACCGCCCGACCCGCTCCCGCAGAGCGCTCACATCCACCTCGGCCGGACAGGCGACGGTGCCCCGGATCGGTGGAGAGCCACCGGTGAACCAGCGCGACGACGGTGCCGACGACACCGCGGTCACCGACCCCTCGCCGGCCGGCCTGCGCGACCCGGCGAATCGGTCGACGAGCGCACCGACCGTGCGGAGTTCGAACACGTCGGCGGCGGTGAAGGCGAAGCCCTCCTCGCGCGCCCGTCTGCTCAGTTCCACCAGGTGCATGCTGTTGGCGCCGCACGC
This sequence comes from Gordonia humi, assembly GCF_014197435.1. Lineage (NCBI taxonomy): Bacteria > Bacillati > Actinomycetota > Actinomycetes > Mycobacteriales > Gordoniaceae > Gordonia > Gordonia humi. The sequence continues at coordinate 4,662,340 of NZ_JACIFP010000001.1, forward strand.
GAACAGGTCGGCGTCGACACCGACGTCGTCCACGCCGAGGATCTGCGCGGCCAGATCGGCGACGGTGCGGTGCGCCGCTCCGACGGGCTCGCTGCGCTGCTCGTGCGGGATCGCCGCGCGCAGGGCGCCGTAGTCGACCTTTCCGCTCGGCAGCGTCGGCAGCCGGTCCAGGCGTCGGACGTCGGCGACGGCCACCCCCGGCGGCAACGACGACGACGCTCCGCGCACGGTGGTCAGACGGTCGAACGGTTCGGTGGCCTCGACCAGACCGACGAGCGTATCGACACCGGCGTCCGTAGACGCGACGACGACCGCGGCCGCCGCCACCCCCGGCATCGACAGGAGTGCGCTCTCGGCCTCGGCCCGCTCGAGCCGCACGCCGTTGATCTTCATCCGACCGTCCGGACGTCCGAGGATCGCGAGATCGCCCGTCTCGGTGACCCGCCCCCGATCGCCGGTGCAGAACATCCGCTCCCCCGGCCGCTGCGGATCGGCGACGAACGCCCGCGCGGTGGCGGCGGGGTCGTCCAGATAGCCGTGGGCGAGCGACGGCCCCGCGACGTACACGACGCCGACGACCCCCGCGCGCACCGGTCGCAGCCGGCCGTCGAGGACCCTGACCCCACTGTCCGACAGGCGACCGACCGTGGGGCCGCCCGGGTCTCCGACCGGACCCTCGACGACGTCCCCGGCCAGTTCCGCGCACCCGTACGAATTGCGGACCTCGACACCGGTCGCCGTCAACGCCGCCGTCACCTCGTGCGGCGGCCGCGCGCCGGTGAGCACGATGCGTTCCAGTCGTGCGACGGCGTCCGGCGTCTGCCGGATCAGGCTGTCCCACACGGTCGGCACCGCCATCAGATGCCGGCACGACGCCGCGTCCATCGCCGCCGCGAGGCCGCGGGGATCGGCGCGGTCGGGGGCGTCGACCAGGTGCAGACCGATGCCCGCGCACAGGGCGTCGACCACCTCGGTGACGCCGTCGACGAAGTTCATCGAACTCTTCGCCAGCCGGATCTCGCCCGGCTCGACGGGCCAGTGTCGCGCCGCCCATCGCACGCGGGCGGCGAGCGCCCGATGACTGACCGGGATCACTTTGGGCGCACCGGTGCTGCCCGACGTGGTGCCCAGGTAGGCGACCGATTCGGGGTGCGGTCGGCGGCCGCGGCCACCGTCGGAGCCCTCTCCGGCCGCGCGAATCCGCTCGATGGGCCCGCCCGCGGCATCCAGGACCTCCGCGCCCGCGTCGTCGATCACGGCGGCTCGCGCCCCGGTCGCCGCGAGCACCCGTCCGATACCGTCCACCGGATAGGTCGTGTCGACGGGCACCGCGGCCATGCCCGCCTCCCAGATCGCGAGCAGGGCGACCACCCGGTCGGCGCCGTCACACAGGATCGCGATCGGTGTCTGCGGCCGCCACCGCGCGAGCAGGCGGTCGGCCAGCGAGTCGACGGCGACGCCGAGCCCGCGGTAGTCGACCTCCGTCGGCGCGGCCGAACCCGTCAGCGCGGTGGCCTCCGGACGGCCTGCGATCCGGTCCCGGATCATCTCGACGACGGTGGCGTCCCCGCCCGCCGCGGGCTCGGCGGGCAGGGGCCCGGCCACCGCGGCGTCGACGGTCGGGTCGGCGCCCGCGCACACGGTCTCGACAAGCTCCGCGGTCAACCGTGCGACAGCGCGGGCGGTCGACGGATGCACCACGGCGAGAAGATGATCGACCTCGACCGTCGGGGCCACGCCCGGCGCACCGAGATCGACGGTCACGCTCAGACCGAATTGGCTGGTGTCCGTGGACACCGGCTCGCTGACGACCGACAACGGCGACGGCGTCGCGACCCGGCCCGGATTGGTCCGCACCGCGATCATGAGCGTGGCAGCATCACGCGGTCCGCTGCGGGCCGCGAGCTGGTCGAAGTCGACGTCGCGGAACTCCAGTGCGCGGTATCCAGCCCGGGTCGCGGCGCCGATCGCCTCCGACAGAGTGCCCGCCGGATCCACCGTCACCGGGACGGGCACCAGATTTCCGAAGTAGCCGACCGTGGAGTCGGTGCCGTCGCGGTGCACCACGGGGGTCACCACGGGTGGACGCCTCGCGCCGGTCACGGCATGGACGGCCACCGTGCCGAGCGCCAGGACCAGGGAGAACACCGATCCGCCCGAGCGACGGGCCGCGGCGTCGAGCGCCGCGGCGTCCGCCCCGATCTCGGCGCGCACCCGGGCGCCCGCCCCGCGCCCGGACGAGGCGCCGCCCGCCGGACCGAAGTCGAGGTCGTCACGAGGTTCGTCGCCGGCCGCGGCCGCGGCTGCTGCAGCGATCCGCTCGGCGCTCGCGACCGGCCTCGACCGTCGTGCACGGCGCTGCGGCGGCGTCCCCTCGTACGCCCGCAGGATCACGGTCACGAGCACCTCCCACGACCGGTCGTCGACCGCGATGTGGTGCGCGACGAATGCGACGGCCGCACCCCCGTCGGCGGTGTCGACGACCTGTGCGCGCCAGGGCGCTTCGCGGCCCAGGTCGAACGGTGTCGACGCGAGGTCGCGGGTCCGTCGACGCACCGCCTCACGATCGCCGACGACGACGTCGACGCGCGGCGCCGCATCGGTCTCGACCCAGCGCGGCTCATCCGCGTCGCCGCCGATCACACTGCGCAGGACCGGTTCGGCGCCCGTCGCGGCGCGGACGGCGTCGGCGAGCCGGGCGGCGTCGACACCGTCGTCGGCGGTGAACCACCAGATGATCCCAATGTTGTGCGAGACGTCGTCCGGATCGATCCGGGCCAGCGTCCACAGGCGACGTTCACCCGCGTCGAGCCGTTCGGCGTCGACCGCGATGGCCGGCTCCGCCGCGCCGGAGTCCGGCGGGTGCAGCCCGCGCGCGGCGAGCCGCGACGCGAGCGCACTCGCGAATGCCGCCGATCGCATCAGGCGAGTGCCGGCCGCAGCTGCTCGAGCAGATACGACGTCGACGCCGGATTCGCGGTCAACAGTGCGCCGGCGAGGTCGGTCGAGATGACCCGCAGGTGGTCACCGAACGCCGACGCGACGACCGGACGGCTCGAGAAGTCCTTGCCGCCCTCGTCGCCGGGCGTGCTCACCAACACCTTCTGCGCCGACGAGACGCGCGTGTAGTTCTCCGGGGCCAGCACGGTGAACCCGCCCTGCGTCCCCTGCGCGCCGAGTTCGGCGACCTGCGGGTCCAGGGTCATGCCGAGCGAGGCGAAGAACCGGGTCGACGGGTTCTTCTCCGAGGCCAGCAGGTACAGCTGGTCGCCCGCGAACTGGCCGAACGCGTACGACATGCCCTTGATCTTCGGGTTCGCCGCGGTGAACTCGGTGATCTTCTTCTGCGACGAGGCGATCAGCTCGCGTGCGGCGTCCGACTTCCCGAGCGCCTGTCCGATGAGTTCGACGAGGGTCTCACCCGAGTCGGCGAACGGCTCGGTCTTGTACACGACCGTCGGTGCGATGTGCGACAGTTCGTCGTACTTGTCGATGTACGGCTGCTGTGCGGTGGTGGCGAGGATGACGTCCGGGCGGAGCGCCGCGATCGCCTCGATGTTGGGGGTCATGCTGTCCAGGCTCATCACCGACGCCGGCAGCGCCGGTGAGGTCCCCGGCCAGTTCTTGTCGGGTGCGGACGGGTTCGCGACCGCGCCGACGACGTCCCCGCCGAGCGCCACGGCGATCTGCACGTCGCCGGAACCGACCGCGACGATGCGCTCGGGTGCGCCGGGCAACTCCGCGGTGCCCTTCGCGTGTGTCACCGAGATCGCTCCGGAACCGTCGCCGTCGCCGTCGTCGTCGGAGCTGCCGCAGGCGCTCAGCCCGGCGACGAGGAGCAGTACGGCTGCCAGCGCCCACCATCGGACGGACAGGGGCCTCCTGGCCCGAATGCTCTCGATTCGTGTGTTTCCAGTGCGAATCATTGTCGTATACCTTTCCCGGTGTCGGCGAGGAGTCGGTCCTCGCCGAAGACATGGTCGGCGAAGAAGTCCACGATCGCGGGGGCGGTGACCGCCCAGCCCTGCGCCGTGGCCATGCCGTGGTGATCGAGGTCGGTCGAGATCACCGTCAACAGGTCGCCGAGACGGTCGGCCCAGACCTGTGCGCTCCGCGCGATCAGCGCGTCGGTGACTCCGGCGGTGCCGCGGGCCTGAACGAGCAGGGTCGGGACCGCCGTGGCCCGGGGAACCGGTGCATGCATCATCCGCGAATGCCGCAGATACGACTCGCGGACTCGCTCGGCGCGCCTACGGTCGTCGTCGGCCCCGGTCCCCGACTCGTGTACGGCCACGAATTCGTCTGCGGCGGCGAGGATCTGCTCGTCGGAGGCCGGCGGCACCCCCATCTCGGAGAGGAGATGGGAGTCGAGCAGGACGGTGCAGGCGACCCGTACGCCGCGCGTCGCGAGCGCATCGGTGAGCAGGTAGGCCAGCTGACCGCCGAACGACCAGCCGATGAGGCCGACGACGACACGCCCCCGCGCGTGGCAGACCCGGGCGATCTCGTCCGCGTGCCGGTCGAGGAGCGCATCGACCGTCGTCGACCCGGCGGTCGCGTCCGCGAGCGCCAGATCCTGCACGGCGCGGACGGTCCAGTCGTCGTCGACGTGGGCGCGGAGCCCGAAGAACGGCCGCGCGGAGCCGCCCGCGGGATGGATGCAGAAGACCAGCGGGCCGTCCGACGCGCCGCCCACGATGTCGACGACCGCGGCCGAGTCGTCCGATCGAGTCTGCGAGCCGTGTGCGAGGTCGGCCGCGGTGGCCCCGGCGTAGATCTCCCCGAGACTCACCTCCCGGCCGAGGACGGCCGACAGCCGCGCCGCCAACCGGACGGCCAGCAGCGAGTGGCCGCCCAACGCGAAGAAGTCGTCACGTCGGCCGATCTCGCTCGTATCGATGTCGAGGAGGTCGCCGAGGACGTCGACGATCTCCTGCTCGACGGTGCTCGCGGGCGGCCCGCCGCGACGGACGGCCGCGGCGACGGGTTCGGGCAGCGCCGCCCGATCGAGCTTGCCGTTCACCGTCAGCGGCAGCCGCTCCACCGGGGTGAACGACTCCGGCACCATATAGGCGGGCAGTTCGGCGCTCACGTGCTCGCGGATCGCGTCGAGATCGGCGTCCGGCGCCACCAGGTAGGCGGCCAGACGCGCGGTGCCCGCTTGGCCGGTCACCGCGACCACCGCGCAGTCGTGGACGGTGCGATGGCGTCGCAGCACATCGGCGATCTCGCCGGGTTCCACGCGGTTGCCGCGGATCTTGACCTGATCGTCGCTGCGGCCGATGTAGTCCAGGCCGCCGTCGGCGGTGCACCGCACCAGGTCGCCGGTGCGGTACATGCGACCGCCCGCGCGGTCGAAGGGATCGGCGACGAATCGTTCGGCCGTCAGATCGGCGCGTTCGGCGTAGCCGCGGGCGGTGCCGACACCGGCGAGATACAGTTCGCCGACGGTCCCGTCGGGCACGGGTGCGAGCGCCGAGTCGAGGACCAGGGCCGTCGTGCCCGCGATCGGCCGCCCGATGCACGACCGGTCGAACTCGTGCAGATCGGCTCCCACGGCGTTGATCGTGTATTCGGTGGGACCGTAGAGGTTCGCCGCTCGCAGACCGGGCACCGTCCGGATCGCGTCCCACAGGCTCGCGGGCACGCCCTCCCCGCCCAGTGACAGGAATTCGAGCCCGGGCCACCGCTCGTCGGACCGATCGAGCAGTCCGTGTTCGACGAGCACGGTCCCGTAGCTCGGTGTGACATCGCATGCGGAGATCGCATGCGTGCGGAAGTAGTCGAGCAGGCGGCGCGGATCGCGGCGGAGGTCGTCGTCGATGATGTGCACGACCTGCCCGTGCAGCATCCAGAACAGCTGCTCCCACGACGCGTCGAACGCCAGCGACGTCGTGTGCGCCACCCGCAGCGGGTCGGCGCCGTCGGCGCGCGCGTCGAGCACCGGGTCGAAGATGTCTCGCACGTGATTCAGATACATGTTGGTGAGCCCGCGGTAGGGCACCACGACGCCCTTCGGCCGCCCCGTCGAACCCGAGGTGAAGATCACGTACGCCGTGTTGTCGAGCCACCGCTCGTGTCGGACCGCAGGTGTCTCGGGCATCGTCGTCTCGGTCCCGGTCGACGCAGAAGCGGTCAGCGCGTCGTCGACGTCCACCACGATCGGATCGAGTCCGCTCGGAAGAAGACCGCGCAGCTCGCCGGACACCAGTACGACGGCGGGATCGGCCTCGGCGAGGATCGACGCGATCCGGTCGGGCGGGTGCTTCTCGTCGATCGGAACGTACGCCGCGTGGACGGCGAACACGCCGAACAGTGCGGCGACGGTCAGCTCGTCGCGCCGCATGAGCACGGCCACGCGCGACTCCGGCCCGACGCCCCGCCCGGACAGGATCGCGGCGAACGTGCGCGAGAGGTCGCGCAGGTCGGCGAAGGTCAGAGTGCGGCCCGCGGCGACCACCGCGGGACTCTCGCCCGCGAGGTCGGCGCGCCGCAGCAGCAGATCCCACACATCCGACGCGACGAGGTCGCCGGTCACCGGCTCACCCCGGCAGGCCTCGGGCACCGGGACTCGCGCGGCGGTGCGCAGATCGGCGCATATCGTGCCCTCGCCCGCGGCGACGGCGCCGAGCACGGCGTCGAACTCGGCCATCACGGCACCGACCCGCTCGGACGTCAGCGCCGTCCGGTGATACATGACGCGCACCCGCATCTCGTCGCCGTCGTCGACGGCGACCGTCACCGGGTAGTTCGTGGCATCGCTGAGCTCGGTGTCGCGCACCCGGATCCGGCCGCCCGCACCGAACGAGACGCCGGCACCCAGCTTGGGATGGTTCTGGTAGACGAACAGCGTGTCGAACAGGTCCGCGGGCACTCCGCGCGCGATCAGATCGCCGAGACTGACGAACGGCGCCCGCAGGCCGCGGATCTTCGCTTCGTGGAGGTCGCGGCAGGCGTCGGCGATGGGCGTCCACGGGGTGCACCGCACCCGGGTGACCACGGTGTTGAACAACAGTCCGACGGCGTGTTCGGACCCTTCCAGTTCGGCGGGGCGCCCGGAGACGACCGAGCCGAAGCACACGTCGTCGCTGCCGGTGGCGCGCATGAGGGCCGTCGCCCAGGCCAGTTCGAGCACGGTGTTCAACGACACCGCGAGCTCGGCGGCGCGGGCCCGCAGCCCGCCGGTGAGACCGCGGTCGAGACGGTAGTCGTACTCGACGGCGCTCGACGAGTCGGCGGCCAGCAGGTCGAAGCCGGGGGCGAGCGAGGTGGTCTCGGGCACGTCGCGCAGCGATTCCGCGACCGCGTCGGCCGCCGCGTCGCGGTCCTGACGCGCGAGCCACTCGTGATATCTCCGGATGCCGAACGGCTCGACGAGATCGGGGGCGCGCCCGTCGTCGAGCGCCGTGTAGGCGTCGAGGACGGCCCTGAGGAACAGTCCGCCGGACCACCCGTCGAGCAGGATGTGGTGGACGGTGAACGCGATCCGCCACGTTCGGTCGAGTCCGCGCGCGGCGTTCACCCGCAGCATCGGGGGGCGCGTCGGATCGAACGGGGTGCGCAGTGCCGTGGCGAAGATCTCCGCGGTCTGCGCGCTCGTCACCGCGCGATCGTGCACCGCCACGTCGACGGGGGTGTTCTCGGGGATCACCTGGACCAGGTCGTCGCCGACGGTGACGAACGCCGCGCGCACCGACGGGTGCCGGGCCACGGCCGCGTCGACGGCGCGGCGCAGGACGGTCGGATCGACGTCGCCGTCGACGGTGATCACATGCTGTGTGGCGTAGACGTCGGCGCCGCGGTCGTCGGACTTGAGCAGGTGCACCGCCAGCCCCCGCTGCAAGGTGGTGAGCGGCCACACGTCGGTGAGCCGCCCGTAGTCGGCGGTGAGCCGTTCCACGTCGAACGGGCCGAGTTCCACGAGCGGTCGGATGTCGCCGTTCGGTGCGTCGTCGCGGGGCACGGCGTCGATGCGGGCGGCGAGCGCGCCCGCCCACGCCTCCGGGTCGACGCCCGTCGTCGCTCCGCCGACGGTGACCCGCACCGACCAGCAGGCCTCCTCGCGCGAGACGACGACGCTCGGACCATCGGCCGGGGCCGCACCCGCGACGGTCACGGTGACGGTGTCGGCCGGTTCGAGGTCGACGTCGAGGACGTCCACTGTGTGCGGACTCACGTCCCGGATCACGCGGTACACCCGCGGATCGGGGCGGTCGACGACACCGTCCCCGGTCACCAGGATCGGCGCGCAACGACGGCGTCGGGCCAGTCGGGTCCACGCGCGCGGATCGTCGCGATCGGGTTCGTCGAGCATGAACCACAGGCGCGCGGTGGTTCCCGCGATCGTCTCGGCCAGCGATGCGCAGACGAGTTCACCGATCCGGCAGAGTGCGGCGAGCGGCGGTTCGCCCGACAGCTCGGCCGTCGCCGATACGAGTGCACCCGGCGCGCTCTCCCCGGCGTCCGCGTCGCCGTCGTCGAGGTAGTCGGCCCAGTCCTCGGCGACGTCGAGCAGGGCCGGATCGTCGGGGTCGACCTGATCGGTCGGCTGCGACACGGCGCCGGCCGCGAGCGCGCGACGCAGCACCTCGGCGGCCTCGGAGTCGACGATCCGATCCGGCAGGGCGCACACCCGCCGACCGTCCTCGTCCGCCACGAGCGGCCCGTCGATCACCTCCGGTTCGGCGGCGGGTGCGGTCACGGCGGCCGCCAGAGCGATCGCCCGCGCCGTCGTGTCCGGCCGCCCACCGACGGTGTCCACGTCGACGAGACGACGTACGCCCGCGACCCCGGGTGCCGACGCCGCGAACGCGGCGGTCTGCGCTACCGACAGATCCGGATGAAACACCAGTTGGGCGAGGGCGCCGAGCACGGCGCCGAGCAGTCGTTCGGCCCGGTCTGCGTCGATTCGCGCGCGCTGATACAGCAGCGACACCCCCGGACCGTCGTCATCGTGATAGATCCCGACGGTGACGGGGAACGGCGCCGACATCCGCAGCGGCGGCCGCGACCGGACCGTGGTGCCGTCGATGCCCAGGTCGATCCGTGCCGGCGTCGTCGTATTGATCATCACCTCGAACAGCCGGTGACGACGACGGCTCGCCAGATCGCGCGCCACCTCGTCGAAGGCGTCCGCCGAATGCGCGACGTGCTCGCGGTACTCGGCGGTGAGCGCATCGAGGAGGTCGCCGAGAGCGGTGTCCGGCGACAGGTCGGTGGGCAGCGCGATCGTGTTGACGAAGACGCCGATGGTGTCGGCGTGGTCGGCGGCCTCACGGGTGGAGACCGGCATGCCGACGGCGAAGCGGTCCCCGGCGCCGAGATCGCGAAGCACCAGTGCGACGGCGGCCCACAGCAGCACGAGCGGCGGGCATCCGATGCCCGCCGCGGTGTCGAGCACCGCGCGCCCGAGGGTCGGCGGCAGAGTCCGCATGACCAGCGCGCCCCGGTCGTCGCCGGTGCCGTCGGTGGCGCCCAGCGCGGGCAGGACCGAGCTGTCGGGAAGACCGTCGAGGTGACGACGCCAGTGGTCGGAGACGCCCGGTGCCGCGCCGAGCCCGGACCGGACATAGCTGTGGTATCCCCCGCCGACGGCGTCCGGACCGCCGCCGGCACCGGTCCGCGTGCGGTAGCAGGCCGCGAGATCGGCGAAGAACCGGTCGGTGGAGCCCCCGTCGAAGGCGATGTGGTGGATCGACAGCGTCAGCGCGGTGAGATCGTCTCCGGTGACGACCGCGGCACGGACCGGCAGGTCGGCGGCGAGGTCGAACGGCGCGATCATCTGCGCGTGGGCGATCTCGTCGACGGCGTCGGTCTGCTCGGACGCGGTGCCGCTCACGCGTCGACGTTCGACGCACAGCACCCGTTCGGGCTCGGTGTACTGGCGGACCAGTCCGTCGTCGCCGGTGCGGTAGACGGTGTGCAGGATCGGGTGCAGCGCCACCACGTCGCCGACGGCTGCGGCGAGGGCGTCGGCGTCGACGGGCCCGGTGAACACCAGTACGTACGGCACGTTGTAGGCCGCGGACTCGGGTGCGAGGCGCTGCGCGAAGTACATTCGCGACTGCTCCGACGACAGCGGCAGACCGTCGGCCGACACCGTGTCGGGCGCATCGTCGCGCGGCGGCGCCGCGATGCCTCGACGTTCCAGTTCGCGCGCGAGCCGGGCCCGCTGCGCGGCGTCGAGGATCACGGGTGCTCTTCCGAGTCCGGACGTCGCGCGATCACTCGGCTGTCGCGCAACGAGGTGGCCTCACGCTCGACCATCACCGCGATCGCCTCGTCGAGGAACTCGTCGAGATCGTCGCCGAGGGCGTCGGACTGCAGTCCCATGCCTGTGCGTTTGACCCGTTCGCGGACGTCCACCAGCGTCATCGGCGGCGTGTCCGGCGGCGGCGGGATCACCATGTCGTCGATCCGCGACACGATGTCGAGGCCCGCGTCGGCGAGCCGCGCGACGACGTCGGCGGAGGGATGCCTGCGCATCGTGAACGGCGCCTGCCGCAGCGGTTCTCGCCAGCGCGGTCGGTCGGCGACCTCCCGCAGGATGCCGAACTGTCCCTCCGGTTCGTCGGCGGGGTGCCCCGCATTCCACTGCAGCACCACGTATCCGCCGGGGCGCAGCGCGTCGGCCATCATGTCCAGGACCGGCCCGACGTCGGGGAGCCAGTGCATCACCCACGAGCAGTGCACGATGTCGAAGCCGCCGGGCGCCAGACGCAACGAGCTCGCGTCCGCACGGTCGACCGACACGGTGTCGGGATGGTCGCGGCAGCGCCGCCGCGTCTGGTCCACCATCGACGGCGAGAAGTCGGTGGCGTACACACTGAAGCCGCGGGCGGCGAGATCAGCGGCCACTTCGCCTGCACCGCAACCGATGTCGGCGGTCGCGGGGTCGCCCTCGAACGGGATCCCGCGCGCGGCACGATCGGCCAGGGCGACGTCGACGGCGTCGATCGCCGAACGGACCTGGTTGGCGTTGACGTCGGCGTAGTCGATCGCCGACCAGCCGGTGACGTCGGCGTCCCCCTTCATCGGACACCCCCGTTCGGTTCGGCCGACTCGGAGGCGGCGAGTTCGTCGAGTTCACCGTCCGACAGGTCCAGGACCTCGACGAACACCTGCGCCACGGCGTCGATCCGCTCGATGTCGGCCGCCCGCGACTCCAGTCGCCGGGCCAGCGACCGCGGGGTGCGGGCGGCGAACAGGTCGGCGACGGTCAGCGACGACGTCTGGAGCGTCTGCCCGATCAGCCCGGCGAGCCGGGTGGCGAGCACCGAATCGCCGCCGATGTCGAAGAAGTCGTCGTCGGCGCCGACGCGGTCACGGCCGATGACGTCCCCGAACAGCGCAGCCAACGTCCGCTCCAAGGGCGTCGTCGGCGCCGCGGAGCCGGTCGACGTCGCGGCGACGGCGATCTCGCGCAGGATCGCCGCACGGGCGATCTTCCCGTTCGAGGTCTGCTCGAAACCACCGAACACGTGGACGGCGGACGGGATCATGTACGACGGAAGACGATCGGCGAGCCGGTCGCGGATCCGGTCGCCGTCGGTGTCCGGGTCCGGTGCCGACACCGCGGCGACCAGAACGCCGTCGTGCACGGCGGCGATCGCATCGGTCACCGCCTCGTCGGCGCGCAACGCGTTCTCGATCTCGCCGAGCTCCACGCGGAACCCACGGATCTTGACCTGGTCGTCGCGGCGTCCGAGGAATTCGATCGTCCCGTCGGGCCGATAGCGCGTCATGTCGCCGGTCCGATACCAGCGTTCTCCGTCGTGTTCGACGAACCGTTCGGCGGTCCGGGCCGGATCGGCTCGGTAGCCGTCGGCCAGACCGGCTCCGCCGATCCACAGTTCACCCGCCACCCAGTCCGGGCAGTCCTGGCCGCGATCGTTCACCACGCGTGCGAGGACGCCGGGCAGCGGCTTCCCGAACGGCACGCACTGCCAGGTCGGGTCCGGCCGCTGTGGGTCCACCTCGCACAGGGTGTGGTGGATCGCGGTCTCGGTGGCCCCGCCCAGGCCGGCGATCCGCGCCGACGGCGCGACGGCGTGGACGCGTTCGATCAGTGCGGGCAGCACGCGGTCCCCGCCGAGGATCACGGTGGCGACCGTGCGCGCCCACCCGGGCACCTGTTCGCCGCCGGTCACCAGCACGTCGAGCACCGACGGGACACAGTACAGCTGCGTCACCCCGTGTTCGCGGACGAGCCGCGCGGCGGCGACGCCGTCGCGGCGCGTGTCCTCATCGACGGCCACCACCGAACCGCCGACGGCGAACAGCCCGAGCGTCTCCTGGACCGACAGGTCGAACTCCAACGCCGACAACGCGATCGAGCGGTCGTCGGGTCCCACGTCGAAGTGGTCGTTCATCGCCCGGAGCGTGTTCGCGACGGCCGCGTGCGGCACGTCGACGCCCTTCGGCTCGCCGGTCGACCCCGAGGTGAACATGACGTACGCGGTGGCCGACACGTCGGTCGGCACCGGCGCCGCCAGTGCCCTCGCACCGCGCAGGCGTGCCAGCGACTGCGGTGTCACGGTCAGTGTCGGCGCCGCGATCGCATGCATCCGCTCCACGCGTGCGGGCGGTTGATCGGCGCCCACCGGCAGGTAGGCGGCGCCCGCGGCGAGGATCGCGAGAACCGCGACGATCTGATCGGCGCCCTTGGGGAGGTCGATCGCGACGACGTCCCCCGCGCTCACGCCCTCGGCCGCCAGACCTCCCGCGACCGTCAGCGCGTCGGCGGCGACGCCGCCGTACGAGCGCGCGCGGCCGGTCTCGTCGACGACGGCGATCGCCTCCGGTGTCGATGCCGCGTGGACGAAGAATCCGTCGTGGATGCAGCGGACGGCGTCGGCGGCGGGTTCACCGATCGCCGTCCGGACCGCCGTCTGCCGGGCGGGCGCCGGAGCCTCGAGTGGGCGATACCACTCGTCGTCGGCGCTGATCAGCCGGTCGACGAGATCGCGGTGGCGCATGAACATCGCGTCGATCATCCCGGGCGGGAAGGCGTGCTCGCGGACGTCCCAGTTGGTGAGGAGCCCGCCCCGCAGCTCCACCACCTGCGCGTCCAGGACCACCTGCGGGCCCTGGGAGACGATCCACACGGGGTCGCCGAACGCGGCGAGCACATCGTCGGCGAACAGCTCGCCCAGATCTAGTCCGCTCGTGTAGACCACGGGTGCCAGGAGTTGACCGCCGCGGTGACGGCCGAGGTCGCGCAGCACGTCCAGACCCGGATACGACGCGTGCGCGGCGTAGCGGTGCAGTCGTCGCTGAATGTCGAGGGCGAGGTCGGCGAAGCTTTCGTGACCGGCATCGACGGGCAGCATGATCGAACTGGAGAAGTCGCCGCTCAGGAGCTCGACGTCGGGATGGGTCGGCTCGCGGTCGAACAGCGGCACGTTGAGCAGGAACTCGCGGTCGGTCGACCAGGATCCGACGACGTGCGCGAACACCGCGGCGAGGACCACGGCCGGGGTGACGCCCGCCCGCCGGGCGCGATCGATGAGCCGTTGTTTGGCATCGGCGTCGATCCAGTGCTCGCATCGCACCGTCCGGTGCGGGTCGACGCGCTCGTGCTCGGGTATCAGAGGCAGCCGCGGCGGATCGGGCAGATCGTCGAGGTGCTCGGACCACCACCGGCAATCTCGGTCGACGCTCGCCTCGACGCGACGGGGCTTGTCGGCGAGGTATCTGCGGTACGAATAGTCGATCGGCGCCAGCGCGTCGCCGGTCCCGCGGTAGAAGGCGGCGAGGTCGGCGAGCAGGGTCCGATAGCTGAGTGCGTCGGCGGCGAGCATGTCGATGTCGACGTGCAGCCGATGGCGTCCGCCCGGCAGCAGCGTGAGGGTGATGTCGGCGACCTTGCCCTCGTCGGCGGGCATCACCTGATGGGTCCGCACATCACGCATGCGCCCGAGCGCGGCGGCGACCTCGTCGGGCGACGATTCGCGCAGGTCCACCACCGAGTAGACCTCTGCGCGGGGCTCCGGCGGCACGTGTTGGCTGCCGTCGTCGTCGAAGACGGCGCGCAGCATCGAGTGGCGGTGCACGAGCGCCTCGACCGCGGCACGCAGGAGATCCTCGTCGATCGCCGCGCCGGCGGTCGGAGAGTCGAACTCGGCGTACAGGTGCGCGGCGACTCCGCCCAGCGGCTGATCGGACCGGCGACCGATCCAGTACGCGTGCTGCATCGTCGCCAGTTCGAACGGAGCGTCGTCGTGGCTCACCTCGTCCGTATGCGTCTCCTCGCCGCTCGCGACCGACGCACTCGCGGCGCGTTCGACGATGAGTCGGTGCCAGTCGCGCACCGTCGGTGTCGCGGCCAGGTCGGCGAAGACGACCGGAACCCCGCCGCGGCGGAGATCGGTGGCGAAGCGGATCATCTGCAGCGACTGCAGTCCGCATTCGATCAAGTTCTCATCCGGGCCGAATTCGTCGGCGGGGACGTCGATCAGTTCGGCGACTCGGCGGTGCAGATCGTTCATGTCAGGTGTTTCCACGTCACTCCTCATCGGGGATACGGCAGACATCGAGATCGGATCCATACAACGCACCGGGGCGATTCGGTGCGGCAGTATCGCTTGACTATTGATTAGGTATGCCTAAGCTGATTCTGTCAACCTAAGGCGCTCAGACGGCGCTGTCAACGATCGAACAGCAGTCGCAGGGAGGAGAGGCGTTCGTATGACAACCCCGACACCGGAGCGCGCGAAGACCGCCGCAGGTGTGATGTCGAGGGCGAAAGACCTGGTGGCGAAGGTCGACGCCGTACCTCGCGTCGACCGCGAACCGCTCCGACGCCTGTCGGCGCCCGCCGCCGGACTCATCCGGCCGGCCACCGGGCTGCAGGCGTTCGCGTCGGCGCTCATGGTGGTGACGCTGATCGGCATCTGGATCGTCGCCGATGCGGGGATCACCGGGCTGACCGGCGACGGCGACGTCGCCTCCGGCCGGGTGTACCTGGGCATCGGCCTGGTCGCGGGGGCATCCGTAGTCGGCTTCGCCGCGACCTCTGCCGCCTACTATCTGACGCACATCGCCGACCTGCGCGTACGACGCTCCGTCCGCCTCGCCGTCGCCGAGCGTCTCGGGGTGCTGCCACTCGGCTGGTTCGACTCGAGCGCATCGCAGAAGGCGCTGTCGGCGTTCGGTTCGGACGTCGAGACGATGCACACCGGTGTCGCGCACGGCCGGATGGAACTGGTCCAGTCCGTCGTCACTCCGGTGCCGGTGCTGGTGTGGCTGTTCGTCGTCGACTGGCGTCTGGCCCTGGTGGCGGCCGTCGGCCCGGTGGTCAACTTCGTTCTGCAGCAGCGCATCATGCTGCGCGCCATGAACCACCAGGTCGAACAGGGCGCCGCCGTGGCCGATCTGGTGGGCGCCGCCAATGAGGAGATGCGCGACGCCGTCACGTTGCGGGTCGCCCCCGTGCCTGCCGGACCGACCCGGCTGCTGGCTGCGGCACGCCGCCTGCACCGGGTGGTCGTCGACTCCCACCTGGAGCAGGAGGCTCGCGGATCGCGTATCGCGACGCTCATCGATCCGGTCTTCGGGCTGCTCGTGGTGCTGGTGGTCGGCGTGATCCTCATCGAGTACTCGACACTGACGCCCGCCGGTCTCATCGCGTTCGCCGTCGGCACCGTCGTCGTGGCGTCGGCCCCGGCGGCCGTGACCGGGGCGCGGTTCGGCATCGTCACCGCGGCGATGGCCGCGGTCCGGATCGAAGAACTGCTCGCCGCCCCCGCGCTCACCGCGCCGGCCGCGCCGAAGACGCCGGTCGACAACGGCATCGTCGTCGACGAGGTGAGTTTCGGGCACGACCCGGCGGCGCCGGTGCTGCGCGGAGTGTCGCTGACCGTGGCGCCGAACAGCTTCACCGCCGTCGTCGGACCGTCGGGAGCGGGCAAGTCGACGCTCTGCGCGTTGATCGGCCGCCACCACGACGTCGACGCGGGCGCGATCCGGATCGGCGGCGTCGACGTTCGGGACATCGACCCCGTCGACCTCGCACACAGGGTGGCGATCCTGCCGCAGCGTGCCGTGCTTCTGCGCACCACGGTCCGCGACAACATCCGGCTCGCCCGCCCCGACGCCTCCGACGCCGAGGTGATCGCCGCTGCTCGGACCGCGCACATCCACGACCGCATCACCGCGCTGCCCGACGGATACGACACGGTGATCGGCGACGGCCTGTCGCTCTCGTCGGGCGAGAGCCAACGGATCGCGATGGCGCGCGCGCTGATCACCGACCCCGAGATCCTGATCCTCGACGAACCGACCGCGCACGTCGATCCCGAATCGGCGGCCCGGATCCATCGCTCGCTGGCCGGCATCGCGCGCAGCCGGACCGTTCTACTCATCGCCCACCAGTTGGAGACCATCCGCCACGCCGAACAGATCGTCGTCGTCGAGGACGGGCGGGTCACTCGGTCGGGCGCCCACGACGACCTCGTCGGCACCGATGGCGTCTACCGCCGACTCTGGGAGGCGATGTCCTCATGATCTCCGAACTCCTGTCGGTCCTGGACCGCGACACGGTGCGCGGCTACCGCGCCCAGATCGTCCGCAGCGTGATCTACGCGGTGCTCGAGGGGATCACGATCGCCCTCACCCTGCCGACGCTCGCGGCCGTCGTCGCCGGCGACACCGACGCGTCGGTCCGGTGGCTCATCGCATTGGCCGTTCTGGCCGCCGCGACGCTCCTCGCCCACGCACACACCGTCCGGAAGGGGACGCGCGCCACCTTCGACGCGATGGCGGCGGTGCAGAGCCTGGAGGTCGCGCAACTGCGGCGGGTTCCGCTCGCCTGGTTCGGGGCGACCAACAACGCGGGGCTGATCTCGCTGCTCTGGCCGGGCGCCATCAGCATCACCCGCAACATCCTGCTCAATCTCGGGGAACTCGCGCGCGGGCTGATCACCCCGGTGATCGTGCTCATCGCGGCCGCATTCGTCAGTCCGGCGGCCGCCGTGGTCATGGTGATCGCCGCCCCCTGCATGTTCCTGGTCCACCGGATCACCACGCGCAGGCTCGAGGAGGCCGAACGCGCCGACCACGCGGCCAACACCGAGGCGACCGCACGCGTCATCGAGTACGCCGAGGCGCAGCCGGTCCTGCGATCGGCCGACCGCAACAATCTCGGGATGCGCCTGCTGACCGATTCGCTCGACGAACTCGACGCGGCGGCGCGAGTGGGCGTGCGGACCGAGATCCTCGCCCGGGCCGGTTTCGGCACCGCGGTGAACGTGGCGATCTCGGCGGTCGTCGCCGTCGTCGGGTGGGCCATGCTCGGCACCGGAGCCGATCTCGCCGCGCTCGTCGCGCTGTTGACGCTGTCGCTGCGGTTCACCGAACCGGTGATGGCGGTGGCGACCACCGCCCGCATGCTGCGCACGTCACGGGCCACCGTCCGGCGCACCGTCGACTACCTGCGGATCGCGCCGCTGCCCGAGCCCGGAGACCCACAGATCCTGCCCGCGGAAGGACCGCTGTCGGTGACGTTCGACGGCGTCGACTTCACCTATCCCGGCGCCGACGAGCCCACCCTGACCGGTGTGGATCTGACGGTGCCTGCGGGCACGGTCACCGCCGTCGTCGGACCGTCGGGCGCGGGCAAGAGCACCCTCCTGCGCCTGGTTCCCCGCTTCGCCGACGTCGACTCGGGTGCGATCCGCCTCGGCGACGTCGACGTCCGTGCGACGACCACCGACCGGCTGTATCCGTCGGTGGGGATGATCCTGCCCGAGGTGACTCTCCTGGACCGGAGCATCCGCGACAATGTGACGGCCTTCCGACCTGATGCGACCGACGAAGAGCTGGCGTGGGCGGCGCAGGTGTCCGGCGTCGACGAGATCGTCGAACGGCTGCCCGGCGGGTGGGACGCGCCGGTCGGTCCGCTGGGCGGCGACCTGTCCGGCGGTGAACGTCAGCGCGTGCAGATCGCCCGCGTCGCCCTGCAACGGCCCGCCGTCGTGGTTCTCGACGAGGCCACCGCGGCCCTCGACACCCTGTCGGAGCAGAAGATCCAGGCCTGGGTACGCGGGCTCGCGGGCCGCGCCACGGTGATCGTGGTGGCGCACCGCATGCGGATCGTCGACGACGCCGACCAGGTGGTCGTGGTCCAGAACGGGCGCATCGTCGAATCCGGGACCGCCGACGAGCTGCGAGCGGCCGACGGCGCCTTCGCCCGGATGCGTCGGACCCGCAGCGACACCTCGGAATGGGCCCTCGACGAGACGGAAGAGGTCGCTCCGTGACCGAGGAGCGGACGCGTTTCTCCCGCAGGCAGACGCTGATACTGGGGTCGCTGCTGGCGACGACCATCATGTTCACCATCGACATCACGATCGTGACGGTCGCCCTCCCCGAGATCGGGGACGCGCTCGACGGCGCGACGATCGGCTCGCTGCAGTGGGTGATCATCGGCTACACCGTGACCTTCGGATCGCTGCTGCTGATCTGCGGGTCGTTGTCGGACGCCCTCGGGGTCCGGCGGATGTTCCTCGCGGGCACCGTCGGCTTCGCCGTGTTCTCGCTGGCCTGCGGTCTGGCGCCGACCATGCTGTGGCTCAACGTCGCCCGGGCGCTGCAAGGGGTGGCGGCCGCGGTGATGTTCGCGGTGATCATGCCGCTGCTCGCCCGGACCTTCGACGAGTCGGTCCGCGCCCGCGCGATCGGCTACTGGTCGGGTGTGGTTGGCGTGTCCGGGGTCCTCGCGCCCGCGGTCGGCGGACTCCTCGTCGATGCGGCCGGGTGGCGGTGGATGTTCCTGATCAATCTTCCGGTGGCCGTGATCGCCGTCGCCCTCATCTGGTTCACCGTCGACGACGACGGCGGCTCGCGCCCGTTCTCGTTCGGCTCCTTCGACGTGCTCGGCGCCGTGCTGCTCGCCGGTGCCCTCACCGCCGTCAACCTCGGTGTGGTGTGGGCGCAGTCGGACGGGTGGCTGGCCGGTTCGACGCTCGGCGGGCTCGGCGTCTTCATCGTGTTGATCGCGGTGTTCGCGGCCTGGGAGTCGCGCGCGTCGAATCCACTCGTCGATCTGAGGCTGCCCACGAACCGGGTCTTCGGCGGCGTATCCGCGCTGGCTCTGCTCAACCGCGTCGCCACCGTCGGCGCCGCCGTGTATCTGGTGATCCTCCTTCAGGACGGCTACGGCTATTCGGCGGCCGCGACCGGACTCCTGCTGCTGCCGCTGGGTCTCGCGACCATGGTCGCGTCGATCTGGGCCGGTCGGGCCCAGGACCGCCTGGCGGCGTCGACGATCCTCGCGATCGGATTCGGCGGACTCGTCGTCGGATCGGCGCTCCTGTCCTGGCAGGTGGGCGCGCAGCACGCGCCCGCCGTGCTGATTCCCGCGATGATCGTCTGGGGTGCGGCCAACGGGCTGGCCAACGCCCCGATCATGGCGGTGACGACGGCATCGGTGCCGATCGAACGGGTCGGGATGGCCACCGGTCTGGTCAACAGCTTCTTCCCGATCGGCGCGGGCCTGGGTACCGCCGTCCTCGGTTCGGTGTTCGCCGGCGGTGTCGGCGACGGTTCACGCGCGTCGATGGCCGGTGCGACGTCGACGGTGTACGCGGTGGTGTGCGGGCTGATGGTCGTCGCCGTCGCGGTGGCGCTCACCCTCTCCCCGCGGGTTCGTCGCCCCGCGCGCGCGGGCGTTCGCGCCTAGAACGGATCGATCTCGAACACCTCTGCGCCTGCGGGGGCTCCGACTTCGCGGACCGTCGACTCCTGGTCGAACGGGGTGGCGATCGGCACGCCCGGCGGATAGGCGACGACGAACGCCGCCGCCGAGGTGAACGTCGTCGGCGCCGGGCCGGTGCGACCCCGGGCGCCCCGGCCCGCGCGCTGCAGACCGTCGACGAGCGCGTCGACGGCGGCCTCGCCGACGCCGATGGTCGTCGCCGCCACCAGGCGTCCGGCGGCCACCCGTGAGAGGTGCACACCCGTGTCGTTCCACAGGCCGCGTCTGCACTGTTCGGCGTCGAGCCCGATCGGCGGCGCGATGTGCACGCGCAGCGGATCGGCCTCGTAGTGCTCCCCCGGGTCGAGGGCGACGGTGTGGAACGACGTCTCGGCGTCGATCCGCCTGCGAAGGTCGGCGGCGCGATCGAGCGCACGGCCCACCGTCTGTGCGCCGCGTCGGACGGCGAGTTCGCGGGCGAGGTCGAGCGAGGCGAGGATAGGCCAGGACGGGGAGGTCGTGTGGTGTACGAACACGCTCTGACTCACTCGCGCGGCGAGGTCGGGCTCGTTCCCGACCGACAGGTGCAGGTACGCCGCCTGCCGCATGGCGACCATCGTCTTGTGCGCTGAGTGCACGATGAGGACCGGGTTGCCGAGACCGTGGGCGCGCAGCGCGGCCACCCCGGCCGAGGGCCCCGGGCCCCTCGTCTGCGGTGCGAACGTGTGGATCGCGCACCAGGCGTCGTCGAGCAGGAAGCGGGTGTGCGGAGCTGCCGCGGCGGCCAGCGACAGCAGCACCGAGGCGCAGTCGACTCGTCGCCCGTCGTACGACGACGCCGCCACGATCACCAGATCGGGCGGGCGCCCGCGGGCGACGGCGTCGGATAGTCGGTCGACGGCCGCGTCGAAGTCGACACGACCGTCGACCGTCGCCATCAGGTCCACCTCTCCGGCATCGCGCTCCACCGCGAAGTGCAGCGACTGGTGCGCGGTCGGATCCAGCATCACTCGGCCGCCCCGAGCGAGCGCCGCGGTGGAGGCGATCACGTTGGCGGCCGACGCCCCGGTCGAGACGAAGTACGTCCGGTCCACACCGAACGCCGCCGCGGCCAGCCGGTGCGCGTCCGCGAGCGCCCGGTCCGGACGGTGGAACGAGTCCAACGACGCGTGCGACCACGACTGATCGTGCGTGCGCACGGCGCCGTACACGCTCTCGAGGATTCCGCCGAGGTCGTCGTCGACGTCGAGTTCACCGGCCCACGGAGTCGCGTGGACGTTGGCGCGCACCGCCGCTTCTGCGGCGATCAGCGCATCGCACAACGGGACTCGGGACACGAACGGCACCTCTCATACTTTAATGCAGCCTAACCTAACTAGAAGGACCCTGGTATGCAACAGCCGATCGAATCACTCCCCGATCCGAATATTCCGTTGACTCCCGTCTGCCGGGACGCTTACGTTTGCTTGTCGCGACGACGGCGTCGTCGTCGCGTTACCCTGCGGGATCGGCCCGTCTGGGTTATTTTCTTCCAGGAGGGAGGTGCACCCGCCATGACGGTTCCGCCGATCGACGCGATATCCGTGATAGTCCGTAACGCGGATAACGCTGTGCTGCACCGTCGTCCCTTCCGCGACGTGGTCGCGAACCTCCTGGAGAACAAGGTGTGGATGATCGCCGGATTCGATCCGCCGATCATCGCCCACTCGGTGTCCATGCAAGTGGAGGTCCCCCGCGAGGTGATCCTCCGCGAGTACGTGTACCGCCCGTACGTGGAGCGCGAGCACACCACCCGGGAGAAGGTCCTGCGCCGCGACAAACATCTGTGCGCATATTGCGGTGAGCACGCGGACACGTGGGATCACGTGATGCCGCAATCGCGCGGCGGCGGAAACACCTGGTTCAACTGCGTCGCGGCCTGCGGCCCCTGCAACTGGGACAAAGGCGACCTCACTCCCGAGGAGGCGGGCATCCGTCTGCTCTGGGAGCCGTACCGCCCGGCCTGGGCATAGCAACCGACTCCTCGCACCACCCCACGGCGGCCGCACTCCGCGGCGGCCGCACGATTCTGTGCGCGACCTGCTTCGCCACGACCATCGACGAGAGAAAGAGATCTACAGATGAACGAGTTCCCGGCCACGCTCCCCGGAGCGCGGGCCGACACCCTCATGTGGGCCGACCCGAACGTGGTCGAGCCGGCCGCCCTGGACCAGCTTCGCAACATCTCGAAGCTGCCGTGGGTGCACCGGCTCCGCGTGATGCCCGACGTCCACCTCGGCAAGGGCGCGACCGTCGGGTCGGTGATCGCCATGCGCGACGCCGTCTCACCGGCTGCCGTCGGCGTCGACATCGGCTGCGGCATGGCAGCGGTGCCGACGAACCTGACGGTGGACGACCTGCCCGACTCGCTCGCACCGCTGCGCAAGGGAATCGAGAACGCGGTACCTGTCGGCTTCGGCATGCACAAGAGCACCGCATCGGTGCTCCGGACCGACGAGCGGCTCAAGCGGGAAGCCGAGCGACTGTTCGGCTCCTTCGACCGGCTGCACGCGCCGAAGATCGCCGACCGCGAGACGCGTGCACACCGACAGGCGGGTTCGCTCGGCGGCGGCAACCACTTCATCGAGGTGTGCTCCGACGACCACGACCGCATCTGGCTGATGCTGCACTCGGGTTCGCGGAACATCGGCAAGGAACTCGCCGAACGGCACGTGGCGACCGCGAAGACCCTCGAGCACAACCTCGATCTGCCCGACCGGGATCTGGCCGTGTTCCTGGCGGGCACCGACGAGATGGACGCCTACCTGCACGATCTGTACTGGGCGCAGGACTACGCGCGACTCAACCGGGCGACGATGCTCGCGATGGTCAAGACCGTTGTCCGCGAGCACTTCCCGACCGTCGAGTTCCGCGACGAGGTGCAGTGTCATCACAACTACGTCGCCCGGGAGACCTACGAGGGCGTGGATGTGATCGTCACCCGCAAGGGTGCGATCCGCGCGGGTTCGGGCGACCTCGGGCTCATCCCGGGGTCGATGGGCACCGGTTCGTTCGTGGTCCGAGGACTCGGCAACGAGCAGGGCCTCTGCTCGGCGTCGCACGGTGCCGGACGGCGCATGTCGCGGAACAAGGCGCGCCGCTCGTTCACCGTCGACGACCTCGCGGTCCAGACCGCGGGGGTCGAGTGCCGCAAAGACGGTGGCGTCCTCGACGAGATCCCCGGTGCGTACAAGGATCTGCAGTCGGTGATCGACGCGCAGACGACCGGCTCGTCGCCGCTCGTGGAGGTCGTGACCCGGCTCTCGACGCTGCTCTGTGTGAAGGGCTGACGACCGGCGCAGACATCGGAAATGAGGTGGACGACGTCACCGGCCGGTGTTTGACTGGTCCAATGCTCGTGACCGTCTCGACCACTCACCGCCCGGCGACCGACCTCGGCTACCTGCTGCACAAGCATCCCGATCGGGTGCAACGGTTCGCGGAGCAGTCGGGAACGGCGACGGTGTTCTACCCGGAGGCCTCCGCCGAGCGGTGCACGGCGGTCCTGATGCTCGAGGTGGACCCGGTCGCCCTGGTTCGGTCGCGCGGACGACGTTCGCCGGACTTCGCACTCGCCCAGTACGTGAACGATCGGCCGTACGCCGCGTCGTCGCTGCTGGCGGTGGCTCTCGGCAGGGTGTTCCGCACCGCGCGTGCCGGTCGGTGCGACTCACGCCAGGATCTCGCCGATTCGGCGATCCCACTGGAGATCACGGTCCCGGTGCTGCCGTGCCGGGACGGCGCCGAGTTCGCCGAGCGGATCTTCGCCCCGCTCGGCTGGAGCGTCGACGCGACACCGATCGCCCTCGACGACGATTTCCCCGACTGGGGCGAGTCCCGCTGTCTCGCCGTGACACTGCGCGGCGAGACGCGACTCGCCGACGCGCTCAACCAGTTGTACGTGCTGCTGCCCGCGTTCGACGAGTCGAAGCACTACTGGCAGTCGGACGACGAGGTCGACAAACTGATCTCGGCGGGCGGCGAGTGGTTGCGGAGTCACCCGTCCCGGGAGGCGATCGTCGACCGGTACCTTGCTCGTACGGGCGGACTGAAGACCGTCGCCCGCGTTCGACTCGACGAACTCGACGACGCTCCCGCCGAGACCGAGATCGAGGCGCCCGAGCCGGAGCATCGCGCGCCGTTGAACGTCCGACGCCATCGGGCGGTCCTGGGCGAGGTCGCTCGACTGGCTCCGTCGTCGTTGATCGACCTGGGCTGCGGCTCGGGTCAGTTCCTCTCGAAAGTGCTGCGCGGCACCGATATCGGCCGCGTCGCGGGATGCGACGTGTCGATACGCGAACTCAAGCGGGCCGCCGATCGGATGCACGTCGACGAGATGACTGAGCGGCAGTCCGCGCGCTTGGACCTGTTCCAGTCGGCGCTGACGTACACCGATCCGCGGATCGCCGGATTCGACGTCGCCGTGCTGATGGAGGTGATCGAGCATCTCGATGCGACCCGCCTCGCGGCGCTCGAGCACACGGTGTTCGCCACGGCGCGCCCCGACTCGGTTCTCGTGACCACACCGAACAGCGAGTACAACGTGCTCTACCCCGACTTGACCGGCATGCGTCACCGCGACCACCGTTTCGAGTGGACGCGCGCCGAGTTCGCGGCGTGGGCCGAACGCGTCGCCGACCACCACGGCTATCGTGTGCGCTTCGTCGGCATCGGCGACGTCGACGCGGACCTCGGCGGCCCTACCCAGATGGCGGTGTTCACCCGTGGCTGAGATCAGCATCCCCGCAACAGGACTCGTCCTTCTCGTCGGTTCGTCCGGATCGGGGAAGTCGACGTTCGCCGCGCGACACTTCGCGCCGACCGAGGTCGTGTCGAGCGATGTGTGCCGAGGCCTCGTCGCCGACGACGAGAACGATCTCGCGGCCACGCCTGACGCGTTCGACCTGCTGCACCACCTGGTCGGCATCCGACTGCGCCGCGGCCGGATGACCGTCGTCGACGCGACCAATGTGCAGCCGTCGGCGCGCGCCGGCCTGATCAAGGTCGCGAAAGACCACGACGTCCTCGTCGACGCCGTGATCCTCGACGTGCCCGAGGCGGTCGCCGTGGAGCGCACCCTCGCCCGCGACGACAGGGATTTCGGCGCATCGGTGATCCGCCGACAGCGGGCCGACCTGAAACGGTCCCTGAAGCGCGTGCGCAAGGAGGGCTTCCGTCGCGTGCACCACCTGCGCGGGGTCGAGGAGATCGACGCCGTGACCTTCCGCCGCGAGAAGTCGTGGAACGACCGCTCCGAGCTGACCGGGCCGTTCGACGTGATCGGCGACGTCCACGGCTGCGCGAGCGAGCTGTGCGCGCTGCTGTCCGCGCTCGGTTGGCGCATCGAGTACGACGGAGGTCTCGCCGTCTCCGCGCACCACCCGGATTCTCGGACCGCGGTGTTCGTGGGTGATCTCGTCGACCGCGGGCCCGACACCCCGGGCGTGCTGCGCCTGGTGATGGGAATGGTCGCCTCGGGTGCGGCACTGTGCGTGACGGGCAATCACGACGACAAGCTGTCGCGGGCGCTCAAGGGCCGCAAGGTGACCGTCTCGCACGGCCTCACCGAGTCGCTGGCTCAGCTCGACGACCTCGGCGACGACGACTTCCGCTCCCGCGCAGGCGCATTCCTCGACGGATTGATCAGCCACTATGTGCTCGACGGCGGACGGCTCGTCGTCGCGCACGCCGGTCTGACCGAGCGGTTCCACGGACGGTCGTCGGCTCGGGTGCGCGCGTTCGCGCTCTACGGCGACACCACCGGCGAGACCGACGAGTTCGGGCTGCCGGTGCGCTATCCGTGGGCACAGGACTATCGCGGATCCGCGGCAGTGGTCTACGGTCACACGCCGACGCCGACGCCGGAGTGGGTCAACAACACGATCTGCATCGACACCGGCGCGGTGTTCGGCGGCGAGCTCACCGCGCTGCGCTATCCGGAGCGAGAGTTGGTCGCGGTGCCTGCCGAGCGGGAGTGGTACGCGCCGAGCAGGCCGCCGGGCCCCGCGACCGAGCCGCGCGACCCGGGAGTGCTGCAGATCGGCGACGTCATGGGCACTCAGTGGATCGACAGCCCCCGCGTCGGAAAGGTCAAGGTCCCGGAATCCAACGCTGCTGCGGCGTTGGAGGTGATGAGCCGCTTCGCGGTGGATCCGCGGTGGCTGGTGTATCTGCCGCCGACCATGTCGCCCGCATCGACGTCGGCGGTCGACGGCTTCCTGGAGTATCCGGAGTCGGCGTTCGACGACTACCTCGGGTGGGGCGTGAACAGGGTGATCTGCGAGGAGAAGCACATGGGATCCCGCGCGATTGCCGTGCTCGCGGCCGATCCCGACGTCGCCCGGGCGCGCTTCGGCGTCACCGACGGCTCGTCGGGAGCCGTCTACACACGGACCGGGCGTTCGTTCTTCGACGACACCTCCGACCTCGTCGGCCGGCTCCGGACCGCCGTCGAACCGTTGTTCGGAGCGCTCGAGACCGACTGGTTGGTGCTCGACTGCGAGATCCTCCCCTGGTCGGCGAAGGCCCTGCCGTTGATCAAGGCACAGTACGCGTCGGTCGGCGCGGCCGCGCTCGGCGCGTTGCCCGCGGCGCAGTCGTTGCTCGCGCAGGCCTCGGCGCGCGGGCTGGACGTCGCAGACCTGGCCGAGCGCACCGATCGGCGAACCGACCACGCGCGGGCGTTCCGCAGCGCGTACGCCGCCTACTGCGAGCGCGGTGAGCAGCGGATCCGCGTCGCGCCGTTCCAGATCCTGGCCGGACAGGGCCGGGTGTTCGGCGACTCACGCAGCCACGAGTGGCACATGAGCGAGTTGGCGGCGCTCGACGATCCGCTGATCACACGCACTCGGCACCGCGTCGTCGATCTGACGTCGACCGACGACCGCGCTGCGGCGACGCAGTGGTGGCTCGATCTGACCGAGGCCGGCGGCGAGGGCATGGTGGTCAAACCCGCCGATGTCGTGTCGCCCCGGATCCAGCCGGGTCTCAAGGTCCGCGGACGGGAGTACCTGCGAATCATCTACGGCCCGGACTACACCGACTCCCTCGCGACGCTGCGCTCCCGCGACCTCGGGCGGAAACGGTCGATGGCGACCCGCGAGCACGGCCTCGGGCTGGACGCGCTCACCGCGTTCGTCGAGCGAAGACCCCTGTGGGAGATGCACCGGAACGTGTTCGGTGTGTTGGCGTTGGAGTCGGAGGCCGTGGATCCGCGGTTGTGAGTACGGGACGACGCATCACGCCTCCGGGGAGTTCACGTCGACGATGTGCCGCCGAAGCAGAGGACCACGCGGGGCCCGCCCCCGTCACACCGTCACAGCACCCGATTCTCGCAGCACCCAGGCGTACTCGTAGGCGACTTCCTCCCACTGCTTGTATCGCCCGCTCACCCCGCCGTGCCCCGCGGCCATCTCGGTCTTGAGCAGGATCGGACGACCCGACGTCGTCGACGCCTGTAGCTTCGCGACCCACTTCGCGGCCTCGGTGAACAGGACGCGGGTGTCGTTGAGCGACGCCAGGGCCAGAACCGCCGGGTAGTCGCGCGGGGCGACGTTCTCGTACGGCGAGTACGACTTCATGTACTCGTACACGTCGGGATCGTGGTACGGGTCGCCCCACTCGTCCCATTCGGTGACGGTCAGCGGCAGGCTCGGGTCGAGCATCGACGTCAGCGCGTCGACGAACGGGACCGCCGCGAGGATTCCGCGGAACAACTCCGGCGCCATGTTCGTCACCGCCCCCATCAGCAGCCCGCCGGCCGAACCCCCGTCGGCGATCAACTGCTGCGGCGAGGTGCGCCCCGTCTCGATCAGGTGCCGGGCGACCGCGATGTAGTCGGTGAACGTGTTGCGTTTGTGGTTCAGGCGACCGTCCTCGTACCAGGTCCGGCCGAGTTCGCCGCCGCCGCGGATGTGCGCGTAGGCGACGACCACACCGCGGTCGAGCAGCGACAGCCGCGACACCGCGAAGCCGGGGTCGATCGGTGTCTCGTAGGCGCCGTATCCCACGAGCAGGACCGGTGCCGGACCGTCGGGCAGGTCGCGGCGTCGTACCAGAGAGACGGGGACGCGGGTGCCGTCCTGCGCGGTGGCCCAGTCGCGAGTGGCGACGTAATCGGACGGGTCGTAGTCGCCGAGCACCGTCTGACGCCGCAGCAACGTGCGCTCGCCCGTCGACACGTCGAGGTCGATGGTCTCCAGCGGGTCGACGAAGCTCGTGTACACGATCCGCAGTCGCGGCGTCGTCCATTCGGCATTGGCCCCGAGGCCCGCCGAGCACAGCTCCTGGTCGAAGACCACCGGTCGGAAGTCGTCGACCGACGGGATCCCCGGCACGCTGCGGAGATCGGCGATCGCGAGCTTCGGCAGCGCGTCCGCACGGTACGCGAGGACGAGGTAGTCGCGGAAGCACTCGACGCCGTCGATGCGGCGCGCCGGATCGTGCGGGATCAGCGATCGCCGGGCCGTGACGTCGTCGACGGGAGCGATGTCGACCGCGTAGTTCACGGCCTTGCTTCCGTCCACGGTCCCGTTGTGGACGATCACGAAGTAGTCGTCGCCGTCGATCCTGGCGTGGTCGACGTCGTATTCGATGCCGGGCGTACGACCCGCGACGGAGACGAACTCCCCGGTCGGATCGTCCGCGGCGAGCACGAACACCTCGGAGGTGAGTTTGGATCCCGCGGCGATCACCAGGTAGTCGTCACTGTCGGTGGAGCCCACGCCCACCCAGAAGTGCTCGTCGGGCTCGTGGAACACGCGCACGTCGTCGCTGCCCGCGCCGACCTCGTGACGCCACACGGAATCGGGCCGCCACGCGTCGTCGACGGTGGTGTAGAAGACGAATCGGTCGTCCTTCGACCAGGTGGCGCCGCCCGCGGTCTCGGGCACCTCGCCGGGCAGATCCTCACCGGTCGTGAGATCCCGGAACCGCAGTGCGTACCGCTCGTCGCCCTCGGTGTCGACGCTGTAGGCCAGCCGGTTCCCGTCGAAGCTGACCGACAGCGCGCCCATCGAGAAGAAGTCGTGGCCCTCGGCTTCGACGTTCGCGTCGAAGTACACCTGCTCGCCGGGCAGCTCGGCGTCGACGGACACCTCCGGCGGAGTCCAATCGTCGTCGCCGGAGATCGGGACGCGGCAGAACTTCGCGTAGCTCTGGCCGGCCGTGGTCCGTGCGAAGTACCAGTAGCCGTCGGCGCGCGTCGGCAGACCCATGTCGGTCTCCTTGGTGCGCGCCTTGATCTCGCCGAAGATCGACGTCCGCAGGTCCGCGAGGTCGGCGGTCTGCGCATCGGTGTGGGCGTTCTGCCCGTCGAGGTAGGCGATCACCTCCGGGTCGGACTTGTCGCGCAGCCATTCGTACTCGTCGACGAACACGTCGCCGTGATGCACGCGCTCGCTGTGAACCTTCTTCGCGACCGGCGCTGCGACCGCGTACTCCACGGCCGCCTCAGACATCGAGACGGTCCGCCCAGTCTGCGAACGAGAGCTGTGAGATGCGCTCGTACGCTTCGATGTATCTCTGCCGGGTGCGTTCGGCGACGTCGTCGGGCAGGGCGGGCGGGGGCGTCTCGGACGCCCTGTCCCACCCCGAGTCGGGGCCGGTCAGCCAGTTGCGGACGATCTGCTTGTCGAAGCTCGGCTGCACCGTGCCCGGCGTGTACAGTTCCGCGTCCCAGTACCGCGACGAGTCGGGGGTGAGGACCTCGTCGGCCAGCACCAACGAGCCGTCCTCGGCCTGACCGAACTCGAACTTGGTGTCGGCGAGGATGATTCCCCGTTCGGCGGCGAGTTCGCTGCCGCGCGAATAGATGTCGAGCGTCGCATCCCGCAGTTGCACGGCCAGGTCGCGTCCGACGGTCTCGGCGACCTGCTCGATCGAGACGTTCTCGTCGTGATCGCCGACGGCGGCCTTGGTGGCCGGGGTGAAGATCGGCTGCGGCAGCCTGTCGGCCTCGTCGAGCCCCGCGGGCAGTTCGACGCCGCACACCGCGCCGGTCGCCCGGTAGTCGACCAGACCCGAGCCGGTGAGGTAGCCGCGCGCCACACATTCGACGGGCACCATCGGCAGCTTGCGCACCACCATCGAACGGCCGACGAGCTCGGCGGGGATCCGTTCGTCGTCGGGGCCGCCGGCCAGGTGATTCGGCACGCCCAGGGCATCGAACCAGAAGAAGCTGGCCGCCGTCAGGATCCGTCCCTTGTCGGGGATCGGCGTCGACAGAACGAAGTCGTACGCCGAGATCCGGTCGGAGGTGACCAGGAGCAGCGTCTGCTCGTCGATCTCGTAGATGTCGCGGACTTTGCCGGACGCGACGTGCCGGTAGGAGTCGAGTGTGGGACGCATGAGGGGAACAGACCTTAGAACGGGGGCGAGTTACAGAATCGGCGCGGGCGCGTAGGCGGCGGCCTCGGGATAGCGGTCGATCCAGGCCTGCGCCTGTTCGACGACGGACGCGACCTGCGCTTCGGCCGCACCGGTGAACGCCGACTTGTCGGCGATCAGCTCATCGAGCTGCGCGCGATCGAGCGGAATGCGCTCGTCGGCGGCCAGCCGGTCGAGCAGATCGGGTTCGCGGCCCTCCTCGCGCATCGCGAGTGCGACGGCGACGGCGTTCTCCTTGATCGCCTCGTGCGCCGTTTCGCGGCCGACACCGGCACGGACCGACGCCATGAGCACCTTGGTGGTCGCCAGGAACGGCAGGTAGCGGTCGAGCTCGTTGGCGATGACGGCCGGGTACGCACCGAACTCGACGAGCACGGTCAAGAACGTCTCCACGAGACCGTCGATCGCGAAGAACGCGTCGGGCAGCGCCACGCGGCGGACCACCGAGCAGAAGACGTCGCCCTCGTTCCACTGACTGCCCGCGAGTTCGCCGGTCATCGACGCGTAGCCGCGCAGGATCACGGCGAGGCCGTTGACGCGCTCGCAGCTGCGCGTGTTCATCTTGTGCGGCATCGCCGAGCTGCCGACCTGGCCGGGCTGGAAGCCCTCGGTGACCAGCTCGTGGCCCGCCATCAGGCGGATGGTGGTCGCCAGCGACGACGGTCCGGCCGCGACCTGGACGAGTGCCGACACGACGTCGTAGTCGAGGGAGCGGGGGTACACCTGGCCGACGGAGGTCAGCGCGTTGGCGAAGCCGAGGTGCTTCGCGATCTCGCCTTCGAGTGCGTCGAGCTTGGACGCGTCGCCGTCGAGGAGGTCGAGCATGTCCTGGCTGGTGCCCATCGGGCCCTTGATGCCGCGGAGCGGGTAGCGGGCGATCAGCTCGTCGATGCGGGTCAGCGCGATCATCAGCTCATCGGCGGCCGACGCGAAGCGCTTGCCGAGAGTCGTCGACTGTGCGGCCACATTGTGGCTGCGCCCGGCCATGACGACGGAGCCGTACTGGGCGGCGCGCTCGGTGATGCGGGCGAGCACGGCGACGCCGTGGGCCCGCACATGCTGCAGCGACAGCAGCACCTGGAGCTGTTCGACGTTCTCGGTGAGGTCCCGGCTCGTCATGCCCTTGTGGATGTGCTCATGGCCGGCGAGGGCGTTGAACTCCTCGATACGAGCCTTCACATCGTGCCGGGTGACGCGCTCACGGTCGGCGATCGAGTCCAGGTCGATCCGGTCGACCACCTTCTCGTAATCGCCGATCGCATCGGCGGGAACGTCGATCCCGAGGTCGCGCTGCGCCTTCATCACCGCGATCCAGAGCTGACGCTCCAGAGCGATCTTGTGCTGCGGCGACCAGATCTGCGCGAGGTCCGCGGATGCGTAGCGGTTGGCAAGGACATTGCTGATAGCAGGTTTACCCACGTCTTGCAGTGTAATGGCGCGAGCGCGCGCACCCCAATCCCTCCGCCGGCCCCTGCTGATCGAGCGAAGTCGAGATCCCCCGCACCAACACGTAAACTCTCTCGCATGTGTTACCCCGTCACCTGCACCACATGCGGCAAGATCACCTGGGACGGCTGCGGAGCCCACGTCGACGAGGTGATGACGCCCGTTCCGCAGGAGCAGCGCTGCACCTGTCCGCGCTGACACCGCGACACCGTCCGTCGAGAATCGGAGATCTCGCAGGATCCCGGTAGAATCGGCGACCGATGGCCTCCGATCGTTCCGCTCCCACGCAGACGACACCCCGCATGTCCGAACCCGATGGTTCGCTGCTGCGCGGTGTCGCGTCGTCGCGTGCGCTCTCGCGGCGCACGCTCCTGGCGGGAGGCGCCGGCATCGCGGCGCTCGGGTTGGCGGCGTGTTCCTCCCACGATCCGGTCACCCCGCGCGATGCGGCCGCCGTCGCGGCCGACGATGAACTCGCGATCGAGACCGAACCACCCGAGCTCCCCGCTGATCCACCGATCATCACGGGCGAGTTCGTCTCCGCGAAGATGGCGGGACGCCTCACCCGGTGGGCGGTCGCGCGCCCGAACGGCGTGTCCGGTGAACTCCCCGTGGTGATCGTCGCGCACGCGCTCAACACGCACGAGAAGACGATCTTCAGCCCGGGTCTGGACATTCAGGGCGTGGTCCAACGTCATGTGGACGCCGGCAACACCCCGTTCGCCGTCGCCTGCGTCGATGTGGACCGCAACTACTTCCATCTGCGGACCGACGGCGCCGACGGTGCGGCGATGATCATCGACGAGTTCATGCCGATGCTCGACAACGACCCTGATCTGGATCTTCGCACCGATCGGATCGGTCTGTTCGGCTGGTCGATGGGTGGCTACGGCGCGCTCCGCATCGGCGCGATCCTCGGCCCGCGCCGGGTCGCGGCCATCGCGGTCGGCTCCCCCGCCCTGTGGGCCGATCCCGCCCAATTCCCCCCTCGCGCCTTCGATTCGCTGGCCGACTACCGGGCCAACTCGCTGTTCGGGCAGCAGCCCGCGTTCGCGAACATCCCGCTGATGATCAGTGTCGGGACGTCCGACCAGTTCTACATGTACACGCGTCAATGGGCGGCCGATCTGCATCCGCCCGCGGCGTTCGCGACGTCACCGGGCGGACACACCAACCGCTTCTGGCGATCGGTGCTCCCCGATCAGGTCGCATTCCTGGGCAGAGCCCTCGCCTGACGGCGTCGGCCCATCACCGCGAGTGCCGACCCGGCGACGATCGCCACGAACAACGACGCGACCAGAATCGCGGCCTTACCGTGCTCGAGTGCGTGTAGATCGCCGGGAAAGCTGAGCTCGGCGACGAGCAGCGACACGGTGAAGCCGATGCCTGCGAGCGACGCGACGCCGGCGAGGTCGCCCCACCGCACCGACGGGTCGAGCTCGCTGTCGGTGAAACGCACCGTGAGCCAGGTGGCCGCCATGATGCCGATCGGTTTGCCGAGGATCAGACCCGCCATCACGCCGATCGCGATCGGATCGGTCATCATGTCGCCCAAGCCGTTCCAGCCACCGACCGCCACTCCGGCGGAGAGAAACGCGAACACCGGCACCGCGAAGCCCGACGAGATCGGCCGGAACCGGTGCTCGAACTCTTCGGCGAGCCCGTTCCCACCCGTCCGGACCGGCACCATGAAGCCGAGCACGACACCGGCGATGGTCGCGTGGATGCCGGACGCGTGGACCAGTGCCCAGGCGACGATGCCGAGCGGTAGGAGGATCACCCACGCGGCCCACCGGCGCCGCGCGAACCATTCCGCGTACCGACGCGCGAGGACGGCGAACAGCGCGATCGGGATCAGCGCGGCGACGAGCGGGATCGGCTTCACCGACTCCGTGTACACGACGGCGATGATGACGATGGCGATCAGATCGTCCACGACGGCGAGGGTCAGCAGGAACAGACGCAGCGCCGCGGGCAGCCCCTTGCCGACCACGGCCAGCACGGCGACCGCGAACGCGATGTCGGTCGCGGTGGGAACGGCCCATCCGTGCGCACCGTCGCGGCCCCAGTTGATCCCCAGATAGATGAGGGCGGGTACGACGACGCCGCCGACCGCCGCGAACACCGGGACGATCGCGGTCCGTGCCGCGCGTAGCGATCCCGCGACGATCTCCCGGTTCAACTCGAGACCTACCAGGAAGAAGAAGATCGCGAGCAGCCCGTCGGAAGCCCACTGCCCGATCGTCAGATCGAGATGCCAGGGCGCGTACCCGACGGTCGTGTCGCGGAACGTCTCGTAGGCGTCGACGGCGGGGGTGTTCGCGACGACGATCGCGACGAGTGCGGCGCCGACCAGGAGGAACCCGCCGACGGTCTCACGACGGAGAAGATCGACGACGCGGTACTTCTCGGCGGTCTCGGTGTGGGACATTCTGCTCCTCGGGAGGGTACGACGACATATCGCCGACCAGACTTCCCGGCACACCGGTAGGGAAGTCTACCGCTGTCTCGACTCCGCTCGACCAGCGGGGGCGCTACAGGCTGATGCGACCGTCCTCGGCGGCCTTGCCGATGTCGGTGCGGAAGTGCGCACCGGGCAGGGAGACCTTCGCCAGACGCTCGTAGGCCTGGGCGCGGGCCTGCGCGAGGTCGGCGCCGCGGCCGACGACGGACAGGACTCGACCTCCGGACGAGACCACCTGTCCGTCGACGAGCTTGGTACCGGCGTGCAGGACGCCCTCGGTGTCGGCGCCGGTGACGGGGTCGCCGGTGCGCGGACTGCCGGGGTAGTTCTCGGCGGCCAGGACCACCACGACGGCGCTGCCGTCGAACCAGCGCAGCTCGGGAAGGTCGGCGAGGGTGCCGTTCGCGACGGAGCCGAGGACCTCACCGAGCGGCGTCTCGAGCATGTCGAGGACGGCCTGGGTCTCGGGATCGCCGAAACGGCAATTGAATTCGACGACGGCGGGGCCGTCGGACCCGATCGCCAGCCCGGCGTACAGCAGACCGGAGAAGGGCACGCCTCGCTTGACCATCTCGGCGGCCACGGGTCTGCACACCTCGCCGACGATGCGGTCGACCATGCCCTCGGGCAGCCACGGCAGCGGCGTGTAGGCGCCCATGCCGCCGGTGTTGGGTCCCTCGTCGTCGTCGCCGACGCGCTTGTGATCCTGCGCGGGGAGCAGCGGGACGACGGTCTCACCGTCGACCAGACAGAACAGGGACACCTCGGGTCCGTCGAGGAAGCTCTCCAGGAGCACCGGGTTGCCCCCGGAGATGACGGCCACAGCGTGTTCGCGGGCGGCGTCGCGGTCGGGTGTCACGACGACGCCCTTGCCCGCGGCCAGACCGTCGTCCTTGACGACCCAGGTGGGTCCGAAGCGGTCGAGTGCGGCGTCGACGTCGTCGACCGAGGTGACGCTCTCGGCGCGCGCGGTGTTCACACCGGCCGCGGCCATCACGTCCTTGGCGAACGCCTTGGACCCCTCGATCCGCGCGGCGGCGGCGTTCGGACCGAACACGGCGATCCCCGCGTCACGCAGGGCGTCGGCCACTCCGTGCACCAGCGGCATCTCCGGCCCGACGACCACCAGATCGGCACCGATCTCACGCGCCAGGGCGACGACGGCGTCGCCGGAGTTCGCGTCGACGGGATGGTTGGTCGCGATGACCGCGGTCCCCGCGTTGCCGGGAGCCGCGTGCAGCTCCGTCACCGACGGGTCGCGGGAGAGTCCGAGGAGAAGGGCGTGTTCGCGGCCGCCCGAGCCGATCACCAGTGCGCGCACGCATCACAGCGTAGCGGGTTCGAACTTCTCACTGAATTCGATGACGAGCGTCGGCAGCACCGGTGCGAACGATCCGACGACGACGGCGATGAGCAGAGGCACGCCGGCCGCCACGAGTACCACGCCGAGCAGGACCGGCAGTAGCGCGACGACGATGAGGACGATCTCCATACCGCAGTGTCCGACGAGGTAGTAGTGCGCCATGATGATGCCGACGGTGAATACCGCCAACGGAATCGCGACGGCGAGCACCACCATCAGATCCGAGTCGCCGGTCTCGCCCTCGATCCATTTGGCGATCAGGTGCATGCCGGCACCGACCGAGGCGCACGCCATGAACACCGGAACCATGCCGTACCCCCACGGGAAGCAGCGGTTGCGATGCTCGTCGAGCGCTTCCCCGTTCGGCATGATCGTGTAGAGCCACCACATGGCGAAAGTGACACCGAGTGCGGTGACGCCGAGGACGGCGGTCTGCAGTGTCCAGCCCGTCCGACCGATCTGCGCCTGAATGACGGCGACCGTGCCGACGACGCCCTCGCCGAGGGTGATCACGATGAGAGTCGAGTACCGCTCGGTGATGTGGTACGGGTTCCACGGCGTCGTGGTCATCGTGGTCTCGGCGATCACCGGCCCGAGGAACTCGATCGCCGCGCAGACGGCCACGGCGATGATCGTGGCCGTCAGACCCGTCGGCGCCAGCGCCACCACGGTCCACCCGACCTGCGCGACGATGCAGGCCGCCGCATAGGTGATGCACGTCTTCCGGTACTTCTCGGACTGCCGCGCGGCCCGCAGCCACTGCGGAACCAGACCGAGGCGCATCACCATGTAGCCGAACACGATGACCTTCATGTCGATGTGCGCGCCCGCGTCGATGGACGAGAAGACCGGCGGGATCCCGACGGCCATCACCGAGACGCCGATCATCTGGACGAGCACCGACAGGCGGAACCACGGGTCGTCGGTGTCGAACGCCGACGCGAACCAGGCGAAGTTGATCCACGCCCAGATCGCCGCGAACGACACCAGGAGGTAGCCGACGACGGCGGTGAACACCTTGCCCTCGGCCAGGTGGTCGGCGAGTTGGACACCTCCGACCGAGAAGAGGACGACGAAGATGAGGTCGTAGAAGACCTCGAGACCGCTACCCGCCCGTTCGCCCTCGTCCGGATCGCGTCCGACCATCCGTTGCAACTGTGTTCGCACTGGCACGCGAACACACTAGACGGTCGGACGCGATCGGAGGAAGAGGCTACTCGGCGGTCAGGTCGTACAGCGTCACACCGTCGACCGTGGTCGAGGTGAACGTCGACTCCACCCATTCGCGGATCTCGGCGGACGTGCCGCTCGATCCGCCGCCGAAGCCCTGTCCCTCGCCGAACTCACGCCCGCCACCGATGAAGTAGTGGATCTTGCCCTGAGCGACGAGCTGTTTGAACTGGGCGAGTGTCGGCGACGGATCGGTGCCGTTGAATCCACCGATCGGCATCACCGAGTATCCGGTGGCGATCTGATAGCCGGACGCCTCGTTGGAGCCCACGGCGGCGGCGATCCAGGTGTACTTGTCGGCGTCCGTACGAAGGATCGCGGTCAGCTCGTCGCTGGGCTCGGATCCGGTGAGCAACCCGCCACCGGGACCGCCCATGCCGCCGAAGCCTTCACCGTTCGTCCCAGACATCGACATGCCCGGCATCGACATGCCCGGCATCGTCATTCCGGGAGGCAGCTGCCCCATCGGCTGACCCGCCCGGGACATGCCTCGCCCACCGGGACCTCGCCCGCCGGGACCGTGCCCGCCGTGACCGAACCCCATGGCGCCGTCGACGCTCGGACCCGCGCTGATGATCGAGCCCTGTTTCGCAGTGGCGACGGTGTCGATCGTGTAGGCGGTGGGACCCGCGAGTCCGGCCACGATCGCGGCCGCCGCGGCGACTGTCGCCACCCGGTGCGTCCATCGGGCGCCCGGACCGATCAACAGCAGGCCGCCCGCGACGATCCCGACCACCAGGACCAGCCACCGCAACCACCCGACGAACTCCGGCGATCGTGCGAGCAGTGCGAATCCCCAGCCCGCCGTCGCCCAGGTCGCGGCGGCGAGCACCACGCGCACCCAGACCTTGCCCCGCCGGGGCCACAGGACCGCGAGCGAACCGGCGAGGACCGCCGCGATCGCGGGAGCGAGTGCCGCCGTGTAATAGCTGTGGAAGATGCCCGCCATGAAGCTGAACGTGCCCGCCATCGTGAGCAGCCAGCCCGCGAAGAGCAACAGGAACGCGCGACGACGGTCCGTGCGCGGCGCACGACCGATCACCACGAGCGCTGCCACGAAGACGATGAGCGCAGCCGGTATCAACCAGGCGATCTGGCCGCCCTGCTCGGCGTCGAACATGCGCCAGATGCCGGTTTGCCCCCACATGCCGCCGCCCGGGCCGCCGCCGGGCCCGCCCTGACCACCGGGGCCACCCTGACCGAATCCCATCTCGGCGAATCGGCCGGCGCGCTCGCCCATACCGCCGCCGGGCACCACGCTGCCCTCCTCGTTTCCGGACAATCGACCGAATCCGTTGTAGCCCAGGGTCAGTTCGAGGATCGAATTGTTCTGGGAGCCGCCGATGTACGGGCGGCTCGACGCCGGCCACAGAGTGACGGCGAGGATCCACCAGCCCGCACCGACGATCAGCGATCCGAGTGCGACCAGCAGGTGACCGATGCGACGCAGCCACGAACCGGGGGCGGCGGCGAAGTACACGAGCACCATCGCCGGGACGATCAGCATCACTTCGAGTTGTTTGGCGAGGAAGCCGAAGCCGATCGCGAGACCCGCGGCGATCATCCACCGGAGTCGACCCGTCTCGGCGGCCCGCAGCAGCGCACCGCACGCGGCGATCATCAGCAGGATGAGCAGGGCTTCGGGATTGTCGAAGCGGAACATCATGGCCGCGACCGGTGTCAACGCGAGGACCACGCCCGCGCCGATGCCTGCCCAATGACCGAGCACCCGGCGGGTGATGACATACAGCAGGGCCACCGAGGCGACCCCCATCAGCACTTCGGGGACGAGGACCGACCACGGACTGAGCCCGAACATCCGCACGGAGAGGCCCGGAATCCATAGGGACGCCGGCGGTTTGTCGACGGTGATGGAGTTCGCCATATCGGACGAGCCGAAGAACCACGCCTTCCACGACTGCGATCCGGCCTGGATGGCCGCCGTGTAGAAGGAGTTGGCCCAGCCGTTCGCCGAGAGGTTCCAGAGGTAGAGGACCGCCGTACTCACTAGGAGGGCGGCCAGGGACAGCCCGGTGACGCGTCTCGACGGACCGGTCGCATCCCTCGCCCGAGTGCCGGACGCGGTCGAGGCGGGCGGGCCGTCATCGCGGCCGAGTGCATGCAGTGCGACGGTGGTCATGCGGAGTCCCCCGTTCGGGTCGAGAAGAGCGTGCGCAGGCCGACGAACCGGGTGGCCGTGGCGACGAGGTTCGCGATCACCAGCACCGCGAGTTCGACGAGTCGTCCGGCGTCGGGCGCGGCTCGATGCAGCACGAGGAGGCTGATCGCGGTGACCGCCCAGCCGAAGCCGAACACGGCCAGACCGACCAGCTGGTCGCGGAGCACTCGGTGCCGTCCGCGGATGCCGAAAGTGAATCGTCGGTTGACCGCCGTATTGGCGATCGCGGTCAGCGCGAGGGCGACGAAGTTCGCGGCCTGCGCACCGAGCACTGAGTGCAGAAGCAGATACAGCAGTGCGTAGGCGCCGGTCGATGCGATGCCGACCGCGCAGAATCGGACCACTTGGCCCACCATGCCGTGCGGGACGCCCGCGACGTCGGGTCCGGGGTGCCGATCACGTCCGAGGCTCGCGCGCAGTTCGGCGATCGGGAGCCGCCCCCGGGCCAACGCCCAGGCCACGCGTGCGCAGCCCTTCAGGTCGGCGACGGCGGTGGCGACGATGTCGACCGAGCTGTCCGGGTCGTCGGTCCAGTCGACGGGGACCTCGGCGATGCGGAGTCCGACGCGTTCGGCGAGCATCAGCAGTTCGGTGTCGAAGAACCAGCCGGTGTCCTCCACATACGGCAGCAGACGGCGGGCGACATCGGCTCGCATCGCCTTGAATCCGCACTGGGCGTCGGAGAAGTGAGCGCGCATGGTCGTGCGCAGCAGCAGGTTGTAGCACCGCGAGATCGCTTCTCGTTTAGGACCGCGGACCACACGTGAGGAGTACGCGAGGCGGGTGCCGATCGCGATGTCGGAGTGGCCGGAGACCAGCGGCGCGATGAGCGGCATCAGCGCGTTGAGGTCGGTCGAGAGGTCGACGTCGCAGTAGGCGACGATCTCGGCGTCGCTGGTCCGCCACACCGTGTTGAGGGCACCGCCGCGTCCCTTGCGCGAGAGGTGCACCACGCGGACGTCGTCGTACCGCGCCGCGAGTTCCTTCGCGACGGCGAGCGTCCCATCGGTGCTGGCGTTGTCGGCCACGGTGATCCGCGCCGGATAGGGGACATGTGTGTGGAGGTGATCGGCCAGGCGCGCGACCGCCGGCCCCAGATCGTCTTCCTCGTTGTAGACGGGGATCACGATGTCCAGGACCGGCGGTCCGGATGCGGCGACGGCGGCCGCCTCCGGTTCCCGCTCGGGTTCGAGTGTTGTCGTCATGCCAGCAAGATTCGCCGCCGAACCTCCGACGCCTCTGCGACCGACCTGTGAGATCCCTGAGTGCGACTCAGGGACGCGTCAGCGCAGGCGATACGTCAGGATCGCGTTGCCCGCACTCGTCTGTGCCGCGCGGATCAACTCCAGGCGGGTCTGCGGCACGGAGTCGTCGAACAGTCGACGTCCTTCACCGGCGATGACCGGGTGGACGGTGAGGGTCAGCTCGTCGATCAGACCGGCCAGGAACAGCGAGCGGACCGTGTCGATCCCGCCCACCACGGAGATGTCGCCGTCGCCCTGCTCACGCAGGCCGCGGACGTACTCGACCGGGTCGCCGTCGATCACCGTGCTGTTCCACGTCAGGTCGCCCGACAGCGTCGACGAGACGACGTGCTTGCGGACCGGGTTGATCCATTCGCCGAACGGGTCCTCGGTGCCGGGCCAGTACTCCGACCACTCCTGCCAGAGCTTGCGACCGATGACGACATCGGTCACCGGACCTATGGTCTCGGCCATCATCAGGCCCTCCTCGGGTCCGAACGCGTCGAACTGCCAGAGGTTAGGACTCTCTACGACTCCGTTCAGGGAGTGGAACAGGTGCGCGGTCGTCTTGCGGTTCATGACGGTGCCTTCCGTGTCTGTCGTGACGTGCTGACACCGTTATAGACCGCGGGGAGACGCGAAACTGATCGGTCGGCGCGCATCAGACCGTTCAACGGGTACCGCACAGCCGGTTGGACCCGAGACAGGGTGAAGCCCTTCCCGACTTGTCGAACAACGACGTCGGAAGCTCCAGGACAACGGGCTGAAGACACCTTCGGATCGGTTCCGCGCGGCCGATCGACGCTACTGACTGCTCGTCGCCGTCGGACGCATCACCGGGACGATGCGGTGTGCGACGTCGCCCGGAGGTCCGTCCATCTCGAGTCCGTA
Organism: Gordonia humi; assembly: GCF_014197435.1. Classification (NCBI taxonomy): domain Bacteria; kingdom Bacillati; phylum Actinomycetota; class Actinomycetes; order Mycobacteriales; family Gordoniaceae; genus Gordonia; species Gordonia humi. Next base: position 4,703,278 of record NZ_JACIFP010000001.1, read on the forward strand.
CCGGTCGGCGAGCGAGGCGAAGAACTCGCCGTCGAAATCGTTGTCGATGCGTTCGACGACGCCGCGCACCTCGAGGTAGCGGTACGTCCCACGAGAACCACATCGGATTCACCTGAGGCGTCCCGTCGAGTCGGATGGTGCCCAGGTGTGCGTACAGGGGTCGGGTCAGCAGGTCGCTGTGCGACGCCGGGATGACGGTCATTCGCGACCCGCCGAGATCCAGGCCGGGTCGGCGGCGATGTTGCGGCCGCCGGCCACCAGGTCGGCGATCGAGTCGAGCGCTGCGATCGCATCGGCGTCGAGGACCACGTCGACGGCGGCCGCGTTCTCGGCCAGTCGATGCGGCGATCGGGTGCCCGGGATCGGAGCGGTCGCGACACCGGCTCGCTCGCCCGCGGCATGGAGCCAGGCCAGTACGGCCTGCGCGTTGGTGACGCCCAGGCGGGAAGCGACGTCGGCGACGACCGCGAGCACCCGCTGGTTGGCGTCCCAGTTGTCGCCGATCCGCGCCGTGCTGCCGCGTCGGTCTGCCGCGACCTGGTCCCGGGTGAGGGTTCCGGTGAGGAACCCGCGGCCGAGCGGCGAGTACGGGACGAAGCCGACGCCGAGTTCCGCGCAGGCGGGGACGACGTTGGTCTCGACGTCGCGCGACCAGACGCTCCATTCGCTCTGCACCGCCGCGATCGGGTGCACGGCGTGCGCTTCGCGCAGTTCGGACGCGGTGACCTCCGACAGTCCGAGGTGACGCACCTTGCCCGCGCCGACCATCTCGGCCATCGCCGCGACGGTCTCGGCGACCGGCACGTCCGGATCACGACGGTGCAGGTACCAGAGGTCGATGACGTCCGTGCCGAGACGACGCAGCGATGCGTCGCAGGAGGCGCGCACATAGTCGGCGTCGCCGCGGGTGGCCTTGGCGCCCTCCGTGCCGCCGAGTCCGGTGATGCCGAACTTGGTCGCGAGCGTCACCTCGTCGCGACGGTCGGCGAGCAGTCGAGCGACGAGCTTCTCGTTGGTTCCCGCCGGGCCGGTGGTACCGGGTTCGGGTTCGCCGTAGACGTCGGCGGTGTCGATGAACGTGACTCCGGTGTCGACGGCCGCGTTCAGTACGCCCAGCGCCGCATGGTCGTCGGCGCCTCCGTACACGTGGGTCACGGCCATGGCGCCGAACCCGAGGGCGGAGGTCTGTAGACCGTCGCCGAGGCTGATGGTGTGCATGTGTCTTCTACTCCTTGATTGTCAGAAGTCCGTGCGACGCTGCTCGGTGAGCTCGTCGGGGTCGGTGATCGTCTCTTCGGTGCAGTCGAGTCCGGCATCGATGAGTCGCCGGTAGTGGTCGATCTTGGCGTCGACGGAGTCGAGATCGTCGACGAGTTCACGGATGCGGGACTCGATCTCCTCGCGATGGTCCTGGAGCAGGCGCATCCGTCGCCCGTGGGTGCGTGCGCCCTGCTCGACCATCGTCACGAAGTCGCGCATCACGGCGACCGGCATGCCGGTGCGGCGGAGGCGGACGAGCAGTTCGATCATGCGGACCGTGCGTTCGTCGTAGCGGCGGACTCCGGCGGACGTCCGCGGCACGGCCGGGATCAGTCCTTCGGATTCGTACCAGCGCAGAGTGTCGCGCGTCAGCCCCGTGCGGGCGGAGACGTCGGCGATGGAGAGATCGTCGTCTGTGGGCATGATCAAACGGTAAGACCTGGAGTGCACTCCAACGCAAGAACCGACCTGTGGACAACGCATTCGACGCTGTCGGTCCTCGCCGATACCGTGAACGCCATGAGCTCACCCATCGTTCTCACTGACGCCCAGCGCGAGGTCGCCGACCGCGTCATCACCTCGCTCGCCGGCCCCGAAGCGAGGCTCCGCGACGATCAGGAGACCGCGGTCGCGACGCTCGCGTCGCCGGGTGCGCGAGCCCTCGTCGTGCAGGCCACCGGTTGGGGAAAATCGGCCGTGTACTGGGCGGCGACGGCGGTGATCCGGTCGACGGGAGGCGGACCGACACTGATCGTCTCGCCGCTGCTGTCACTCATGCGCGATCAGGTCGCGGCCGCGGGCCGCGCCGGGCTCACGGCGGCGACACTCAACTCGGGGAACATCGACGAGTGGTCGCTCATCGAGGCGGATCTGCTGGCCGGGAACCTCGACGTGCTTCTCGTGTCGCCGGAGCGCCTGGCCAACCCCGGCTTCGGCGCGCGGGTGCTCAACGCGCTCGCCGGGCGACTCGGGCTGGTCGTCATCGACGAGGCGCACGCCATCTCCGACTGGGGTCACGACTTCCGCCCCGACTACCGCCGCGTGTCCGATGTGCTGCAGAATCTGAATCCGCAGACCTCGGTCCTCGCGACCACCGCGACCGCCAATCAGCGCGTCACCGACGACGTCGCCGCGCAACTCGGCGAGGCCACCCTGGTCCTGCGCGGGCCGCTGGCACGCAAGTCGTTGCAGCTCAACGTCGTCGACGGTCTCTCGCCGATCCAGCGGTACGGCTGGGTGGCCGAGGAGACGCCGTATCTGCCCGGGTCCGGCATCATCTACGTGCTGACCGTCGCCGACGCGGACCGGCTGGTGACGGCGATCCGCGCCGTGCACGGCGACGACTTCCCGGTGGCCGCTTATACCGGACAGCTCCCGCCCGACGAACGACATGCGCTCGAGGACGCTCTGCTGGAGAACCGGGTCAAGGCCCTGGTCGCGACGTCGGCGCTCGGCATGGGCTTCGACAAGCCCGACCTCGGATTCGTCGTGCACGTGGGCGCTCCGCCGTCGCCGGTGGCGTACTACCAGCAGGTGGGTCGTGCGGGCCGTGCGCTCGACGATGCGGTGGTGGTGCTCCTCGCCTCGCGTCTAGACGACGCGATCTGGGACTACTTCGCCACCGCGACGATTCCCGATCCGAAACGCATGGACCGACTCCTCGAAGCGATGCGCGACGCGGGCGGCCCGGTGAGCGTGCCGACTCTCGAAGCCGAGACGGGCATCCGCCGCGGCAAGGTGGAGCTGGCGGTGAAGCAGCTCGCCGTCGACGGTGTCGTCGAGCGCACTGCCGACGGATGGGCCGCGACGGGCAGGCCGTACGTGTACGACGCCGCCCACTACGAGGGTGTGGTCGCCGTCCGCCAGCGCGAGGCCGACATCATGCGCGCTTTCGTTCACGGCGAGAAGTGCCTGATGAGGCTGCTGACCGAATCGCTCGACGATCCGGCCGCACAGGACTGCGGTCGTTGCTCGGTGTGCCGCGGCGAGCTGACGCCCGGGCTCAATCCGCGTCCGCGGGACGAGACGGTGGCGACGCTGTCGGCGGTGCTGCGCAAGGATGCGCAGATCCTCGCGCCGCGCAAGATGTGGCCTGGTGGATCGTTCGGTCGACGCGGCCGTATCCCGCCGGACCTCGCCGCCGAGGCCGGGCGCGTATTGGCGTTCGCCGACGCGCCGCAATGGGGCGACATCCTCGACGGTGCGAAACGCGGCGACGCCGCCGCCCGCGAGCAGTTGGCCGAGACCGCGGTCAGCGTGCTCGGTGACTGGGGCCGACGCGGCGGGATCCGACCCGAGGCGATCTTCTCCCTCGATCTGACCGGCGGCGATCTGGCCGCGGATCTCGCACAGCGCCTTCGGTCTGTCGGCCGCAGACCGGGAGGGTCGTATCCGGTGGTCGTCGGTCCGGTGCCGAGCCGCGATGCGACGAGTGCGACCGAGGCCGCCTACTGGCGCGACCACCTCGGCCCGGGGCCCGTCGACGCCGCGGGCCAAGCGGTACTGCTGGTCGTCGACGAGACGTCGTCCGGGTGGGCGGTCACCCTCGCCGCGGCGTCACTGCGCGAGGCGGGTGCGACAGCGGTGCTGCCGTTACTGGTGCACCAGACGGTGTGAGCAGTCAGTCGGCCACGTACTCCGCGTAGCCGAGTCCGCGCAGGCTCTCGCGGATCTTGGCCGCGGCGTCGTCGAGCGATTCGGGCGACGGGTTCTGGTCGGCCTTGGTCAGATCGAAGGTCTCCAGCGAGTTCGCCGGGAACACGTGGATGTGCAGGTGCGGCACCTCGAGACCGGCGATGAGCAGGCCCATTCGCGGGGCGTCGAACGCATCTTTCACGGCGCGTCCGATCTTCTGCGAGACCTCGGTCATGTGCGTGAAGGTCGGGGTGTCGATCTGCTCCCAGTGATCGATCTCCTTGCGGGGCACCACGAGCACGTGGCCCGGGGTCACCGGGTTAATGGTGAGGAACGCGACCGCCGTGCCGTCCTTCCAGACGAATCGCCCGGGCAGGTCGCCGTTGATGATGTGCGTGAAAACCGAAGCCATGTACTCGACACTACTGTGGGGCAGACTCTTCCGCGCGCGGGAGCGCGAACCAGAAGCAGGCGCCCTCACCGGGCTCCGATCGGACGCCGACGCGACCGCCGTGCGCGTGGACGAGCGCGGCCACGATCGACAGCCCGAGGCCGCTCCCCGACCCGGTCGCGTCGCGATGGCGCGACGGGTCACCGCGATAGAAGCGCTCGAACACGTGGTCGCGTTCCTCGTCGGTGAGTCCGGGTCCGTGATCGGACACCTCAACGACGACGTCGCCCTCGTCGATCCGCGCGGTGACCGAGATGTCGCCGTCGGTGTGCGCGATGGCGTTCCCGAGGAGGTTCCCGAGGACTTGCCGTAGGCGCAGCCGGTCGCCGGAGACCATCGTCGCCGGGTCGAATCCGTTCAGATCCAAGTCGATCCGACGTCCCGGAGCGGACGCCCGGGTCGCCTCCACCGAATCGGTGAGCAGCGGAAGCACGTCGACCAGTGCCAGGTCGAGCGGCCGCTGCGCGTCCAGTCGAGCCAGCACGAGAAGGTCTTCGACGAGCATTGTCATGCGATCGGCCTCGCCGGAGATACGTCGCACCGCATCGCTCGGATCGGGAGCGGCACCGATCGACATGAGTTCGGCGAAACCTTTGATCGAGGTGAGCGGGGTCCGCAGCTCATGCGACGCGTCGGCGACGAACCGTCGCATCTTCTCTTCGGACGCTCGCGCCTGCTGTTCGGACGCCGCAGTCGCCGCGAACGCGCCCTGGATCTGCGCCAGCATCGAGTTGACCGACTCGCCGAGGCTGCCGACTTCGGTGTTCGCCGGTCTCGGCGGGACGCGCCGGTTCAGATCACCGCCGGCGATCGCATGCGCGGTCTCCTCGACGCGGCGCAGCGGACGCAGACTCGTGCGCACCAACAGGTAGCTGAGGCCGCCGATGAGGAGCACGACGATCAGTCCCACTCCGACCTGCAGCCAGATGAGCCTGGTCATGGTCGCGTCGACGTCCGAGAGAGGGATCGCGACGACGCTGACGACACCGTCCGAGGTGCTCTTCACCGCACGCCATTTCGGTCCGCTGCCCACCGAATCGACGGTGCTCGGCGCAGCGTTGCCCGCGGGCAACGCGGACAGATCGGGTACCGACCCGAAGTCGTTGAAGGTGATCTCGAATCCATTGGGCAGGGCCGTGGCCACGAAGTACTGGGACGGTGGTCGCCTCGGCCCGGGTGGCCCGGGTTCGTCGATCTCGCGGGGCCCCCGCGGCTGAGCCCAGCCGTTGATCGCATCGTTCAGACCGGAGTCGACGCGTGAGACCAGGTCGCTGCGCATCGCTGAGGTGACCGCCACCCCGGACGCACCGAGACCCACGAGCACGAGAACGACCGTCAGCAGGACCAACGTCACCCGCAGCGGCATGGCCTTGATCCGTGCGGGAAGTCCGCTCATCGCGGCTCGCGCATCACGTAGCCGACGCCGCGGAGGGTGTGGATGAGGCGGACCGGGCCGGTGTCGATCTTGCGCCGCAGGTACGAGACATACGATTCGACGACGTTCACATCGCCGCCGAAGTCGTAGTTCCAGACGTGGTCGAGAATCCGCGGCTTGGACAGGACGGTGCCCGCGTTCACCATGAAGTACCGGAGCAACGTGAACTCGGTGGGCGAGAGTGCGACCAGCTCCCCCGCCTTGAACACCTCGTGGGTGTCCTCGTCGAGTTCGAGGTCGGCGAACACGATGCGTGACGGCTCACTTGCCTTCTCGCCACTTCCGTTGCGCCGCAGTAGGACTCCGATCCGGGCGATCACCTCCTCGAGGCTGAACGGCTTGGTCACGTAGTCGTCGCCGCCGATGGTGAGTCCGTTGACCTTGTCCTCAACCGAGTCACGTGCCGACAGGAACAACGCCGGCGCATCGATGCCGTCCGCACGGAGACGGCGCAGGAGGCCGAATCCGTCCATTCCGGGCATCATCACGTCCAGAATCAGAATGTCGGGCTTGTAGGTGCGTGCGATGTCGATGGCCGCCGGGCCGTCGGCCGCACTCTTGACCTCGTGCCCCTGGAATTTCAGAGAGACCGTGAGCAGTTCACGAATGTTCTCCTCATCGTCGACGACGAGGATCTTGGCGGCAGGGGTATCGACCATAGTTCCCCACTATGCCCGCTGCTTCTGCATCGGCGCTGACCGAAGGCTGGGAGGTTCCTGTGAACGCACACCCTTCTGATTTAGAACGTTCTTTCGATATTACTGTTGTTCTCATCACTTCATTGATCTATACTTAGAACATCAGTTCGATGAACGTTCGGTCTGCTCGATCAGCTGGACCGGTTCTTTGAAGGAACGGGGTGGTGATCATGACGAACGGTGTGGGTATCGATCTCGATCGTTTCAGGATCGCCGGTGAGGATGGTGGTGCTCGTCTGCATGATCTGCGGGCGATCGAGGGTGCTGCGATGTTCGAACGGTTCCAGACGGTGTACCGGATGCTGGTCAGTGCGGCCGCGGCGGCTGGTGTGGGGTTGGATGCGGTGGATCTGCGAGTGGTCGACGTGTTCGCGTCGGTCTCGCGGGAGGTGGCGGTGTCTTTGTGTGTGTCGGCCGGCGCGGCCGATCGTCAGGTCCATCACGCGACCGAAGCCGTCGAACGTCTGCCGCAGGTCGCCCGGTTGTTGCGGGACGGGGTGATCGGTGTCGCCGCGTTCGATGCGGTGATCTTGCAGGTGACCGGTGTCGAGGGCCCCGACCTGGTGGCCGCGATCGATGCGACCACGGCGGCGGATCTGGCCGAGATGGGCGGTGTGTCACGCGGGGATGCCGACCAGTCGGCGCGTCGTGCGGTTGCTGAGCTCGATCCGGACGGATTGCGCGCCAAGCGCGAAGCGCGCGGTAAGGGCGTGACGGTCTCGCATGAGGTCGACGGTTCGGATGTGGCGATCTCGACGTCGCCGGAGGACGCGGCTCGTATCGACACGTCGCTGACCGCGGTGGCCGAGACCGCGTGCAAGCATGACCCGCGGGGTAAGGCCGAGCGTCGTCATGATGCAGCGGTCGCGTTGTTGACCGGGGGTCGGTTCGCGTGCGCGTGTGGGCGCGACGACTGCCCGGTCACCGCGCCGGCCGAGGAGATCGCCGCCGCGCTCGCCAAGATCGTGGTCCACGTGGTCGCCGATGCCGCCACGATCGCCGGGGACGCCGACAAGGCGGGGTGGATGGACGGGTTCGGTGTGATCGACCCGCATCACGTCCGGGAGGTTGCTGCTCGTGGGGATGCGATCCTGCGGCCGTTGGACATCGCGGGTCTGGCTGATGGTGCGGCGCAGGCGGGTAATCCGTATCGGCCGACGGCGGCATGCGATACCGCGGTCCGCGCCGTGCACGGTGTGTGCAGCGAACCCGGGTGCGAGCGCCCGGCATGGAAGTCAGATCTCGATCATGTCGTCGAGTTCAATCATGAGGATCCGGCTGCCGGTGGTGCGACATGCCCGTGCAATCTCAACAGCAAGTGCCGTCTGCACCACCTGTACAAGACGTTCGCGGACGGGTGGATCGATGACCAGATCATCGACGCGAACGGCGTCATCTGGTCGGAGGTGACGACGCCGACGGGGTACACGGTGCGGTCGCGGGCCCGGAACATGTGGTTGCTGCCGGAGGTGGGGTCGGTGCCGTGTCGGCACGGCGAGCCCGTCGCCCCGGGTGTGGTCGACGACGCCGATCAGCCGTCCCGGTCGAGGTCGCGGACCAAGGCCAAGCACGCGTATCGGATGCAGATCCGGTCCCGCCGCCGATATGTCACCGCATGCGAGGCGACGGCTCGCGCGGCCGACCTCGACTCGGCCGCCCCACCGCCGTTCTGATCACCTCCGCATCATCGGCGATGCGAACACGCCCTGCGTCAGCCGAACGTCGCCGAGCCACGCCGCCAATTCGACGGCTCGTTCCCCGAGCGCCCGAACGCCTTCGGGCGGAACGTCCTCCAGCAGTTGACAACGGATGCGGTCGTCGTCCTGCACCCAACCGCCGACGATGCGGCCGTCCCACCACGCCGTCTGACCGCCGTTGCCGGTCGTGTCGAACAGATGCTTCACGTGCCGATCCGCCAGATAGAAGTCGCGTTGCTTCCACCCCATCGTCGTCGGGTCCAACCCCGGCAGCAGAAGCGCACGCGGCGGCACCGGATCGACCGGGGCGACGTCGTCGGCGAGCAGGTACCCGACCTCTCCCGACTCCAGTTCCACCTCGACGACGTCGAGTGCGGCGAGTGCCTTGCGGACCGCGGTCTTGGTGGAGCCGAGCCACCACACGATGTCGGTCTCGGTGCCGGGACCGAACGCACGCAGCCACCGCGCGATGAGGTCGCGATGACCCTCGTCCGGGCCCACCGCGACGAGCGGCTCACCGAGCCACGACGACATCGACGTCCACTCCGGCCTGGAGGCGAACCACCCGGCGAGATTGGAGCCGCGGACCACGTCACCGGCCGCGGCGAGGTGGTTGAGCAGCCGCGGCAGCATCGGCGACGATCCGCCCCACTTCTTCCCGAGGTCGCGCATGATCCCGATGTCGAACTCCGGCAGTGCCTTCCGTATGTCCGACGATGTCATCTCGCGGCCGTCCAACAGATCGAGGACAGCTGTACGCCCGGCTTCGATCCAGCCTTCGGGATCGGCCGGACCGTCTTCTCGCCGCAGGTCTCGCAGCATGTTGGTCCGTTCGGACGCGGCGACGCGACTGCCGATCGCCCCGACCGCGTCGGCCAGGATCGGTCGACTCATCACGAACAGCGTCCGACGCATCGCCAACTGCTTCACCAACGAACGGTCGGCGTAGAGCGCGGCGTCGACGTCGTCGGGTCGCACGGCGCCCGACCGCGCCCACACCGAGACGTGCACCGTCGACGGTGTGGTCGCGTGCAGACCGACCAGGGCGTCGGCCACCTGGACCACGCGCTCCGCCGGTCGAGCGGAGTCGAGACCCTCACCGGCCAGCAGATGCCGGCGCTGCATCCGCGCCCGCCGCTGGGCGTCGTCGACGAACGGTCTGCTCACGGCAATGCCGCAACGACGTCGAGTTCCACCCGCTGCCCCGGATACGGCAGGACGGTCACAGCGACCATCACCGCGGGCGGGGTGCGGCCGTCGAACTCGGCGTCGACAGCGGTCCACACGGCGGCCAGGTCGGCGCGGTCGGACGTCGCGACGTACACGGTCAGCTTGGCGATGTCGGCTCTGCTCGCTCCGCGTTCGACGAGCACCGTGTGCAGGTGCGCGAGCGCGTACTCGGTCTGCATCACCGGTTCGTCGGGAGCGACGATCCGCCCGTCTCGATCGAGCGGAGAGATGCCTGCCGTGTACAGCACGGCACCGTCGGGCACCTCCGCGCTGTAGGCGAATCCACCGTCGAACAGCTTCTGCGAACCATGTCTGCGCACACCGCTCATGAGAAACTCAGCACCTCCTCGCCCCATGCCTGGAGCATCGCGTCGTCGAGGCCGAGTGCGGCTTCGTCGTCCGCACCGATCTTCAACGATGCGTGACGGTCGTCGGTGTACGGGTCCCACGGAGCCTCGACGCCGCCGCCGACCCGCGGATCGCCGCTCGCCGCGAAGTTCAGCCATCGGCGCTGCACTCTGCGCTGCACCGCCTCGCCCGTGGCACGTCCGCCGAGGCGGTACATCGGATCCCGCTTGGTCGACGCCGGATTGCCCCACACGTACGGCAGCTCCGTCGCATGCGCCGCCCCGAACCCGATGAATCTCAGCAACGGTGTGGCCCAGTCGAATCGGTACAGGTGCACAGGCGCCTGACGATGGTGCGCCTCGGCGATCCACAGTGCGGGCATCCGGAAACCGATGTCGCGGGAGATCGCCATGCTGCGCACCCGCGCCTTCACGTGCTGGTACGACTCGTCGAGATGATCCGATTCGGGTACGGGCAGATCCGGCTGCTCGGTGCCGATGTGCGCGAACATCGCGTCCACATGCTCGGATTTGACCGGCATCAACGGCGACGACATCCACTTGAACAACGACGTCTCATGCCGGTTGGTGCCGATCAGCAGCGGGACCGGCAGCGACTCGTCGGAGTCGTAGACCCGCAGCGGATCGTCCGGAATCAGATCGCCGTCGATGATCGGGGTGTGCGCGATGGTTCCGGGGAACTCGCGCGGCACCTGCAGGAACGTGTGCTGCGACCCGGCGACGAGGGCGCCGACCGGCACCGAGCGCAGCATGTGCGGGCGCACCTTCTCCTGCGGCATCGGAGCGAGCATCAGTTCGGCGTACTTCTCGCCGCGTTCGGGCCCGTACACGCTGGTCGCCGGGGAGCTCTGCGCGATGGCCCGCCGGAACAGCCCCTGCGCGGCGGGCATCGTCAGCAGGGTGGTGACGACGCCGCCGCCCGCGGACTCGCCGAACACCGTCACATTCGACGGATCGCCGCCGAAACCGGCGATGTTCGCGCGCACCCAGCGCAGCGCCGCCAGGACGTCGGACATCCCGCAGTTGGACTCGTACGTCTGATCGGACGTCGACCACGCCGACAGATCGGTGAAGCCGAACGCCCCGAGCCGGTAGTTCACGGTCACCACCACGGTCGGGGTGCCTGCCGCGTTGCCCGCCCGGATCAGCGAGACCGGGTTGTACATCGGCTGCGAGCCGGCACCGCACAGATACGCTCCGCCGTGAATCCACACCATCACCGGCAGCTGCGCATCACTGGCAGCGGCCCCGCGAGGCGTCGCGACGTTCAGGTAGAGGCAGTCCTCCTCCTGCCGAGTGCCCTCGGCCAACTCGATCACCTGCATCACCGGCTGCGGACAGACCGGACCGAAGGTGTCGGCGGGCACCACATCGGCGTGATAGTCGGGTTCGACGGCGTGACGCCACCGCAGTTCGCCGACCGGCGGCCGCGCGTACGCGACACCCTTCCAGACGTCGATCGACTCGGTGGCGATGCCGCGGATCGGTCCATGGGAGGTGTCGACGACCAGATCATCGGAAATCACACCGTCTATTGTGCCGCGTGAACAGTCAGTAAGCTCGTCGGCGTGAGCATCCCGCTGTTCTTCCGCGAAGACTCGTTCCTGCAGCCGATGGAAGTGACGCTTCCCGACGGGATCGCCGTCGTCACCCAACGCTTCTACGATGTGCGCGTGGACGACCTCCGCGACATCTTCGACGAGTCGTTCCAGCTCCTCGCCCAGACCCGTCCGATCGGTCCGCCGTTCGCGATGTACGAGGGCGACCCGACCGACGTCTTCGACCTCACCATCGGCTTCCCGGTGTCCGCCCCGGTGGACCCGGACGACTACGGCGACATCGCCAACGAGGTCTTCCCGTCCGGCAAGGCGCTCATCATGAGCCACATCGGCGGTTTCGACGGCCTCGGCTCGGCCTGGGAGTCGCTGATGGAGGTGCACTCGGCCAACGGCGGCTCGACCCCCCGCGCGACGATCGAGATCTACCTCAACGACCCGTCGTCGACGCCGCAAGAAGATCTGCGCACGGACCTGATCGCCCTGTACTGACCTCGCCTCACACCAGCTCCAGCCGCTTGGCCATATCGGAGACGAACACACCGGTCGGGTCGATGCCCCGTCGCACGGCCATCCACTCGTCCAGGCGTGGGTACATCGCGTGGAATGTCGCGGCCGAGGTCGCCGAGTCCTTGGCGGAATAGAGACGACCGCCGGCATCGAGGACAAGGGCGTCCAGATCGGCGACGAGGCGGTCGAGGCCGCGGCCGATCGCGAAATCGAAGGTGGCCGTCATGCCCGGCGTCGGAAACGACAGCGGCGCGCGGTTGCCGTCACCGAACATCTTGAGAACGTTCAGGAAGCTCGCGTGGCCGGACCGTCGCACCGCGCGCAGCAGCGGCGCGAACGCGTCGAGTCCCCCGCGCGGAAGGACGAACTGATACTGCAGGAATCCACTGCGCCCGTAGAAGCGGTTCCACTCGCCCATGATGTCGAGCGGGTGCAGGAAACCGGTGATGTTGTGAATCCGGCCGGTATAGGCGGAACCGGTGCGGAAGTAGGCCTGGCTCATCAGACCGAAGGTGAATCGGTTGCCCAATCCGCTCGGGAAGACGTCGGGCACCGTGAGGTACTGCGGGGCGTCGAACTCGAGCGGATTGCGTCGCAGCTTGGTCGGCAGCTCGTCGACGGTGGCCAGGCGGCCCCGGGTGAAGTAGCCGCGCCCCAGTTTGGGGACGGTCGACACCGCGTCGAACCAGCCCGCGCTGTACTCGGCCTCCTCACCCCATCCGGACCGATGGAGTTCGACGGACTCCTCGACGCAGCCGGTCACCGCTCCGTCGGCCAGGAAGTACGCGGTCTCGGTGCGCTGCAGGCGAAGTCGGGCGCGCAGCACGATGCCGGTCAGACCGAGCCCGGCGACGGTGGCCCAGTACAGCGCACCGTCCGGATCGTCGACCGTTCCGTCGGGCGCCAACCGCAGGATCCGGCCGTCGGCGACCAGGAGGTCCAGATCGGCCACCTGATCGCCGAAACTGCCGCTGCTGTGATGACTCTTACCGTGCACGTCGTGGGCGATGGCGCCGCCGACGGTCACCTGTCGGGTGCCCGGGAGAACGGGCAACCACAGACCGAGCGGCACGAGTCTGCGAAGCAGCGCGTCGAGGCTGACACCCGCGTCGACGTCGACGATCAGCGCGTCGTGGTCGATGTCGTGGACGGTGTCGAGCGCGGTCATGTCGACGGTGAGGCCGGCTCGGTTCTGCGCCGACTCGTTGTACGAGCGGCCGAGCCCGCGCGCGATCACGCCGTGTCGCAGGTGACGAGGCGCGTCGGCGTTCTCCTCGGCGACCCGCGTGACCGCCCGCGCGATGGTCTCGACATCGTCGGTGGCCAGCACGGCGGCGCGGGCCCGGTTGGTGCGCGACCATCCGTCGAGGGTGCGCGTGGTGATGAAGTCTTCTGCACTCGTAGTCACCTCAGCGAACGTACGGGCGCAGTCTGAGACGACCCTGGAATTCGCCTCTGAGAATCCAATCGTCGCGATCGGCCGCGAGTCGTCGAACCCGGTGTAACTGAGCGATCCCCTCCGGCGAATACCGGAGGGGATCGGAGAGAGCCCCCTGTCGGGATTGAACCGACGACCTTCGCTTTACAAGAGCGGTGCTCTACCACTGAGCTAAGGAGGCGTGCGGGAGAAGTATAGCGGCCGCCCGCACGCACTCCGGACTAGGCTGTGGTCGCAACACCACGCACCCGAACCGACATCTCCGGAGAGGAGGCCATACACGTGCGTGCGTTCCTTCGCAGAGGACTCAACCGTGTTCTCGGCAGCGCCCAGGCCACGATCGACACGATCGAGCCTGGCAGCATCGTCGTCGCTCCCCGACGACCGATCGCCATGGACGACGAGGCGGCGATCACCGAGGTGCTCGACCTCGCCGCGAAGATCGGCGCGGTCCTGCTCGACTCGGGTACCGGCGCCATCGACACCGAACGCCAGATCGCCTTCGTCGCGGGCATCTACGGCCTCGACGACGTCGACATCGATGTGACGTTCAACTCCATCATCGTCAGCGCGCAACGGGGGAACTCGCTGCCGCCGGTCACCTGCCTGCGAACCGTCCACGCCCGATCCATCGACTTCACCCGGTTGGCGCACGTGGACCGACTCGTGCGACGCATCCGACAGTTGGCGATCACCCCGGCCACCGCGCACGGCATCGTCGACGAGATCTACCGGGCACCGCACCCGTATCCGTACTGGGTGGCGACGGGGGGCTGGGGCGCCATGGCGCTCGGTATCTCGATCCTTCTCGGCGGCACCTTCGTCGTCGGCCTCACCGCCCTGCTCACCACGTTGGTGATCGTGAGTCTGAACCGGCGACTGGCCCGCGCCGGAACGCCGATCTTCTTCCAGCAGTTCGTCGGCGGATTCATCGCCGTCGTCCCGGCCGCGATGCTGTTCCACTGGCGCGAGTCGTTCGGCCTGGGCCCGGAGTTCGTGCCGTCGCAGATCATCGCCGCCGGCATCGTCGTGCTGCTGTCCGGGTTGTCCTTGGTCGGCTCGGTGCAGGACGCGATCACCGGTGCGCCGATCACCGGGACGGCACGGTTCGCCGAAGTGGTCCTGCTGACCGGCGGCATCCTGGCCGGGGTCGCGTTGGCGCTGCGCGCGGTGGAGGCGATGGACGTGATCCTCCCCGGACTGACGACGCAGACGCCGTTCGGCCCGGCAGACATGCCCGCCCGCATCGTCGGCGGCGCCATCGCGGCCGGCGCGTTCGCCGTCGGCAGCTACGCCGAACGGCGAGCGATCCCCGTGGCGTTCGGCGCCGGACTCGTCGCCTCCGCGGTGGCGTTCGGCTTCGCCCTCACCGACACCGGCGCCATCCTCAGCGCGGCGACGGCCGCCGTCGTCGTCGGCCTCGTGGGTGGTCTCGCCGCCCGCCGCGCACTCACCCCGCCACTCGTCGTCGCTGTCGCGGGCATCACCCCGCTGCTGCCCGGTCTGGCGATCTACCGCGGCCTGTACGGCATCATGAGCGGACAGTCGGTGGTCGGCTTCGGACAGGTCGCGGCCGCGCTCACCACCGGATGTGCCCTCGCCGCGGGCGTCACCTTCGGCGAGTTCCTGGCCCGCTCGCTGCGCAAACCCCGACTTCCCAGCAAACTCATCCGCATCCCCTACCGCCCCGACCTGCGCAAACCGGCGAGCCGGCGAGCACCGCGAAACAGATCCGAACCCGGGACTTGACCCTCACGCGACGTGAGGCACGACGATCGACGGTGTGACGATGACACACGAGAACACCATGTGGACGGTGGGTCGGCTGGCCGACCTCTCGGGCGTGACGGTGCGGACACTGCACCACTACGACGAGATCGGACTGCTCCGTCCCACGCACCGATCCGCGGCCGGATACCGCCTGTACACACGGGACGATCTGGTCCGGCTGCAGCAGATCGTGGTGTACCGGCGGCTCGAGACGCCGCTCGATCAGATCGCCGGACTCCTCGACGGATCCGACGACGCCGTCGAGCATCTGCGCCGTCAGCGTGCCGTCGTCACCGCCAGACGCGATGAGCTCGACGAGCTCGTCGTCGCGATCGATCACGCATTGGAGCGAGAGATGAACGACACCCCGGCCACCGACGAAGACATGCGCGAACTGTTCGGCGACGGATTCTCCGACGAGTATCAGGCCGAAGCGGAGCAGCGATGGGGAGACACCGACAAGTGGGCGCAGTCCCGGGCCCGCACCGCGACGTACACCAAGGCGGACTGGACACAGATCAAGCGGGAACAGGACGCGTCGAACGACGCCTTCATCGCGGCCAAGCGGGCGGGCGAACCGGCCGACGGCGACACCGCCGTCGCCGCCGCCGAACAGGCCAGAATCCACATGAACACCTGGTTCTACGACTGCGACCACGAGTTCCACCGCTGCCTGGGCCAGATGTACGTCGACGACCCGCGGTTCACGGCCACCTATGACGACCTCGAACCCGGGCTGGCGCGGTACGTCCGCGACGCGATCGTCGCCAACGCGGAACGGAACGGCTGAGCCGGTCGAGGTAGCATCTGGTACATGCCTGCTAAGACCCAAGACAACGCCGCAGACGACGAACTGGCCCCCGTGGCCGACGAGACGGCGCTGGCCGCGCGGCGCGTCGTCGCGAGCTACGCGACCGACGCCGACGAGTGCCGGATGCTCATGTCGATGCTGGGAATCTCGCCGGACGAGCCCGCCGCCTGATTCGACATGGCTGACTTCGTCGTCGTAGCCAACCGCCTACCGGTCGACAAACGGATCGAGCCCGATGGGACCGTCACGTACAAGCGTGCGCCCGGCGGGCTCGTCACAGCGCTGACACCGACCCTGGCGACGCACTCGGGTGCGTGGGTCGGCTGGAGCGGGGCCCCGAACTCCACCGACGACCCGCGAGTCGACGGCATCGACCTCACGTCGGTGCCGTTGACCGAGGCCGAGATCGCCGATTACTACGAGGGTTTCGCCAATTCGACCCTGTGGCCGCTGTATCACGACCTGCTCGTGGAACCGGTCTTCGACCACGACTGGTGGTCGACGTACGTCGAGGTCAATCGGAAGTTCGCGCAGGCCGCGGCCGATGCCGCCGACCGCGGCGCCACGGTGTGGATCCACGACTACCAGCTGCAGCTGGTGCCGCAGATGCTCCGCGACCTGCGTCCCGATCTGCGGATCGGCTTCTTCCTGCACATCCCGTTCCCGCCGTATGAGCTGTTCACCCGACTCCCCTGGCGGGAGGAGCTCCTGCGTGGACTGTTGGGCGCCGACCTCATCGGCTTCCATCTGCCCGGCGGCGCCGAGAACTTCCTGACACTGGTCCGCCGCGTCCTGAAGCTCGACGCCTCCCGCGATCCGGTCGGCGTGCGCGACGGTCTCGGCGCCATTCGAGACGGCGGACGAACGGTCCGCGTGGGATCGTTCCCCATCTCGATCGACGCCGCGAACGTCGCGGAGCAGGCCGCCGCCACCACCGATCGTGCTGCTCAGATCCGCGCCGAGCTCGGGAATCCGTCGACGATCCTGTTGGGGGTGGACCGCCTCGACTACACCAAGGGCATTGACGTCCGGCTCGACGCCCTCGACGCGCTGTTCGCCGCGGGCCGGCTCGACCCCGCCGACACCGTGTTCGTCCAGCTGGCGAGCCCGAGCCGAGAGAACGTCGACAGCTACATCGCCGTGCGCGGGCGCATCGAACGCGCCGTCGCCCACATCAACGGGACACACGGTACCGTCGCGTCGCCGCCGATCCGCTATCTGCTGCGGCCCGTGGCCCGCGACGAACTCCTCGCCTACTTCCGCGCCGCGGACGTCATGCTCGTGACGCCACTGCGCGACGGTATGAACCTGGTGGCCAAGGAGTACGCGGCCGCCCGCTCCGATCTGGGCGGGGCGCTGGTGCTCAGCGAGTTCACCGGCGCGGCCGCCGAGATGGATCGGGCGTACCTGGTGAACCCGTACGATCCACGCGACGTGCAGGACATGATCGTCGCCGCGGCGACCGATCCGGCCGATCGACGGCGTGAGCGGATGGCCGCCCTGCACCGGCAGGTCGTCGATTTCGATGTCGACCTGTGGTCGCGGAGCTTCCTGCAGTGTCTGGCCGGAGCCGCCGCGGAGAACGAGTCGACCCGGTGAGCCCCACCGCACGGGCGACGCCGCTGGGCGACGCCCTCGCCGAGTTCGCCTCGCTCGACCGCGTGCTGATCGCCTCCGACTACGACGGCTGCGTCGCTCCGATCGTCTCGCGGCCCGAGGACGCCGTGCCGAACGCCGAGTCGATCGACGCGCTGCGCGCCGCCGCCGACCTGCCCGGCACCTGGGCCGCCCTCGTGTCCGGTCGGGCCCGCGCCGACCTCGCCGCATTGTCGGGTCTGCGCGAACCGGTGACGCTCGTCGGCAGTCACGGCGCCGAGTTCGAGGCCGGATTCGACGATCCCGTCACCGCGGAACAGCAGGCCCTCCTGAAGTCTGTCATCGCCGAGTTCGATTCCATCTCCGCACGATTCCCCGGTACCAGTGTGGAGACGAAACCGGCGAGCACCACCCTGCACGTGCGGAACGCATCCGATGACGACGCCCGCGCCGCACTGGCACTCGCCGTCGATGGACCGGCCGCGTGGGACGGCGTGTACGTGACGCACGGCAAGGCCGTCATCGAACTCGCCGTCATCGAGACGAGCAAAGGTCACGCCCTCGATCGGCTGCGCGACCGGGTGCACGCACAGGCCGTCCTCTACCTCGGCGACGACATCACCGACGAGAAGGCCTTCGCCCACCTGAATCTGCCGGGCGACGTCAGTGTCAAGGTCGGCGGCGGCGCCACCGGGGCCAAGTTCCGCATCGCCGACCCCGACGAGGTGGCGCAGGTCCTGTCGACGGTCGCCTACCTGCGCGCTATCCGGTCGTGATGTTGCGGCGGGCGCTTGCCTGATCGCGCGGCATGAGGCGGATCTGATCGAGGTTCACGTGCGGCGGGCGGGACGCGACGAACGAGATCACCTCGGCGACGTCCTCGGCCACCAGCGGGGTCAGACCCTCGTACACGGCGTCGGCGCGTGCCTCGTCGCCACTGAAGCGGACCAGCGAGAACTCGGTCTCGACCATGCCGGGCAGGATCTCGGTGAGTCGTATCGGCTTGCCCAGCAGTTCCGGACGCAGCGTGCGATGCAGCACCGCCTGACCGTGTTTGGCCGAAGTGTAGCCGGAACCGTTGTCGTAGGCCTCGATCGCGGCGATCGACGTGATCGTCACGATGAGTCCGTCCCCCGAGTCCTCCAGCAACGGCAGCAGTCCCTTGGTCACGCGCAGGGTGCCGAGGACGTTGGTCTCCCACATCCACCGCCAATCGTCGAGGTCGGCATCGGCCACCGACGCCACCCCCTTCGCACCGCCCGCGTTGTTGATCAGGACGTCGACACGATCGAGCGAGGCGATGAACGCTTCGACCGACTGATCGTCCGTCACATCGAGACGCTGTGCGCGGCCGCCGATCTCGGCGGCGAGCGCCTCGATCCGATCGGTGCGGCGCGCGCCGACGACGACGTGATACCCGTCGCGGGCCAAGGCGCGGGCCGCCGCCTCGCCGATGCCCGAACTGGCACCGGTCACCACGGCGACCTTGCGGAGGGAATCGTCGCCGACGACTGCTGAATCACTCATGGCTCTCCAGTCTAAGCCCCCGTGGCACATCGGGATCGACTGCTAGATTCGACCCATGATCGGTAGTGGAGTGGTCCCCGCCAGCCTGCGTATCGGGACCGGCCCCACCGCCGCCGTCCTGCACGCCGTCCGTGTGCACGGTCCGGTGACCCGCGACCAGATCGTCGCCGCGGTCGACCTCTCCCCCGCCACCGTCAATCGACAGGTCAACGCGCTGTTGGAGGCGAGGATCGTCACCGAGCGTCCCGATCTGGTCGATCCGGGCGCCATCGGCCGCCCCAAGCTGCCGTTGACGCTCGACCGCGACCACTACTGCGTCGCGGGCATGCACATCGGCGCGCGCCGCACCGCGCTGGTCATCGCCGACCTGCGCGGGCGCACCCTGTACTCGCATGCCGTCCGGACCTCCGACGTCGCCGACCTGTGCGGTCAGCTCGCCTCGCTCGCCGACCGATTCTCCGGCCGTCGCATGCTGTGGGGCGGCGCCGCGATCGGCGGGGCGGTCGACGCGGCGTCCGGAGTCGTCGACCATCCGATCCTCGACTGGCGGCACCAACCGCTCGGCGACGAGTTGACCACGGCCCTCGGGGTTCCGGTGTCGGTGGCCGAGCACGTGCAGGCCATGGCCGCCGCCGAGCTGATCCTCTCCGGTGCGATGGTCCGCGGCACGTCCGGGCTGTTCTTCTACGCTCGCGAGACCGTCGGCATGGCGATGACCTTCGGCGGCCAGGTGTACCAGCCTGCGCACGGGGCGGGGACCATCGCCGGGCTCACCGTGGTGCCCGGTGTCCTGGCCGAGACACCTGTCGCCCCGTTGCAATCGGTGATCGGTTCGGCGGCGCTGACCGAGGCCGCCGCCCGGCTCGACATCGAACCGGGCTCGAACCGGCTCGCCGACGAACGCGCCCGCGTGCTCGGTGAGGCCGTCGCCGCGATGCGCGACGTGGTGAACCCTGACGAGATCGTCGTCGCGGGCGACGCCTTCGCCGCCCACCCGCAGGGACTCGCGCCGGTGCAGGCAGCCTTCGACTCGACCACCTCCATCACGCGGCCGCTCGAGATCGTGCCGACCTGTTTCGGCGTTCACGTCCCCGAAGCCGCCGCCGTCGCCGTCGCACTGTCCGCCGTGTACATGGACCCGCTCGCCGTGGTGTGAGAGTCGCCGCTACTCGGCGAAGCCCTCCAACACGGCGCGCGAACCGGACAGACCGAGGCGGGACGCGCCGGCCGCGATGAGTTCGGCGGCGAACTCGGCGGTCCGGATGCCACCGGAGGCCTTGACGCCGATCGACGGGCCGACGGCCTCGCGCATCACCTGTACGGCGCGGACGCTCGCACCTCCTGCCGGATGGAACCCGGTCGAGGTCTTCACGAAGTTCGCACCGGCGTCCACGGCTTTGCGGCACACCCGGGCCAGACCGTCGTCGCCGATCGTCTCCAACAGCACGGCCGACTCGACGATCACCTTGAGGAGCGCGTCCGGGCCGACGCCCTCGCGGACGGTGAGGACGTCGGCGAACACCTCGTCGTAACGCCCGTCGACGGCCGTGCCGACGTCGATCACCATATCGATCTCCTGCGCGCCGTTCTCGACGGCGAACCGCGCCTCGGCAGCCTTCACCAGCGAATGATGCTTGCCGGACGGGAACCCGGCGACGACGCAGGTCCGGGCGGCGCCGGTGTCGATCGGCAGCATCGACGGCGACAGGCAGACCGCGTGCACACCGAGGTCGAGGGCCTCCGCGACGGCGGCGTCGGCGTCGGCGCGGGTGGCTTCCGGCTTGAGCAGAGTGTGGTCGACGAGGGCCGCGACGGCGGCCCGGTTCAGGTTGCTGTTCGTCACAACTTAAGAGCTTGGCACACTTGAACGGGTGAGCACCTCCCAGACCACCGCGTCCCCCTCCGCCGACGAGCGCCGCCTCGTGCTGACTCTCGGCTGCCCCGACCGCACCGGCATCGTCGCCGCGATCTCCGGATTCATCGCCGACATCGGCGGCTGGATCACGGAGGCCGCCTACCACTCCGACTCCCAGTCCGGCTGGTTCTTCACCCGCCAGGCGGTCCGCGCCGACAGCGTCGATCTGACTGTCGATCAGATGCGCGCCCGATTCGCGGAGGTGGCCGCGCAGATCGGCCCGGACGCCGAGTGGACGCTCACCGACACCGGCGCCCGCAAATCGGTGGTGCTGCTGGTGAGCCGCGACAGCCACTGTCTGATCGACCTGCTCGGTCGTGCCGAGCGCGGCGAGTTCCCCGCCGACATCCGCGCCGTCGTCGGCAACCACCGTGACCTCGAAGAGCTCACGACCCGCTTCGGCGTGCCGTTCCACCACATCCCGTTCCCGGCCGACGGCAAACCCGCCGCGTTCGCCGAGCTGGCACGCGTCGTCGACGGTTACGAGCCGGACGCGATCGTCCTGGCGCGCTTCATGCAGATCCTGCCGGCCGACCTGTGCCAGGCGTGGGCGGGACGCGCCATCAACATCCACCACAGTTTCCTGCCGAGCTTCGTCGGCGCGCGCCCGTACCATCAGGCGTTCGACCGCGGAGTGAAGCTCATCGGCGCCACCTGTCACTATGTGACCGCCGACCTCGACGCCGGGCCGATCATCGAGCAGGACGTCAGCCGCATCAACCACGACTACCAGGCGGCCGACATGGTGCGGCAGGGTCGTGACATCGAGGCGCTCGTGCTCTCCCGCGGCGTCCGCTGGCACCTGGAGGACCGCGTGCTGGTCCACGGTCGCAAGACGGTGGTGTTCCAGTAGAGCCCGATCAGATCGAGCAGCCGCCCGAGGACTGACCCGACGAGTCGGTGTTCTCGGCGGCCTGTTTCAGGTTCACGTCGCTGCCGGAGAAGGTGAAGTCGATACCGTCCTTGCCGACGTCGAACTTGCTCACCTTGATCTGCTTGAACAGCGGACCGAACATCGTCGTGGTCACCTGGTCGACGATCGGCTGTGCGAAATCGGCGGGCAGACCGAACATGAAGGCGGTGGCGTCGGTGACGGTGAACTCGACGGCGCCGTTCTTGAGGGTCGGCTTCAATGTGACGGTCGCGGGCACCGAGATGAACGTGATCGGCACCTCGGTCTTCAACTTGATCGTTCCCGCGTTCTCGTCGGCACTGATCCCCGTGATCTTCGCACCGCTCTCCACACCGGCGTCGTTGGTCAGTTCGGTGATCCGCTTGTAGGGCAGATAGCCGTTGCCGTCGAGCGATTTGACGGTGCCGCCGTCGGTGCTGATGTCCTCGGCGCGGGCGTGTAGACGCATGTCGGTGGCGTCGCCGTCACGGGTGTCGACCTGCACCCACGGGACGTCGCTGCCGAACACCGACAGCAGCATCGGCTTACGCGAGACCGACACGTCGGTCGATGCACCGGTGAGACTGCCGAACGCGTTCTCGATGCAGCCGGTCACCTTGTGGCGCATGAAGAGTTCTGATCCCACGCCCGCGATCACCAGGAGCAGGACGAGGGCGGCCGCGATCAGCCCGTAGGTGCGACGACGCCCTCGCTTGTTCGCGACGGGGGCCGACCGGGTGACCGGGACGTCGGGAGAGGACTGCGCGGTCGGGATGCTCGGATCGGTTCCGATCGGTGCGAACGCGCCGCTGTCCATCGCTTCCATGCGTGCGGTCGGGGGCCGCGCCGCCTGCGAATAGGCGTGCGTCGCGGGGTCGGCGGGTAGACGGTTCGGGTCGATCGGCCCGGTGACGACCTCGCCGGTCGGGGCGTCCGTCTCGGTCGCGTCCTCGTTCTTGCCCTCGTCGTTCTTGCCCTCGTCTGTCACTTCGCATCGGTCCCATCCAGGCGGGGAATGTCGCGACGATTGGCGAGTGTCGCCAGCGCCGCACGCGCCTTGTCGGTCCGGGACAGGTCGAGATCGTGCACGTCGACCCGCTGCCCGGAGTCGTAGTCGGCGATCACGCTACCGAACGGATCTGAGATTCGGCTATGACCGATCCCCGTGGGAGCCGCCGACTCGCGCACCGCCGGATCGTCGGGCAGCGCCTGCCCCACGGCCGCGACGAACGCCGTCGCGTCGAGTGCGCGCGCGGATGCGAGCAGTTCCCACTGCTCCCGCTTTCCGGGCCCGGAGCCCCACGACGCTGGGACGACGATCAGTTCGGCATCGCGGCGGGCCAGTTCGACGAACAGTTCGCCGAAGCGGATGTCGTAACACGTGGCGACCCCTATTCGGTGACCCGCGAGGTCGAAGACGAGCGGCTCGTCGCCGGGTGCGACGGTCGCGGACTCGCGGAACCCGAGTGCGTCGAATAAATGAATCTTGTCGTAGCCGAGCGGTTCGCGGCCGGGGCGCGCGATGAGGAGGGTGTTGCGGATCCGGCCGTCGGGCGACGGTGTGAACATGCCTGCGACCACCGCGACGCCGGTCTCGTCGGCGACGGTCCGCACCCCGGACGCCCACGGGCCGTCGAGCGGTTGCGCCACGCCGCGGAGCGAGACACCGAACCTGCACATCGCGGCTTCGGGAAAGACGATCAGTTCTGCGCCGGATCCGGCGGCCCGGCGCGTCTCGTCGACGATCCTGGTCAGGTTGGCGGCGGGGTCTGTTCCGGTCGAGATCTGTGCCATCGCGAGCCGCACGGTCGTGTTCCTCCTGCAGATGTTGGACGAACCTCGATGCTACTCACTGATACCTCGTGGAGCCCTCCGGACCGTCCGATGAACTGATGTACTTGGCGAAGCAGTGGTCGTGATCGAGCGATTGGGCCCGGCACCACGCGAGCGCGGACTCGGGCGTCGAGAACGACTGCGCCGACACGATGATCCACCAGTTCGGGTCGGAGAACACCGGCCAGTCGGCGGCGCGCAGCAGCTTCACATTCGGATAGCGCGACGCCATCCCCCGGTACTCGGCCAGGATCGCCTGGCTGTCCCAGGCGCGGCCCTCGGCGTACACGCCCGGCCACTTCGCGCTGATCTGCGCCGCCCATCGATGGTCGTGGTGTGCACGCACATCGGCGGTGTCGGTCTGCGACGTCGACGCGAGCGTGCCCGCGGCGTCGGCCTCCGGATCGGCGGGCACCGTGGTGGTGACCTCGGTGGCGCCCTGCTGCTGCACCGTCTCCGTTGCGGTGGCCGTGTCGTTCGAAGCGTCGTCGCCGGTGAACTCGATCGCGAGAACGACACCGGCGACGACCAGCGCGACCACGCAGGCGATCGCGAGTCCGATGACCACTCCGCGTGCGACACTCGAGCCGCGCTGCGGCGGGTGAGCGTACGGGTGGGGGTACTGGTACTGCTGTGGATACCGCTCGGGCAGCGGGCCGCCGTGCATGGTCTGCGCGTAGTGGTCTACGTTCTGCTGCGGACCCCCGTACGGTCCCGGTTCGTCCGGCCTCGACATGCGCTCATCGTAGTCGCAGACGGCGCCGGTTCTGCGGTCTATGCCGGATCGGCGACGAGTGACCACGGGACGGTCAACATGTTGTCGACACGGCGTCCGCGCGGGATCGACACCGGGAGTCCCTCGTCGCGGAGGGCGCGCACCGCGACGCGCCACCGATCGCGCGGTCCGAACGCGGCCTGCGGGGCCGCACGATCCCACGCGCGGTCGGCGCGCGTGAGCAGTTCGTGGATCGGCGCACCCGGGACATTGTGGTGGATGAGCGCCTTCGGCAGCCGAGGCGCCAGCTCGGACGGCCGATCGGTGTGCTCGGGCGACCAGCACAGCGTCAACTCGATCGGACCGTCCTCGTCGAGGAGCACCCAGCAGCAGCGTCGACCGATCTCATCGCAGGTGCCTTCCACGATGAGTCCGCCGGGAGCGAGCCGGGACCGCATGAGCGTCCACGCGTCGCGGACCTCGTCCTCGTCGTACTGGCGCAGGACGTTGAACGCACGCACCAGATTGGGCCGCAGCCCGGCCAGCTCGAATCCGCCGAGCGCGAAGCGGACGCCGTCGCGCGGCTCCACGATGCGGGCCGGGTCGATCTCGAGTCCGACGAGGTCGAGTCCCGGAACAACGGCGCGCAGCCGCCTCGCCATCTCGACGGCGGTGTCCGGACGTCCGCCGTAGCCGAGGTCGACGGCCAGCGGGCTCGGCCCGGCGCACGCGGCGAGCACGCGCCGGTCCCCGGCCATGGCTCGATCGATGCGTCGAAGCCTGTTGATGTTGGTGGTGCCGCGAGTGATTCGGCCGGTCGGCCGACGCGGCCCGCTCACGAGCGGGAGCAGATCATGCGAGGTTGGCTGCGACCCAGTCGGCGGTGAACTCGGCTTCGCCGCGGAACAGGTCGACGAGGTTGACCAGCATCAGCTGTTCGAGCTTCCCGTTGATGAACGGCAGATACACCTTGACCTCGGTGGTCTTGCGGATGGTGCAGCCGGTCTCTGTGTCGAAGAGCTCCTGGTCGCCGGTCAACGAGCCGGGGCCCGCGGGGATCGACGCCGTGTAGGTGCCGGCGGTTCGGGCGGGATCGTACGCGTCGAGGGTCTCCACCCGCGTGATGATCATGTCCTTCTTCATCACGGTCTGCGCGATCGACGGCAGCATGTCGCGGGTGAGGGTCTGCTGCAGGACCACGCGCATCCCGCCGCTGCCGGAGTCGAACTCCTCGACATGAGAGATCGGCGTCAGCTCGCGGAATCCCTCCATGAGGTCATCCCAGTACTGCCGCTGCATCTGCGCCTGGTAGAGCTTCTCCGCCGGGTGCTCGTAGCGGGCGGAGTAACTGAGCCGTCGTGCCATACGGTCAGAGTAACTTCCTGGTTAACCCTTGTGGAAATCGACGGTGGCGTCGTGTTCGGCGTCCAGGAGCAGTTCCACCTGCTCGATGACGGCCTTCTCGATCCTTCCGCCGACGAATGGGATCGACACGTCGACGGTGCCCGTGTACTGGGCGTTCGCCTGCGCACCCGTGATCACGATGTCACCGGAGATCTTCGCCGGGGCACCGGTCACCGACGCCTCCATCCGACCGATGACGGTGTCGCCGGAGAGTCGGAAGACACACGTGCGGGGGATCTCCAGATCGCCGGGTCGTACCGCGGTCACGGCTTTGGGAAGATTGGACTCGTCGACACCCTGCCGGGTCACGACCGTCACCTCGTCGCCGTCGAGGGCGAACGACTCGAGCACCCCGTGGTCGGAGTTCGTAGCCTGCAGCAGGTCACGCCAGTACTGCTCGCTCGTGAGCAGACCCCAGTAGTCCTGAGTGGAGAACGGGAAGCTGACCGAGTGCTCGAAGTTGCTCGACATGGATGAGAGGTTACCGTTACCGGCATGACTCACGCACAGCCGCTGTCTGCGTTCACCACTCTGCGTCTCGGCGGGCCCGCCGCCGACGTCGTCGAGGTGTCCGACACCGCTGTGCTCGTCGACACCGTGACCGGCCTCGACCGGGCCGGAACGCCGATCCTGCTGATCGGCGGCGGCTCCAATCTGGTGATCGGCGACGAGGGATTCGCCGGCACAGCCGTCGTGATCGGCACGTCGGGCGTCGAATTCGGCAGCGACGACGACGGGCCGTTCGTGACGGCCGAGGCCGGGACCGATTGGGACGCGCTCGTCGCCGCGACGGTCGACGCCGGTTTCGGCGGCCTCGAATGCCTGTCCGGGATCCCCGGCGCCGCGGGTACCACCCCGGTGCAGAACGTCGGCGCGTACGGCGTCGAGGTGGGCGACGCGCTGCGCGGTGTGCAGTTGCTCGATCGGGCCGACGGACAGACCCGGTGGGCGGCGCCGTCGGAGTTGGCACTCGGCTACCGCACGTCGAACCTGAAGGGCCGCGACACTCACGTCGTGTTGGCGGTCAGCTTCCGCCTGAACCCCGACGGCGTCTCCGCACCCATCGCCTACCGGGAGTTGGCGCGGCGCATCGGGGTCGACGAAGGCGCGACGGCCGAGGCCGCCTTGGTCCGGGACGCCGTGCTCGATCTGCGCCGCGGCAAGGGCATGGTGCTCGATCCCGCCGACCACGACACGTGGAGCGCGGGATCGTTCTTCACCAACCCGATCGTGCCCGCCGACCGCATCGACGAGGTGCTCGAGCGGATCCGCGGCGTCGTCGGCGACGACGCCGCGATCCCCTGCTTCCCCGGGGACGCCGGCTCCAAGCTGTCTGCCGGATGGCTCATCGAACGCGCGGGCTTTCACCGCGGTCATCCGTCCGAGGACGCACCCGTCCGCCTGTCGACCAAGCACACGCTGGCCCTGACGAACAGAGGCGCGGCGACCACCGCGGACCTCGTGGCGCTGGCGACGACGGTCCGCGACGGCGTCCGCGACACCTTCGGCGTCACGCTGCACCCCGAACCGGTGTTCGTGGGCTGCGCGCTGCCGGCGTAGTGGAGACCGCTCAGACCTCGAGCGGGTGCGCTGCGGCCACGTCGTCGAGCACCTGGTCGAGCAGACGGTTGTACTGGACCGCCCGCTCGATGGGCACCATGTGGCCCGCGCCCGGGTACTCGGTGATCGAATGCAGCACACCGTTCCCGCGCAGCACCTGCGCCATCTCCTCGGCGTGCTCGGGGCTGGTCAACCGGTCCGCGGAGCCGACGACGACGGCCGTGGGCACGGTGATCTTGGCCAGTCCGGGACGCAGATCGAGGCTGTACATCGCCGCTCCCCACGCGGCGCGCGCCGTCGGGGAGCACGCGGCGATCTGCTCGTCGGAGAAGTCGACGTGTGCCTGGCGGGCCACCGGCCCGAGCGCGACGTAGTGGGTGATCCGCTCCGTGATCGCCGAGTTCGCGGGCAGCGGCAGCGGCGTCGACACGAACGCGCGTTCCACCAGCGGCTCGAACGGCCGGGCGAACGCGGGCAGGTTCTTGGGCACCAGGAGTTGACGCTGCACCACGCCGAACGCCGCGGTGGAGGTCAGCACGATGCCGGAGATCTTCTCCTCCATCCCGGCGCCGAACTGCGCGGCCCACGACATGATCGTCATACCGCCCATGCTGTGCCCCACCAGGACCGCGCGCTTGCCGTCGGGCACCAACTCGTCGATCACGGCCTGCAGGTCCCGGCCGAGGAGTTCGGCGGTGGGCTTGGTCGAACCCATCTCCGACAGTCCGTGTCCGCGCTGGTCGTAGGCGATCAGCGCACGACGGCCGCCGAGATGCCCGACCTGCGCGTTCCAAAAGCCGGTGTTGCACGTCCAGCCGTGGATCAGGATCACGATCTCGTCGGCCGCGTCGACGTCGCCGGAGATCACCGCGTGCAGCAGGGTGCCGTCGGACGCGCCGACGACCGACGAGCGCGCGCCGCTCGGCGCGGCCAGCAACGGGTCCGGCCCGTCGTCGATCGGCTTCGGGTAGCGGTACGCCTCGCGCAGGAGCGCACCTCCGATGACGCCGAGCTCGGCCGCGGTGACGGCGACTCCAGCCGCCCCTACGCCGACTACCGCGGCTGCGGCACGCCGCCACCTGCTTCGCGACTGACCCATGACACTTCTCCTATCGATGAAATCCTGGCCCCCACGCCACAGGGGATTCACTCCGCGGTCGGTTCCGCGTCCTGCTCGCGCGCGGTCTCGAACAGCTCGCCCGCCCTGCCGACCGCCCGAGATATCTCGTCGTCGAGCGCCTTGCTGAACGCCGACTCGACGATCTCGTGGGCCATCGGCCGCACGGTCTGGATGAGTTCGGCGATCTGCGTGACGTTCTTGTCGTCCAGTCCCGGCAGGTTCTCGTCGAAGTACTTGTCGGTGATCAGTGCGACGAAGCTCGAGGCGACGTCGGCGAGGTCCTGCTCCACGCGCACCCACATGTCGAGCAGCACGTCGACGTCGATCCCCGCCTTCACCAGGGCCTCCGCGCTGGCGAGGACCTCCGGATTACGCACCGCGTAGTGTGCGCCGTCCTTGGTGAGCAGCCCCAGCTTCTGGCTGACCGCGATCGCTCGATCGGAGCCGCCCAGACTCTTGCGGAACTCGGTGATCGTGATGGTCGCCGCGCGTTTGAGGTTCATGAAACGGCTCTGCTTGGGCGACGCGCGGAGCACGTGCTCCACTTTCATCCCGTAATGCGCGGCGTGCAGCAGCTCGCTGATGGTCGCGAAGGTGTATCCGCGTTCGAGCATTCGGGAGATCAGGTTGAGTCGCACGAGATGCTCGTCGGAGTACCAGCCGGTCCGTCCCCGGATCGTCGGCGCCGGCAGGAGTCCCCGGTCCTGGTAGACCCGGATGTTGCGGACGCTCACGCCGGAGACCTGCGCGAGGTCGTTGATGCGGTACTCGGTCATCCGAGCTTCCGGAACCAACGCCGATTCAGCACCTCATCCACCCGCACGCGCACGTCGACGATGTACACCATCACGGCGATCACGCCGATCAGGAAGAACATGATCAGGCTCATCCCGTAGGTCGCGGTGAACAGCCAGATCAACAGGTTCGACACCGCGAGCATCGCGACCCAGAAGGTCTTCGACTGCGCGTCCACGGCCGTGAACGCGTCGGGGCGCGTGATGGCCGCGTGCACCAGGGCCACCAGCGCCGACAGTCCGCCGATGACGCCGAGAGCGAGCAGAATGTAGGTCTGCGCGTTCACCACCACAGTTTGTACAGTCACGTGGCCACCTTACCCACGTCCGTTGTCACCGTCGGAGGAAGCATCCGCGGAGACGGCGTCGTCGCCGGTCGCGTTCTCCCTGCGGAACGAGTCGTAGATCTCCAACAGCATCTGCTTCTGGCGCTCGCTGATCGACTCGTCGACCAGCAGTGCGTCGCGGACCGGACTGGCCGGACGCTCTTCGAGGATCCCGGCGCGCACGTAGAGGACTTCGGCGGACACTCGCAGGCCCTTGGCGATCTGCGCGAGGACGTCGGCCGACGGTTTGCGGAGGCCGCGTTCGATCTGCGAGAGGTACGGGTTGCTGACTCCGGCGCGTTCGGCGAGCTGCCGCAGCGACACCTTCGCCGACATCCGCTGGGCTCGGATGAACCCGCCGATGTCCTGTGCGGCCGCGGCGACCGCTTCGGCGGCTTCGACCGCCGGACTGTCGCTCGCGTTGTCGTCGGAATGCTGCTTGGAGCTCACGTCGCTACCTGCTCTCTCGTCCGCGATCCAGTCTGCCGAAGCGGTGCTAGCAGATGCAAGCACTTCGGTCGTGTGACTGGTCACCCGAACAGCAGAACCGACACCGTGTAGATCACCAGACCGGCCAACGCTCCGACGACGGTGCCGTTGATGCGGATGAACTGCAGGTCACGTCCCACTTGGAGTTCGATCTTGCGACTGGTCTCCTCGGCGTCCCATCCCCGGACCGTGTCGGTCACCACGGTGATGATCTCGGTGGAGTAGTTCTCGGCGACGTGCCGGGCGATCCGCGCGACCCACGTGTTCATCTTCTCCTGCAACGGACGGTCCTCGCTGATCCGGACTCCGAGCCGCACGACGGCGTCGGAGATCGACGTCCGCAGCGTCGACGACGGATCGTCGAGCATCTGCTCGATCACGTCCTTGCCGGTCTGCCAGGCGGTCGACGCCGCACCGCCGACCTCGTCGCGACCGAGCAGCTCGGCCTTGATCTCCTCGAACCGGGCGATGGTGTTCTCGTCGTATTGGAGTTCGTGGGCGAAGTCCTTGACGAACTCGTGCAGCGCCCGCCGGAGGTCGTGGTCGGGGTCGGCGCGCACCCTGTAGGTGAACTCGGTGAGTTCGCGGTAGATCCTTTCACCGACGAGGTTGTTGACGAAGTTCGGCACCCAGGCCGGTCCGTCACGGTCGACGACACGATCGATGAGGTCCTGGCTGTCGAGCGCCCAGTCGTGGGCCCGATCGCACAGCATCGCGATGATCGGCTCCACCCTGTTCTCGTCGACGAGCTGCTCGAGGATCCGGCCGGCGGGCGGCGCCCACAACGGTTCGGCCGCCCACTTCAGAACGGCCTGGATGAACTTCTCGACGTCCTCGTCGCGGAGCATCTCCGCGCCGAGTCGGATGGCACGCGACACCTCGTCGTTGACGCGCGGGGCGTTGACGGGGTCGGCGAGCCACCCGGACACCCGGCGCGGCAGGTCGAGGTCGACCGCCCGCGAGACGATCACCTCCGGGGTCATGAAGTTCTGTTCGATGAACTCGCCGAGCTGGTCGCCGATCTGATCCTTCTTGCGCGGGATGAGCGCGGTGTGCGGGATCGGCAGACGCAACGGCTGCCGGAACAGTGCGGTCACCGCGAACCAGTCGGCGAGTGCGCCGACCATGCCCGCCTCGGAGGCCGCCCGCACATAGCCCACCCAGGATCCGACGTCGGCGCCGTCGCGATGCTCGAGCCACCTCATCAGGAGGTAGACGACGGCCGCGCCGAGCAGGAACGACGTCGCGACGATCTTCATCTTCCGCAGATCACGCCTGCGCTGGGCGTCCCCGGCCGCGTCGAAGCCCGCCGGAGTCGATTTCGTGGGAGGCCCCGACGGCCCCAAGGTTGTCGACACCTACACAGTGTTCCCGAACACCTACTAAAGTCGCTAGGTGATGCCTACTCTGAACCCTCTGTCGACCGCGTCGGTCGCAGTGAACGCCGCCCGCACGCTGACTCACGAACTCGAGCAGCGCATTCTCGGTCCCGCCGTCGAGGCGGTGGCCGGCGACGGGCGCAAGCAGCGGTGGGAGCAGCACAAGCAGACGCGTCGCGCGGAGTTGACGGCGGGCACGGTGGACGCGATCCGCGTCCTCGGCCCGAACGCAGGCATGGACGAGATCGCCGCTCACGTGGGCGTGTCGAAAACGGTGCTGTACCGCTACTTCACCGATAAGAACGATCTGGCCGCGGCGGTCACCGTCACGTACATGGAGTCCACGCTGCTTCCGTTGTTGACCGACGTCCTCACCGACGATCTGGCCGACTACGACCTGGTCCGGACCGTGATCGGCGTGTACGTGGAGACGGTCGCCGCCGATCCCAACGTCTACGTGTTCACCACCGGACGCTCGTCGGGCAGCAGTTCCGCGGCCTACACCGAACGGATCTTCACCGGCGCGGTGCGATCGACGATCGAGCAGCGGCTGGGCGCGCGCGGTGCACAGGTCCGCGGCGCCAGAACGTGGGCGACGGCGATCGTCGGCGCGATCATCCGGGCCGTCGACGGATGGATCTCGAGCCAGGAGCAGCCGACGTCCGAGCTGGTCGACGAGTTGACGATGCTCGTGTGGAGCGGGCTGGTCGGGATCGTGTCGATGAACGGCGACCCGGAGGCGTTCGCGGCGCATCCCCCGCCGATGCCGCCGCTGCCGGAGGAGTCCGAGTGAGCAGTCGGTGGCACAGTCCTCGCACCGCGCTGCGTGCGCACGCGGCCGGCCCCGTCGCCGATTTCGACGCGGACGGCACCCCCGGATACGACGGTGACAAGGAGAGCGGCGAGAAGGATCTGCGCAGGGTCGGCGCCGAGCTGTCCGATCTTCAGGAGAAGCTGTTCGCACAGGGCCGCTCGGGCGGCGAGCGTTCCGTGCTGCTGGTCCTGCAGGGCATGGACACCGCGGGCAAGGGCGGGATCGTCCGGCATGTGGGCGGTCTGCTGGATCCGCAGGGTCTGTCCGTGACCGGCTTCGGAAAGCCGACGCCCACCGAGCTCGAACACGACTTCCTGTGGCGCATCCGCAAGGCGCTGCCGCCCGCCGGCCGGATCGGGATCTTCGATCGTTCGCACTACGAGGACGTCCTGCCGGTGCGCGTCCACTCGCTCGTCCCGGAGTCCGTGTGGCGCGGCAGATTCGACGAGATCAACGCCTTCGAGGCCGAGCTGGCCGCATCCGACACGACGATCGTCAAATGCGCGCTCATCCTCTCGAAGGACGAGCAGAAGGCCCGCTTCACCGAGCGGGTGGAGCGCCCGGACAAGTACTGGAAGTACGATCCGAACGATCTCGCCGAACGCGCCCATTGGGACGAGTACCTCGAGGCGTACCAGGACGTGTTCGACACGACGGACACCGACGTCGCCCCGTGGTATCTGATTCCGGCGAACCACAAGTGGTTCTCCCGACTGGCGGTCGCCCGAATCCTCCTCGAGACCATGCGCGATCTGGATCTGTCCTGGCCGGAGGCGGCGTTCGACGTCGAGGCGGAACGCGAGCGGGTCGCCGCGCTCGACTGAACGTTCCCCGTCTCTGCTCGTCGAGCATCGACCGCGTGTCGAGGGCCCACGCCCGCGACGACGAGCGCCGGTCCGCACAGACGCCGAAGGGCGGAGACTCCTCGGGAGTCTCCGCCCTTCGGCGTCTGTGCGGGAAGGACCTACTGAGCGGTCTTCTTCGCGGCGGCGGGCTTGGCGGCGGCGGGCTTGGCGGCCGGCTTCTTCGGCGCGGCCTTGCGGGTCTTCGCCTCGACGGTGCCCGCGGCACCGGCGACCTTCTGCGCGGCGACCGTGGTGTCGGCCTTCACCTTGGTCGCGGCCTGCTCGACCTTCTCGGCGACCGCCTCGGCCTTGTCCGACGCCTCGGCGAGGTCGACGGCGGCGTCCTCCACCTGGTCGGCGGCGCGGCCGACGAGTCCGGCGGCGCGCTCACCGACGGCGCGGGTCTGCGACGAGACGGCGCCGAGCGCGTCCTCGGTGAGGTCGACGGCGTCGTTGTACGCCTTCTCGACACGGTCGAGGTTCTCGGCGACGGCGGTGTTCTCGCGCAGGCGGGCGACCGCGGTCTCGCCGCGCTCGGCGAACGAGTTGTAGATGCCGGTGGCGGCCTCGATGTACGGGTCGGCGAGCTTGCGGAGCTCTTCGGCGGTCAGCTTGCCGCGAAGGTCCTCGAGGCTGGGGACCTCGTTGGGCAGATCGCTGATCAGGGTGCGGGTGCTCTCGATCCGGGTCTGGGCGGCTTCGCGGCGAGCCTCGGCGCGGGTGCGCAGCTCGGCGATGGCTTCCTTGACCTCCTGGACGGCGGCGTCGCCGGCGCCGACGACGGCGAAGACCGGGGTGGGAAGGGTGCGTTCGACGGTGCTCATGGGAACTCCTCGGTTGGATTTTCTGACACTCCGAGTATCGCGAAATATGCTAACTAATGCAAGCACTCTGCTAGCGAACGTGGCTGAAGTCACGATTGCCGATCATGAAACTCGCTGCAGGAAACCTTTCAGACCTGCAGATTCAACACTCTCGCAATGTTCGATCCACCGGACCAGTGTTGTAATCACTGCTTGCAGAAGTGTCGACAGGTCGCAATCAGACGTCCGCGACGACCCGGTCTCCGTACAGGTAGAACCCGTGCCCGCACTTACGACCGAGACGACCGGCCTCGACCAGGCGCAGGAGCAGCCCGGGTGGCGCATACAGCGGTTCGTCGTACTCGCGGTGCATCCGATCGGCGATCTCGGCGACGTTGTCGAGGCCGACCAGGTCGGCGAGTTTGAGCGGTCCCATCGGATGGGAGCATCCGAGCACCATGGCGGTGTCCACATCGTCGACGGTCGCGAATCCGTTCTCGACCATCCGAACCGCCGACAGCACATACGGCACGATCAGCGCGTTCACGACGAAGCCCGTGCGGTCACCCGAGCAGATCACATGCTTGCCGAGGACGTCGTGTGCGAAGCCCTTCGCAGCCTGCGCCACACCGTCGTCGGTGACCGAGGTGGTGACCAGCTCCATCAACGGCAGCGCCGGAACCGGATGGAAGAAGTGCATCCCGATCACCCGAGACGGATCCGCGGTGGCGGCGGCCAGCGCCGAGATGGGCACCGCCGAGGTGTTCGACGCGAGGATGGTCGACGGTGCGACGATGCCGTCCAGTCGTGCGAACACCTCCGTCTTGACGTCCTCGTCCTCATCGATCGCCTCGACGACGAGATCCCGGTCGGCGAAGTCGGCGAGGTCGAGAGTGAAGCGCAGCCCCCGCGCCACGCGCTCGCGCTCGCGCTCGGTGAGCGTCCCGTGCGACACGGCCTGATCGAGCGAGCGCTGGATGCGCGCCCGGCCGGCCGACACCAGGTCGCGGGCTCCGTCGTAGACGAGCACATCGCAGTCGGCCCGAGCGCAGACCTCCGCGATGCCCGCACCCATCTGTCGGGCGCCGACGACGCCGATGCGGGAGATCGTCTCACTCTCCATTGCGGACTCCTGAGGTTGACCCGAGACGGGGCGGACAAGAGAAGATCCCGGGCAGGATGGAGGGCACACTGCCCCCACCCGGCCCGGGATCGTCATTGCTTCTCTCTCGACCTCACGCGTATGCGAGGTCGGGCGCGGTTCCTAGTGGAACTGGCCCTCTTCGGTCGAGCCCTTGAGAGCTGCGGTCGACGTGTTCGGGTCGACCGTGGTGGCGATCTTGTCGAAGTAGCCCGCGCCGACCTCGCGCTGGTGCTTGGTGGCAGTGTAGCCGCGCTCCTCGGCAGCGAACTCGCGCTCCTGCAGCTCGACGTAGGCCGACATCTGGTTGCGGGCGTAGCCGTGAGCCAGGTCGAACATCGAGTAGTTGAGGGCGTGGAAGCCGGCCAGGGTGATGAACTGGAAGGTGAAGCCCATCGCGCCGAGCTCGTTCTGGAACTTGGCGATGGTGTCGTCGTCCAGGTGCTGCTTCCAGTTGAACGACGGCGAGCAGTTGTAGGCCAGGAGCTGGTCCGGGAACTCCGCCTTGACGGCCTCGGCGAACTTCTTCGCGAGCTCCAGGTCGGGCTTGCCGGTCTCCATCCAGATCAGGTCGGCGTACGGAGCGTAGGCCTTGGCACGAGCGATGCAGGGCTCGACACCGTTCTTGATGCCGTAGAAGCCCTCCGAGGTGCGGGTGCCGTCCAGGAACGGGCGGTCGCGCTCATCGACGTCCGAGGTCAGCAGCGTGGCGGCCTCGGCGTCGGTGCGGGCGATCACGACCGTCGGGGTGTTGGCGACGTCGGCGGCCAGACGGGCCGAGGTCAGGGTGCGGATGTGCTGCTGGGTCGGGATCAGCACCTTGCCACCGAGGTGGCCGCACTTCTTCTCCGAGGCGAGCTGATCCTCCCAGTGGGTGCCTGCGGCGCCCGCGGCGATCATGGCCTTCTGGAGCTCGTAGACGTTGAGCGCGCCACCGAAGCCCGCTTCGCCGTCGGCGACGATCGGGACGACCCAGTTGTCGACCGAGTCGTCGCCCTCGACGGCGGCGATCTCGTCGGCGCGCAGCATCGCGTTGTTGATGCGACGGACGACGTTCGGCACCGAGTTGGCCGGGTACAGCGACTGGTCCGGGTAGGTGTGGCCCGAGAGGTTCGCGTCGCCGGCGACCTGCCAACCGGACAGGTAGATGGCCTTCAGACCGGCGCGGACCTGCTGCACGGCCATGTTGCCGGTGAGGGCGCCGAGGGCGTTGATGTAGCTGCCGTCGCCCTTGGTGACGCCGTCCCAGAGGATCTCGGCGCCGCGCCGAGCGAGGGTGTTCTCCTCGACGACACTGCCCTGGAGCTGTGCGACCTGCTCTGCGGTGTACTCGCGCTTGATGCCCTTCCAGCGCGGGTTGGTGTCCCAGTCCTGCTGGATCTCGGCGGCGGTACGCGGCTTTCCGACGTTGCTCATAGCCTTCGCTTTCGTTAGAACTGCGCGGACGCAGTGTCTTCTTGGGTCTGAGGACTCACCGGTTGCGAACCGACGTGAACCCGGAGGCGATGCCTGCCAAGAGAGTGCCACAGAACGAACGACCTGGTCCAGACCATTTCGATGTTAAGTTCGGGCATCGTGTTGTCAGTTTTTGCAAATCTTGCGAAGATCGACACATGCACCGATGCGCACCGCGTCGCCAAAAAGTACGCACGTACTGGGAAAACGGCGAGCCGCACGCGACGACCGACCGGAGACACCGGCGCACACCGGGTCGACACCCCCGGTCACAGCAATCCACGCCTGTGACCGAATTCACCCTACTGGGGAGTACGAAAACGGGTCGACCGACCCGCGGAGGTCGGCTCGCCTACCGCGTGCTCGCGCGCTCGATCGCGTCGGCCACGAGTGCGGTGAACTCTTTCTCGCTCACCGGCGGCTCGGCAGCGGGTACCGCCGCCTCGTTGCCGCCGATCCCCAACTGCAGGGTGAACTCCTCGGCGCCGGGCGTCTTGACCAGCACGTTCGCGACATACGCGCTGCGGGCGCGCACCGAACCGTCGGGAAAGGTCTTCACCGAATCGGTGCGGACCAGGTACGACTGGGCCACCGCATCGTCGCGTAGGGCGGGGAGTTCGGTCGTCGTGGTGACGATGCGCGCACCCGCCAGCGACCCCGTCGTCGGGAGGGAGGTCACCACCCGGCACGGACCGCTCGTGTCGCGGCGATCGGCGTCGATGTCACGGACGACGGTGCTGATCAATTCGGTGAGCGTGCCGGTGTCCGACTGGCCGGCCAACAGCACGGTGTCGTCGGTGGACAGGTGCGGGTTGAACTTCGCGTCCGCGGTCGGACGGCACTCCTCGGGTTCGAACGTCACGGTGGCGGCCTGTTCGAGCGTCGCGCGGTTGGCCGCGATCATGTCGTCCACCTGGAACGGCACCGCGGTGAATCCCGCGGGCAGCGCGTCACCGGGCAGCAGACGTGCGGGCAGCGCCGTCCCGACGTCGACGGGCTCACCCGAACCACAGGCGGCCAGGGCCGTCGCCGCGACAGCGGCGACGACTGCGGCCATGATGGTGGAGCCCGGACGCGACGGAGTCGGAATCGCACTGTGCACGCGGTCACCGTACCGGGTGGACTCGGCCGGAGAAGGAGACATGCCTGGATGAGCAGTACCAAGATGTACGTCGGCGCGCGCCTGCGACGGCTGCGCTCCGAGCGCGGTCTCTCGCAGCTGACGATGGCCTCGACGCTGGGGATCTCGGCCTCGTACCTGAATCAGATCGAGCACGACACCCGGCCGCTGACCGCCCCGGTACTGGCCAGGATCACCGAGATCTTCGGCATCGACATCGGGTTCTTCGATCCGCAGGACGATGTGCGGTTGGTCGCCGAACTGCGTGAGGCCCTGCTCGACGAGGATCTCGACTTCGATCCGGCGGCCAGCGACGCCAACGAGGTGTCGGCGATGGTCGGTTCGCATCGGGCGATCGCCGAAGCCCTGGTCGGCATGTACGGCCGGTACCGGGTGGTCGCCGAACAGCTCGCGGCGGCGACGGCCGGTCGCGGCGACCCCGGTGGGCGCGGTGCGATCAGTGCCCCGCACGAGGAGGTCCGGAACTACTTCTATCAGCGACGCAACTACGTGCACGAACTCGACGAGGCCGCCGAGAATCTGACCTCGCGCATGCGGATGCACTCGGCCGATCTGCGCGCGCAGCTGACCTCCCGACTCGAGGACGTGCACGGGGTGCGAATCGTGCGCCGCGTCGACCTCGGCGACAACGTCTTGCACCGGTTCGATCCCGAGCGGCGCCAGTTGGAGTTCTCCGCGGCGCTCGGCGCCGGACAGCGCGGTTTCAAGGTGGCCGCGGAACTCGCGTATCTGGAGTTCGACGACCTGATCACCCGGCTCGTCGACGACGGCGGATTCTCCAGCGACGACGCGACGGCGCTGGCCCGCCAGGGGCTGGCCAACTATTTCGCGGCGGCCGCGGTCCTGCCGTACACGCAGTTTCACGGCGCCGCCGAGGACTTCCGGTACGACATCGAACGTCTGTCGGCGTTCTACGCGGTGTCGTACGAGACCATCTGCCACCGACTCTCCACGCTGCAGCGGCCGAACCTGCGCGGGGTGCCGTGGACGTTCGTGCGCGTCGACCGGGCGGGCAACATGTCCAAGAGACAGTCGGCGACCGGCTTCAACTTCTCCTCGAGCGGCGGCACGTGCCCGCTGTGGAACGTGTACGAGTCGTTCGCCTCGCCCGGGAAGATCGGCACCCAGATCACCGAGATGCCCGACGGCCGTGACTACTTCTGGGTCTCGCGCACCGTCGAACGACGTGCGTCCCGCTACGGACAGCCCGGCAAGACGTTCGCGATCGGCATGGGATGCGAACTGCGCCACGCCGGCCGGGTGATCTACTCCGACGGTGTGGAACTCGGCGACGACGCGAAGCGGACGCCGATCGGCGCGGGCTGTCGCGTGTGCGATCGTCGCGACTGTCCGCAGCGGGCCTTCCCTCCCCTGGGCTCGACGCTCAACATCGACGAACACCGCAGCACCGTCTCGCCGTACACGATGTCGTAGGCGGGACCGCCTCACCTGCACTACGTTGGTGAGACATGAGCACTCCTCGCGTCTCGCCGGGCACCTTCGGCGATCTGGGACCGATCAACTGGCTGGTGGTGCGGGCCATGTCGATCGCGACCGGCACCGACAACGCACACATCTTCGCCACTCTCGGCCGCAGTAAGGGCCTGTTCCGCGGCTGGCTGCACTTCTCGTCGCGGATGATGCCGTTCGGCGAACTCTCCCGACGAGAGACCGAGATGATCATCATCCGAGTGGCTCATCTGCGCGAATGCGACTACGAACTCGACCATCACCGTCGTCTCGGCGCCAGGGCGGGGATCGACGACGCCGCATTCGACGACGTGGTCGAGGGCCCCGATGCGGGCTGGGGCGACCGCGAACGCACCCTCTTGACGGCCGTCGACGAACTCGTCGCCGACCGAGACCTCTCGGATGCGACCTGGGCGGCGCTGCGCCGACATCTGTCCGAGCGGCAGGCGATCGCCTTCACCCTCCTCGTCGGACAGTACGACTCGCTCGCCACCACGATCGGCGTCCTGCGCGTGCAACGCGACGAGTTCGGAGGCGGCCGGTGAGCATCGCCCAGCGGGCGATGGGCAACCGCGCCTTCTCCCTCGTCTACGAGAAGGCGTGGCGGCCGATCTTCACACGCGGATTCAGCCTCGGCGGTTCCAGCACCGCCGACTACGACCGCGCGCTGCGCGCCTACCTGGCTCGTCCCGGCGATCGACGGGTACTCGACATCGCCTGCGGTCCCGGCAATTACAGCCGCGATGCGGCGAGCGGGCTGACCGACGAGGGCCGGTACGTCGGCCTCGACTTCTCGGCGGCGATGCTGGCCCAGGCGAGTCGCGACAATCGGGGTGAACGGATCGCGTTCGTCCGCGGCGACGCGCACCGACTCCCCTTCGCCGACGACACCTTCGACACCGTTCTGTGTCTGGCCGCGCTGTACCTGATCCCCGATCCGCTGCCCGTCCTCGACGAGATGATGCGCGTCTGCGCGCCCGGTGGCGAGATCATCGTCTTCACCTCGGCTCGCGCATCCGTCGCGGCGCTGCCCGGAGCCGATCTCGCGGCGGGCCTGATCGGACTGCGAATCTTCGGTCGGGACGAACTCCTCTCGCGGCTGTCGGCTCTGGGCGCCGACCATCGAGAGCAGACGATCACCGGCGTCGGACAGTACGTCCACGCCCGCAAGCCGAAGGAGTGAGGAGTGCCCGACCAGCCGCAACCGGTCTTCACCTACCTGACCGGCCTGAGCGCCCCGAACGACGACGACACCGGCGAGCGACCGAAGGTCACGCGAATCCATCGCAGCGACTCCGAGACCGTCGTACGGATCGCCTTCCGCGCGGGCCAGGTGATGGCCGAACATCTCGCCGCGCACCCGATCCTCGTTCTCGGACAGTCCGGCGCGATCGAGTTCACCGTCGACGGGCAGACGGTGCGGCTGGAGCCCGGCACCGCGATTCGAGTGAACGCCCGCACGCACCACTCGCTGCGCGCGACGACCGACGGAACAGTCACGTTGGTCATCGTCCACGGGCAGTAGTCGCATCGGTACCCTCGATGCGTGCAGAAGCCGGAGACGACCGAGTCCACCAAGACCCGTCAACGTGATCGGGTCCGCGACCTCCTGGAGGCCTCGGACGTCGGTCTGGACGCCACCGAGGTCGCCGAGGCGCTCGGACTGCACGTCACCTCCGCCCGGTTCCACCTGAACAACCTGGTCGCCTCGGGTGACGCCGTGACCGAACAACTCGCTCCCGAGGGCGTCGGACGTCCCCGCGTCGCCTATTCGGTCGCACCGCCCGCCGCCTCCGACAGCCTCGGACATCTCCTGCTGATGCAACTCGGCACGACGGCGACCGCGCGCGAGGACTCCGCGGCCACCGCCGGGCGAGCGTGGTCGCGTCGCCACGGCGCCGCATCGTCGCAGACCGCTCTGCCCGATCCCGTGATCGCGGTGCAGTCCGCGCTGAGCGACCTCGGAATGGCGGTGACCGACATCGAGTCCGACCTCGAGTCGCATCGGATCACCGTCTGCTCGTGTCCGCTGCCCGACCTCGTCGGATCCCTGCCCGAGGTGGCGCGCGGAACCGTCCGCGGGGTCGCCGAGGAGGCGCTCGCCGGGATCGCCGAGACCTTCGGCATCGGCCATCTGGTGCAGGCGACGACCCCCGACGACTGCTCGGTGACCCTGCGGCTGACCGAGCGGCCGCTCCTTCAGAACCCCCGGTAGTCGCGCGTCGACATCCGTGGTCCGCGTCGGGCCGGCATGCCGCCGACCACCTCGCACAATCTGATCACGCGATAACGCTGGCCCCGATACGGTTCGAGCAGTTCGAGCATGCCCGCATCGTCGACGCGCTCGCCGATCAACGCGGTGCCGACCACCGACGGCGTGTGGTAGTCGCCGATCGGTACCGCGTCCGGATCGCCGAGCGCCCGGAACCGGGCGTGCGCGGCGGTCCACGGCCCCACCCCGCGCAGCGCAGTCAGCACATCGGACTTCACCTCGACGTCGACAGCGGCCGCCGCGCGCACCGCCCGCATCCGCACCGGCTCGAGTCCGCTTCGGTGCCAATCGGATTCGGTGATCTCTCGCCACACCGAACGCGGTGGCGGCACACGCATGTCGGCCGGGACGGGGCCCGGTGCCGGCTCCCCGTACCGACGCAGCAGATACCGCCACGCGCGGTAGGCCTCCGAACCGACCACCTTC
This sequence comes from Gordonia humi, assembly GCF_014197435.1. Classification (NCBI taxonomy): domain Bacteria; kingdom Bacillati; phylum Actinomycetota; class Actinomycetes; order Mycobacteriales; family Gordoniaceae; genus Gordonia; species Gordonia humi. Next base: position 4,745,053 of record NZ_JACIFP010000001.1, read on the forward strand.
TGCTCCAGGATCGCCGCGACGAGAGCCTCCCAGACGCGATCGGTGCGGCCGATGCGCAGCCCCGGCGCCCGGTCGACGAGACCGCGTACCACCGGATCATCGGCGACGAGATCCTCGGGTCGATCGCCCTCGCCGACCATGGCCGGAGCCGCATCGAGCAACCACGGCCCGCCCGGACCCCACGCCCGCGCGACGACGGCGCCGGCCGCTGCTGCGACGGCGATCGTGCCGGGACCGTCCGGCGTGTGGACGGCCCGCCAGATCGATCCGTCGGGAGCCGACCGATAGGCCGGATCACGGGCACCGCGCCGATGCACTCCGAGGGTCGCGGACACCGCGATCGGCCCGCACTCCCACCGTCGTCGGTTCGTCACCCCACGATTATGCGCGTGCACGTCCTTGCCCCGATCGGAGGAGAAAGTAGTGCCAGAGCTAGTCACGAATCATGCCAATTCGCCTTCTGGGAGAGGATCACTGCGATACGGGACGTAAACGTGACATGTGACGACAACACTTCTGCACAACGCGCGCCTCATCGACGGAACCGGATCGGATCCGATCACCGACGCCGTGATCGTGATCGACGACGGCAAGATCACGTACGCGGGCACCTCCGCAGACGCCCCCGAGACACCGTCGGCGGTCCGCGTCGACGTCGGTGGGAACACCGTCACTCCCGGCTTCTTCGACTGCCACGTGCACCTGTCGCTGCCCGGAACCAAGGGCTCGCCGGTCATGGCCGCGATGGTTCCCGAGTCGTACCGGTTCTTCGAACTGATCGGCCGATTGAAGACGACGGTCGAGGCGGGCGTCACGACCGTGCGCGATCTGATGGGCGTGGACGTCGGCGTGCGCGACGCGGTGAAGCACGGCCTCGTCGAAGGTCCCCGACTCCTGGTGGCCGACAAGATGTTCAGCCAGACCGGTGGCCACGCCGACTTCCACATCCCGTCCGGTCTGGACGGCACCGGACTGATCGGCGGCGTCATCGTCGACTCGGTCGACGAGGCCCGCAAGGAGGCGCGCGCACTCCTGCGCGAGGGTGTCGACGTCCTCAAGGTCGCCTCCAGCGGCGGCGTCACCTCGCCCTCGGACGATCCCGACTGGCTCGGCGCCCGAACCGAGATCGTCGCCGCGCTCGTCGAGGAGGCCGACGCATACGGCGGCCGCAAGGTGGCGGCACATGCGATCGGCTACGCGGGCATCCGCGCCGCGGTGCAGGGCGGCGTGCAGAGTGTCGAACACGGCTACGCCCTCGACGACGAACTGCGGACCGAGATGGTGCAGCGCGGACAGTTCCTGGTCCCGACACTGATCGAGACGCTCAAGCCCGACACCGCCACCCCTCAGGCGGTGGCCAAGAGCACCAAGTGGCACGCACTGGCACACGAGTCGATCCAGGCGTCGGTCGAGGCCGGGATCAAGGTGGCCGTCGGCACCGACGCCGGGCTGGTCCCCGACCACGGCGACACTCTCGCCGAGCTCGGCTGCCTCGTCAAGTTCGGCGGGATGACGCCGATGCAGGCGATCGTCGCGGGCACCAAGACCTCTGCCGAGCTGTGCGACGTCGACGACACGCTCGGCACCGTCGAGGCGGGCAAGCTCGCCGATCTGGTGGTCGTCAAGGGCGACCCGCTCACCGACATCGACTCGCTCGCCGACAAGGACAACATCCTGCTGGTCCTCAAAGAGGGCAAGGCCGTGGGAAACCGCGGCGGCTACACCCTCTGACCGACCCGCCCACCTCCCACGATCAGAAAGGGCATTGAACCAACATGTGCACGAGAGTCATGTGGCCCGACGCCAACGGTTCGGTCATCGTCGGCCGGAACATGGACTTCCACCAGGACCTCCACACCAATCTGTGGAAGCTGCCGCGAGGCGTCGCCCGCGACGACCGGGTCAATGGCGAGTTCACCTGGACGGCGAAGTACGGCAGCGTCGTCGCCGGTGTCTACGACATCCTCTCCACCGACGGGGTCAACGAGAAGGGGCTTGCGGGCCACATCCTGTGGCTGGCCGAATCCGATTACGGCACACCGGATCCCTCGCGCACTCAACTCGCAATGTCGGTGTGGTTGCAGTTCTACCTCGACAACTTCATGACGGTCGACGAAGCCGTCGCGTGGTCAAAGGAGAACAATCCGCAGGTGGTGCCGATGGCGGATCCGACCGGTGGCAGCAGTCCCGCGATCCACCTCGCGCTCGACGATGCCAGCGGCGATTCGGCGATCCTCGAGTACATCGACGGCGAGTTGAACATCTTCCACAGCCGTGACTACCTGGTGATGACCAACTCGCCCACCTACGACAAGCAGCTCGAGCTGGTGAAGCAGTACCAAGGTCTCGGCGGCGACGCTCCGCTGCCCGGCACGTGCAACGCCGCCGACCGTTTCGCGCGCGCCCTCTACTACGTGCAGGATCAGCCGGTCCCGACGTCGCAGGTGCAGGCGATGGCCGCCATGATGAGCATCATCCGCAACTGTGCGCAGCCGTTCCGCAACCCCGCGCCCGGGAAGCCCGACGCCTCGCAGACACTGTGGCAGGTGGTGATCGACCTGACGAATCTGCGGTACGCGTTCGAGTCGACCACCGCTCCGAACATCGTGTGGGTGGATCTGAAAGACCTCGACTTCTCGGAGGGCTCCGGCGAGGCGAAGCTGGATCTGATCGGCAGGCTGGCCCTCGAAGGCGGCATCGCCGGCGAGGTCCACAAGAATTTCAAGAAGCATCACCGCTTCCACATCGTCTCGATCGAGCAGGCCTCGCTGATCGGCGAAGCCGTCGCCGAGGCGACCAAGGCCCTGCACACGGTCAAAGCCGCCGAGCAGCGGGTACAGGCCGTGCAGGACCGGGTGCAGAACAAGCTCGTCGAGTTCGTCGACGCCGAATAGGCGGGCGTCGTCGACCAACTCCGATGACGGACGCTGAACTCGAGCACTCCGATCCCGCCGACGAGAACGACATGCTGACTCTCGTCACCGAGGTCGGCACCGCCCTCAACCGGTCGTCGTACCCGGTCCCCCGAATCGCGCAGGTGATTCGCGGGATCTGCGCCGCGCACCGCAGCGACATCGTGGCGCAGGTGTTCGCGAACTATCTGATCGTCCTGGACAAGGACGCCAATCAGGTTCAGATCGCGAACACCGGGTCGATGTACCGCTTCGACCAGATCGCCGACACCGAGGCCGTCGTACACCGGGTCCGCCGCAGGCAGACGTCGGTACGACAGGCGATCACCGACCTGCGGAGCATCGCCGAATCACGCCCCTCGATGGGGTTGCTGATCCGAGGCGTCGGATACGCGCTCATGGCATTGGGCTTCGCCTTCTGCTTCCAGATGAGTCTGGCGGCGACGATCGCCGCCGTCGTCGTGTCCGTTCCGTTGGCGGCGATCGTCCTGTGGGCGAGCACCCGCAGCGCACTGGCACCGCTGATGCCGGTCCTGCTGACCTTCCTGTCGGCACTCGCGATCACCCTGTGGGCGGTCCACGGGGGCCTCGAGGATCCGGTGCGCCTCGCAGTGATCCCGGTGGTGACGCTCATTCCGGGCGCGGCCCTGGCCACCGCACTGATCGAGATCAGTGCGGGTGACATGATCGCGGGCACGGCGCGGCTCGCGTATTCGCTGGTGGTGTTGTTGTCCATGGCGTTCGGGCTGGCGTTGGCGATCGACGTCGTGGGCATCTCGACCGCCGATCTGCAGGACGTGACGAGCACCCACGCGCCGTCGTGGGTGCTCGGTCTGGCCGCGCCGGTGTTCGGCGTCGGTGCGATGCTCTACTTCTGCATGCCGACACGACTGTGGTTGTGGGTCCTGGGCATCACGGTCGGCACGTTCTGGCTCAATCAGCTCCTCGGCAAGGTGATGCTGTCGGCGTTCGCGGGCGGCGTCGCCGTGGGCATGGCCCTGCTCGTCGCATGGGCGATCAACGCGCACGTTCGCAGTCGTCCGAGCGTGCTCGCCATGTTCCTGCCCGCCTTCTGGCTGATGGTGCCCGGCTCGATGGGATTCGTGGCCGTCAGCGGCGTCGTCACCTCCGACAAGGACCTCGGCAGCCTCGGCACCAACGCGGCCCTGTCGCTCCTCAGCATGGCGACATCGATGATGATCGCCAGCGTGCTCGCACCGATGGTGACAAGAAGGATCCCGATGAGCAGTCTCCTGTCCCGGCGCCTCCTGCGCCTCCGTCGACGACGGCCACACGGCCGCAGTGCGGGATGAGCACTCGACTGACGGCGGGACCGCCCGCGATTGCGACCACCGAGCTGACACCGAGCGTCGTCGCTGCCTGGCAGGCGCACCTCACCAGGCAGACGCCCCGCGCCATCGACCTGTCTCGTCGGATGGAGTCCTCCGAGCCCCACGAGACCTACGGCGGAATCTCCCTGTCGCCCAACGGAAGCCATCGGACGCTGAGTGCCGTCCGGTACGGCGTGCGCACACCGCTCGGGGCCGCGTTCTGCACGCTCCACTCGCCGGTGCGGTTCGAGCGCACCCCCGCTGATCTGCGCACCGATCCGGTCGAGATCGCCTCGGTCTGCGCGTCCGCGACGCGCGGCCCGTCGATGGTCAGGCAGTTCGGTCGGGAGAACTGGTTCGCCAGCGGAGACCTCGTCGTCGTCCCGACGACATCGCCCTTCGTACAGGAGCTTCCGGCGATCCGTGACATCGCAGGGCTGTTCGTCGAACTCCGCCATTTCGGCCGATTCCGCTATCTCGCCGAACGGCCTCGGCGTTCGTCCGGCGACGACACTCCACTGGCACGGGCCACCGCGAGCTTCGTGCGCGCGTTCGCCATCGACATCGCGGTCTCCGGAACGCCGATGTCGTCGGATGCCGATCTCGCAGCCGTCGATCTGATCTGTGCCGCGCTGGCCGAACTCGTCGAGGACGACAGGTACGAGCTGCAGGACGACACGCTGTTCCAGCGGCAGTCGGCCATCGACCTCATCGAGCGACGGCACCGCGACCCGTCGTTGACGCCCGATGTCATCGCCGAGGCGCTGTTCATCTCGCGTCGTCACCTGTACCGGCTGTTCTCCGACGATGAGAAGTCCTTGGCCACGATGATCGCGGACGCCCGCGTCTCGACCGGGCGCCAGCTGATGGAGACGTCGCCGCACACTCCGATCGGCGACGTCGCGGCGGCCTCCGGATATCGGTCGCCCGCCACCTTCCGCAACCAGTTCAAGGCGCGCTACGGGATCAGCCCGCGTGACTTCCGTGAATCACAGGAGCAGACGGCACCGAGCACCGAGCAGCAGTGACATCGAACGCCCCGCCCTCACCGATTCCGGTGAGGGCGGGGCGTTCGCGGGAAGACCGTCGTCTTACAGGTTGATCATGTGGCCGATGGCGCCGTGGAAGGTCTCCTGCAGCGCCTCGCTCATGGTCGGGTGCGTGTGGACGTTGCGCGCCAGTTCCTTGGCCGTCAGGTCCCACTTCTGCGCGAGCGTCAGCTCGGGCAGCATCTCCGAGACGTTGTCGCCGACGAGGTGACCACCGATCAGCTCATCGTTGGTGCCGTCGGTGATCAGCTTGACGAAGCCCGCCGGAGCCCCCAGGCCCTGAGCCTTGCCGTTGGCGCTGAACGGGAACTTGGTGACCTTGACGTCGTACCCCTCGGCCTTGGCCTGCTCCTCGGTGAGACCGAACGACGCGACCTGCGGCTGACAGAAGGTGGCGCGCGGCATCATCCGGTAGTCGCCCAGAGTCATGGTCTCGGCGCCCGCGATGGTCTCGGCGGCCACGACGCCCTGCGCCTCGGCGACGTGGGCCAGCTGCAGCTTGGCGGTGACGTCGCCGATGGCGTAGACGCCCGGGACGTTGGTGCGCATGTGGTCGTCGATCGCGATGGCACCGCGGTCGGTCAACGCGACACCCGTCGTCTCCAGGCCGAAGCCCTCCACGCGCGGTGCGAAGCCGACGGACATGAGGACCTTGTCGACGGTCAGGCTGCCGTCGGCGCCCTTGGCGTCCTTGTACGAGACGACCACCTGGCTGCCCTGGTCGTCGACGGCCTGCACAGCGGTGCCGGTCAGGATCTTGACGCCGAGCTTCTTATAGGCCTTGGTCATCTCCTTGGAGACGTCCGCGTCCTCGTTCGGCAGGATGCGCGGCATGAACTCCACGATGGTGACGTCGACGCCGTAGTTCGCGAGGACGTAACCGAACTCCATGCCGATGGCGCCCGCACCGACGATGACGATGCTCTTCGGGAGCTCGCGGGTCATGATCTGGCTCTCGAACGTCACGACGTTGTCGCTCAGCTCGACACCGGGCAGCAGACGCACGGTGGAGCCGGTGTCGATGATGACGTTGTCGAAGGTGATGACGCGATCGCCGACGGTGATGGTCTTGGCGTCGGTGAACACGCCGTAGCCGTCGATCTCGGTGATCTTGTTCTTCTTCATCAGGAAGTGGACGCCCTTGACGATGCCGTCCGACACGCTACGGCTGCGGTCGAAGGCGGCGCCGAAGTCGAACGACACCTCACCACTGATACCGAAGGTCTTCGCCTCATGATTGAAGACGTGGGCGAGCTCTGCGTTGCGGAGCAGCGCCTTGGAGGGGATGCAGCCCACGTTGAGGCAGACACCGCCCCACCACTTCTCTTCGATGACGGCGGTCTTCATGCCGAGCTGGGAGGACCGGATCGCGGCCACATACCCACCAGGGCCACCACCGAGGACAACTGTTTCAAAATGTTCAGCCACGGCGTCAAGCCTAACGCTCCCGGGCGGGTCGTCGCACGGCTCCTCACGACTCATTTTCAATCAATGATTGAAACACCGATTGAAAAGTGGTTCACTTCACTCCATGGCAACGGACGTGACTCGCAGCCGACTCCTGGACGCCACCGAGCATCTCCTCGCGACGACGGGATACGAGCACCTGCGGGTCCGCGCCGTCTGCACGGAGGCCGGGGTGAATCCGGCGGCCGTGCACTATCACTTCGGTTCCCGGGAGTCGCTGGTCATGGCGTTGCTCGAGGATCGCCTGGAACCGATCTGGGCGGCCCCGCTCGACCGACTGGCGGGTTCGCCCGCGACCGTTCGCGAGATCGTCGAGGCGATCCTGGCGCCGTTCGTCGGAATGCGCCAGGACCCGAGGACCGCGGCACTGATGAGACTGCTCGGCCGTTTCGTCTTGACCAATCCGGATCTGCCGTGGACGGCGACGTGGTTCAAAACACAGGCGTGGGTGGCACTCCTCACCGACGCCGTCGACATCGACGAGGCCACCGCGCGCCGTCGCTGGCGGTTCGCCTTCTCCATCCTGATGACCGAACTCGCCGCGGGCGACCCGCCGAGCGCGGCGACGCTCAGCGCGCTCGGCGACTTCCTGACCGCGGGGCTCGCCGCCCCGGAGAGGACCTCATGACCGTCGACCCGTTCGCTCCCGCCGCACTCGGCCCCCTTCGGCCGCGCAACCGACTCATCAAATGCGCGACGTTCGAGGGCCGCACGCCCGACGCCCTCGTGACCGACGAGCTGATCGACTTCCATCGAGAGGTGGCCGCCGGCGGCGTCGGGATCAGCACCGTCGCCTACTGCGCGGTGAGCGGTGAGGGGCGCACCGACCGGCACCAGATCCACCTGCGCGACGAGGCGGCCGACGGCCTGCGACGTCTCAGCGACGCCATCCACTCCGAGGGCGCCCTCGCCGCGGCACAGCTCGGCCATGCGGGCCCGGTCGCGAACTCGATCTCCAACCGGGCCGCCGCACTCGGGCCGGGCCGCATACCCGCGCCGATGGGCATGGCGCTGACGAAGGCCCTCGACGCCGACGGCATAGCCACGCTCACCCGTGCCTTCGCCGATGCCGCACGCCTGGCCGTCGACTGCGGCTTCGACGCGCTCGAGGTGCACTGCGGACACAACTATCTGCTCAGTTCATTCCTGTCTCCGCTGCTCAACCACCGGCGCGACGGATACGGACGCACCGTGGAGGGTCGCGCGCGCCTGGCCCGCGAAGTGCTGGAGGCCGTCCGCGACGCGGTCGGCGATCAGGTCGCGGTCTGGGCCAAACTCAGCATGTTCGACGGCGTCGGCACGCCGGGCCGCGGCAGAGGAGGGCACCCGTGGAACGGATTGAACATCGATCAGGCGTGTGCGACGGCCCGCCTGTTCGAAGCGGACGGGTACCTCGACGCGATCGAGCCGACCGCCGGAAGTTCCCTGCTCAACCCGATGTATCTGTTTCACGGGGAACCGCCGCGCGCCGAGTTCGCCGGCGCGTTCCACGGCGCGATGCGAGCCGGGCTGAAGGCGGCCGGTCCGGTGTTCCTGCGGTACTACCCGTATCGGGACGCCTACCTCCTGCCGTTGGCACGCGAGCTGCGGCGGTCGGTGTCGATGCCGCTGATCCTGCTCGGCGGGATCACCGATCGCGCCTCGATGCAGACCGCACTCGACGAGGGCTTCGACTTCGTCGCGATGGGCCGCGCACTCCTGCGCGAACCCGACCTGCCGCTGCGCATCCGGGCCGACCCGACGACGGCCTCCCGCTGCGTGCACTGCAACCTCTGCATGCCGACGATCTACTCGACGACACGCTGCCCGATCCGTGCGGGCGAGGTCCCGGACCCGCTGTGACGGGCGCCGGTGAGGCCGGCGAGTCTGTGTCACGCGCCCCGGACGTCCGATCACCCTTTCGACACCTCCGTGTCCAATCCGTGACGAGAAGGGCCCAGACCCCGCACTGCCTGCACGAACACCGGCCGACTCGACGTGATTCGGACGGCGTCAGGTTTTCCAACTTCGAACAGACATGCTAGGTGTGGAGATAGTCCGTTCGGGGGAACACCTCGTTTGTCTACCGGCCTGTGCGCCATCAGGAAGTGGTAATTCGCCGCCAGCGGCGGCCGCGAGAAAGACCCGCCCCACTGACCGAAGACGCCGCGCGTGCACGGCGCCGAATCGACAGGCAAGCAGATGACAACCTCGCCGTCCACCACGGACTTCCAGGCACCACCGCCCAACATGATCCGCAAGGCGATCGCCGCATCGGCGATCGGAAATGCGACCGAGTGGTTCGACTACGGCGTCTACGCCGCGACCACCACCTACCTCACCCAGGCGTTCTTCCCCGGCACATGGGGAACCACCGGAACCATGCTCGGTTTCGCCATCTCGTTCGTCCTGAGACCGCTCGGCGGCTTCGTGTGGGGTCCGATCGGCGACAAGCTGGGCCGGAAGAAGGTCCTCGCGCTGACGATTCTGCTGATCTCGTTGGCGACGGCTCTCATCGGTGTGCTGCCGACACACGCCACCGTGGGCGTCTGGGCGCCGATCATGCTGATCGTCCTGCGCATCATCCAGGGCTTCTCCACGGGCGGCGAGTACGGCGGAGCGGCGACGTTCATGGCCGAGTACGCGCCCGACAAGAAGCGCGGCCGCTTCGGCAGCTTCCTCGAGTTCGGCACCCTGGCCGGGCTGTCGGCGGGTACCGCGTTCGTACTGCTGCTCGACTCCGTCCTCGACGCCGATCAGATGGCGACGTGGGGATGGCGCATCCCGTTCCTGGCCGCACTGCCGTTGGGCTTGGTCGGCCTGTACCTGCGGTCGCAGCTCGACGATCCGCCCGTCTTCCTCGAGGTCGACAACAAGCGGAACAAGAAGAACGTCACCGGCTGGACGCAGTTGAAGACGACGGTGGCAGGCTACTGGCGTCCGATTCTGATCATGTTCGGCATGGTCGTCGCGTTGAACGTCGCGAACTACACGCTGCTGTCGTACCAGCCGACCTATCTGAAGCAGACGATCGGCCTGTCGGAGAACTCGGCGTCGTGGGTCATTCTGATCGGACAGGTGATCATGATGGCGGCGATCCCGTTCTTCGGTCGTTGGTCGGACTCCACCGGCCGCAAGCCGATGTGGTGGGCCTCGTTGGTCGGCCTGTTCGTGCTGGCGCTGCCGATGTACTGGCTGATGAGCCAGGGCTTCGCGTGGGCGCTGGTCGGCTTCATCGTGCTCGGCCTGTTCTATCTGCCGCAGCTGGCGACGATCTCCGCGACCTTCCCGGCGATGTTCCCGACCCACGTCCGCTACGCGGGCTTCGCGATCGCCTACAACGTGTCGACGGCGGCCTTCGGCGGCACCGCACCGCTGGTGAACGACGCCGTGGTGGAGAACGGCGGCTGGAACCTCTTCCCCGCCGCGTACATGATGGGTGCCTGCGTCGTCGGCATGGTCGCCCTCTACTTCCTCCGCGAGACCGCGGGCGCGTCGCTTCGCGGCACCCGCACCCCGGGGCAGGAGGAGACCGTGCTCGACGTCGAACCGGAGCAGGCCGCGTACTCGAAGATGAGCTGAGGACGGCTCACTCGGCGAACCGCACCGCCGCCCTCACCTGCGCCGCCACGGAGGCTCCGACACCGAGCGGCCAGCGCAACATCACGTAGTCGGCGGTCTCGTCGACGGTCAGCTGCCGCGAGGAGTTGCCCGTGCGCACCCAGAACTCGGGCGCGGCGTTCTTACCGGGCCGCAGATACATCGGCCGCGGCGACGCCGTCACCCGCATCCGGCAGACCGGCCGGGTGACGCCGTCGCGGGCGATGTCCTCGACGGCGACGGCCACCTGTGCCGCGGCGTTCTGCCCGAGGGTGGAGACGAGCAGATCGCGCAGCCACAGCTCGTAGCGGTCGGCGTCCGGTGTGCGCAGCGTCCCGTAGTCGGGATCGAGACCGAGAGGCACACCGTCGTCGTCGACGCCGATCAGCAGGGTGCCGCCGTCGCCGTTGCCGAATGCGGCGATCGTCTTGGCGACGACGTGCTCCATCCGCTGGTCCTTCTCCCCCGTGCGCAGGTTGACTCGAGCGGTGGACTTGAACTCCACCGCGTCCGATTCGCCCGCGGCCAGCAGTTCGGCGATCGATGCGATCTGCGGACGTTGGAAGCGGGCCGCGACGAGTCCGTAGACGACGACGGCCGCCACGGATCCGCCGAGCCCGAACAGAACGGTCCACGGGGTGCGCAGGTGCGCGTTCGACCAGATCGCCCATTCGACGAGCAGCCCCGCAGCGCTGCCGAGGATCGCCAGGACGATCGAACCCGACGCGCGCAGTCGTGCCCGGTCGCGCAGCAGCCACCGCGCAACGGCGCCGAGAAGCCAGGCCGCGACGAGGATCACCACCAGTGCGATCGACACCATCCACAGCGGGGTCGTCTCCCGAGTCACTTGTTCTCCACTCTCACGGCATTCGCACAGCGCGACAAGCATATCGACCCGATGGTCGCCGTCGCCGGGTACGCGAGGTTCGGGCCGTCCACCGTCCACCGTCCGGTGATCGCACGTAACGTGGACCGGGTGACTGACGCGAACACCACCGCCGCCGACCCGTATCTCTGGCTCGAAGAAGTCGACAGCGACCGCGCCCTCGACTGGGTGCGCGCTCACAATGCACCGACCGTCGACGAGTTGACGGGTTCGGACCGGTTCGAGCAGATGCGGGCCGACACTCTCGCGATCCTCGACACCGACGACCGGATCCCCTATGTGCGCCGTCGCCGCGAGTTCCTCTACAACTTCTGGCGCGACGCGCAGCATCCGTACGGGCTGTGGCGTCGCACCACGTTGGAGTCGTACCGCACCGACTCCCCCGAATGGGATGTGCTCATCGACGTCGACGCGCTGCGCGAGGCCGAGAACGAGAACTGGGTGTGGGCCGGTGCGTCGATGCTGCGGCCGGACTACGACCGCGCGCTGATCTCGCTCTCGCGCGGCGGTGCGGACGCCAGTGTCGTCCGCGAGTTCGACGTACCCTCACGCACCTGGGTCGACGGCGGATTCGCCCTGCCGGAGAACAAGTCGAACATCGGCTGGATCGACCGCGACACCGTCTACGTCGGCACCGAGTTCGGACAGCAGCCCGACGGCGACAGCTCCTGGACGTCGTCCGGCTATCCGCGCGTGGTGAAGCGGTGGACACGCGGCACCGACCTGTCGCAGGCGCAGACGGTGTTCACCGGCAGTGTCGACGATGTCGCGATCGGCGCGGCCTTCGATCCGACTCCGGGGTACCAGCGCCACCTCGTCTACCGGGCGACGGACTTCTACAACACCGACAACTACGAGCTGACCGGCGACGAGCTGGTCGCGATCGACATCCCGTCGGACGCCGCGTACTCCGTGCACCTGGACTATCTGATCGTGTCGCCGAAGACGCCGTGGACCGTCGAGGGCGTCGAGCACGCCCCCGGATCGCTGCTGGTGTTCGACTACCCGGCCTTCCAGTCCGGCGATCGCACCCACCGCGTCCTGTTCGCACCCGACGAGCACACCAGCCTGCAGGACTACGCGTTCACCAAGTCCCGACTCGTCCTGACGACACTGCACGACGTGGCCACCCGGCTGGAGGCGTTGGCGATCGGAACGTGGGAACCCGCCGAGCTCGCCGGCGTCCCGGAACTCGCCACCGTCGGCGTGCTCGACGTCGATCCGGAGCACAGCGACGAGATCTGGCTGTCGTCGAGTGCGTTCACACAGGCGCCGTCGTTGCTCTACGGCGATGCGACGACCGGGGTCGAGGTGATCCGGTCCTCGCCCGAGCACTTCGACGCCTCGAACGTCGGCGCGCAGCAGTTCTTCGCGACCTCCGACGACGGAACCGCGGTCCCCTATTTCGTCGTCAAACGCGACGACGTGGAGACCGGTCCGACTCTGCTGTACGGCTACGGCGGTTTCGAGAACTCGCTGACTCCCGGCTACATGGGGGTCACCGGGACCAACTGGATCGCGCGCGGCGGCGTCTTCGTGTACGCGAACATCCGCGGCGGCGGGGAGTACGGACCGTCGTGGCACACGCAGGCGGTCAAAGCGGGCCGTCACCTGGTCTACGAGGACTTCGCGGCCATCGCGCGCGACCTCGTCGCCCGCGGACTCACCACCGCGCCGCAGCTCGCCGCACGCGGCGGCTCGAACGGCGGTCTGCTGATGGGCGTCATGGCCACCAGCTACCCCGAGTTGTTCGGAGCCCTGGTCTGTCAGGTGCCGTTGATCGACATGCGCCGCTATCATCTGCTGCTCGCGGGAGCCTCGTGGATGGCCGAGTACGGCGACCCCGACGACCCGGCCGAGTGGGAGTTCATCTCCCAGTATTCGCCGTATCAGCTGGTCCGCGAGGGCGTCGCGTATCCGGAACTGCTGGTCACGACGTCCACTCGCGACGATCGCGTCCACCCGGGTCATGCTCGGAAGTTCACCGCGCGTCTGGAGGAGACCGGGCACAGCGTCCGTTACTACGAGAACATCGAGGGCGGCCACGGCGGCGCCGCCGACAACAAGCAGTCGGCGTTCAAGGAGGCACTCGCCTACGAGTTCCTGTGGCGCACGATCGGCGGGTGAGACGCCGCACGCGCGAACCAGTCCCGCGCCCGCCGCACACGCGGCAGCGTCCGCGTCAACGGGTACATCGCGAATCCGAACAGCAACGCGGTGGCGTGCCCGACGTCGGTGAACGTCCCGTCGACGACGAGCGGAGTGCCGAACGCGACGAGGCAGACGGCGATGTACGCGACCCGCCACCGACCCGCCGTGCGATAGGCCAGGACGCCGATCAACGCGGCCATCACGTAGCTGACGCCGACGTCGACCGCCGATCGCAGGGCCGGATCGGCCTGCCGCGCGGCGATCGCCTCGTACAGCACGAACTGACTGACGAGCGTCGCCACGACGTGTCCGCCGAAACCGACCGCGACGAGGCGCCACCGTCCCAGCCAACGCTCGGCGACGGCGACGAACACGGTGAATCCGATCAGGTACGGGAGCCAGTACGCGCCGTCGAGCCAGAACATGCTCGTGATCATCGACCGGATCGGATCGTGCCGGAGGTTGCCGATGTTGGTCGAGCGCCGTCCGAGGATCGTCTCGACCCGCTCGTCCGACGCGGTGTGCTGCACGATGGTGGTGACCAGCAGAATCGCCAGCCACGAGTAGGTGACCGGCGCGCTGCGGATCCATCCGGCGACGAGCCGGAGCCCGCCTACACGGCGCGTCGTCGTCCGCCGCCGACGATGCGGAACAGGATGCCCGCGACGGTGACCAGCGCACCGACGATCACCGCGATCACCGCCCAGGTGATGAGACTTCCCGAGATGTCGTCGGCGACCACTTCGACGGTCCGCCGCGCCGCTTCCTCGGTGTCGGCGGCCCTGTCGTCGACGAGCGTGCGGATGTACTGTGCGACGCCGAACGCGACAGCCGCAGCGAGCATCCCGCCTACGCCGAGCCAGGCGAGCACCGTGCCCCGCCTGTTGGCCAGAGCCAATGCGAGGATCGCGGCCACGACGGCGACGATCACCGCGATCCACGAGACGGTCTTCACCAGGTCACCGGTCGACTCGAGCGATCCCGCGGACAACCGGTGCTGGTCGATCGCCACGTAGATCGGCGTGTCGATGTGCACCGGAACCGGCAGCGACGCCGATGCGACCGCCTCGTTGATCATCGGCGTGATGTTCAGATCCATCACGTGCGCGTCGGTGTCGGGGCCGGGCGCGGTGAACAGCCAGTCGTGCTGCTGGCGGGCGATCTCCTCGAAGGCCGTCGCGAACGCGTCGCTGCGCGTGTACGCCTGCGCGAGCGGCTTGACGGCGTCGCCGGCCAGTGGGATCGACGTCTGTTCGGCCACCGATGAGGCGATGGTCGAGGCGAAGTAGTCCTGCACCTGCTGATCGCGGGCCGCCTGCGCCGCGGACGCGGCGAAACCGTCGGCCGAGACCACCTTCTGCGACCCCCACATCGTGGGCACGGCGACGACGACGGCGATCATCGCCACGATGGTGAACAGGCCAGAGAGAACGCTTCGCACCCGAACCACGTTACCTGTCGGCCGAGACCGGCTTACTCTCCGACGAGGTCGCGTGCGCGGCCCACGATCAAGGGGTCGGGGGCTCCGACGATCGTCTCGTCCTTGCCGTCGTAGTCGTGCAGGCTGAGCACGTAGCGCATCGCGTTGATACGGGCGCGCTTCTTGTCGTTGCTCTTGACGACGGTCCACGGAGCGTGGTCGGTGTCGGTGTCGAGGAACATCCGTTCCTTGGCGTCCGTGTACGACTCCCACCGGTCGAGTGAGGCGAGGTCCATCGGCGACAGCTTCCACTGGCGAACCGGGTCGATCTGGCGGATCGCGAACCGGGTGCGCTGCTCGAGGGGCGTCACCGAGAACCAGAACTTGACCAGGTGGATGCCGTCGTCCACCAGCATCCGCTCGAAGGCGGGCGCCTGCGACATGAACTGCGCGTACTGCTCGGGCGTGCAGAAGTTCATGACGCGTTCGACACCTGCGCGGTTGTACCAGGAGCGGTCGAAGAAGACCATCTCGCCCGCGGCGGGCAGGTGCTGCACATAACGCTGGAAGTACCACTCGGTCGACTCGCGCTCGGAGGGCTTCTCCAGTGCGACGACCCGCGCACCGCGCGGATTGAGATGCTCGTTGAAACGCTTGATGGTGCCGCCCTTGCCCGCGGCGTCGCGGCCCTCGAACACCAACAGGTGACGCTGGCCGGTCTGCTTGGACCACTTCTGCAGCTTCAACAGCTCGACCTGCAGACGGCGCTTGGTCACCTCGTATTCGCGGCGGCTCATCCGCTCCTGATACGGGTAGTCCTCGCGCCAGGTGTCGACCACGTTGCGTTCGGGCAGCGTCAGCAGGATCGGATCGTCGTCATCATCGTCCACGACGGTGAACTTGCCGGTGGCGCGCAGGTCCACGAGCTGCTGCAGCGCTTCGCGCCCGGAGACCAGGCTCAGGTCGGGTCCGATGTTCTGATTCGGCTGGGCGTAGCCGTCGAGATTCTCCACGGGCACAGAGTAACTCGCACGGGACGATTCGGCAGCGCGAGCGGCCGGATGGCGCACCGGCGGATCAGTGCAGGTCGAGCGACCCCGATTTGACGCAGTACTGGCCCGTCGTCGAATCGTATGCGGCGCCGAATCCGCCCGCGCACACCGCGCCCGCGGGACCGGCGTACGCCTGACCGCCCCAGCCGCCGATCGCGATCGATGTCCCGCCGTCGCGTGCCATGGCGATCGACGTCGACCGCGGCCCCGTGGAGATCGCGTAACCGCTGCCGCCGTGCACTCCGCTCGAGAGCGCCTCCGACCACGGCTGCAGGTTGATGCTCGTCGCCGCTCCGCGCTGGGTGGCGACCGCCGTCGCGACACCGCTGTTACTCGTGTCCCGCGCATCGGCGCGGCTGCCCGGGCCCGCGTTGGCGATGCAGTGGCTCAGTCCGTCGGCGTGCTCCACGCGGTTGTTGTCCGTGGCCGAGCACGTCGTATCGGCAGCGGCGTGACCACCACCGAACAGTGCCATCAGTCCGATCGCCGCACCACCGGCCGCTCCAGCGATGAGAACACGAATACCCTTGCCGCTCTTAGCAATACGCACGATCAATACCTCCCGACGACAGTCTCTCCGTCACCCCGACGGACCACCTCCGCCCGACCGAGCAGAGGCCCCCGCTCGACGCGCGGAGGCTCCCCCGGCAGTTCTCGCGGAGACTCCTGCAGATCGCGCGGAGGCCCGTGCAGATCGAGCGGAGTCGAGGTCGACGCTACTCGGATGGCACGATTTCGACGCTCGCGCAACGCTGATCGTTACCGTCGCGATACCGGAGTCTCATCGATTGCTCAGCAACCCGTCAATCGAGGAACCGGGACCGCAGTTCGGCGACGGCGGAGGCGTCCAGGCCGAGTACGACGGAGGCGTACGCGTCGATCGAGCCGTACTGCCGATCGACCTCGTCGAACGCCGCCGTCAGATACTCTTCGCGGACGCCGAGGACCGGTAGCAGGAGGTCCGGATCGCCGCCGGCGGCCGCGAACTCGTCGAAGATCGGGCGCAGCGCGGGAACGAGTCGTTCGTTGGTGAGCAGGTAGTCGGTGAAGACCTCGTCGCGGGGGACGCCGAGGAGGGTCAGCACCGATGCGGCCGCCCAGCCCGTGCGGTCCTTGCCGGTGGTGCAGTGGAATGCCGCGGGTGTCTCGTCGGCGCCGAGGAGGCCCGCGAAGAATCGACGGTAGGCGGCCTGCGCACTGGGCAGCGTCACGAGTTCGCGGTAGGTGCCGGTGATGAGTTCGACGGCCTTGCCGCCGCCGAGCACCTCGTCGACCTCGTGCACCAGGTGCGGATCCGACAGCACGGTGTCGAGGTTCGCCGGGATCGCGGTTCCCGCGTCGGCGAGCACGTCCAGGGCGATGTCGGCCACCCCCGGAAAGTCGGGGTCGGGCAGGCCCGTGCGTTCGGCGGCCGATCGCAGGTCGTAGACGGTGCGGATGCCCAGTCCGGTGAACTTCGCGGCGTCGTCGTCGGTGAGCCCGCGGAAGTCCGCGGTCCGGAACAGCAGCCCGGACTTCACCGTGGCGCCGTCGGCGGCACGACGACCGCCGAGGTCTCGGAGATTCGGGAGGGATGCGATCGGGGCCGCAGCGTTCTGCACGTCAGTCACAGCGCCGATTATGCCCATGTCCGACGTTCGGTCTGGCGAATCCGGCACGGCTGGACCACCTCCGCGGCACAGAACCCCGCCGCGGACCGATGTCTGCGACGGGGTTCTTCCGCGATGTCGGGTGTGCTCACATACGACGTTTGGCTTCTGCGGTGAGACCCTTCTTCGCGGTCTCGACGGCGATCTTCTGCCCGCGCTTGACGATCAGCGACGGCATCTTGATCTTCAGGTCGACGGTCAGGTCGAAGACCACGTGCGAGCCGTCGCCCTTCGGCGTGACGGTGTACTTGCCCTGCTGCTGCGACAGTTGCGAACTCTCGACGAGAGCCCACTCGCACGTGTTGTCGGTCCACGTGTAGTCCAGGACCTGGTCGTCGGTGATGCCGACGGCGGTGACCGACGCCTCGACACGGGCCGGACTGCCGTCCTCGTGTTCGGTGAGGATCTTCGCCGACTTGTGCGGACCCGACCACTCCGGGAGCGCCTCCACGTCGAGCAGGATCTCCATGATGACCGACGGCGGTGCGTCGATGTCGAATTCGGTGCTTGCGGTGACAGCCATGGCATGAATGTACCTGCCCGAGAAGTCGGGGAGGCGACGAATTCCTCACTCGCGTGTCAGGGCTCCAGCAGCGAGGCGATCTGCTCGGCCACCAGATCGAGCGGCTCCAGGCTCCGGTGCGCGCGGCACAGGGTCACGGCCCCGTCGACGGCGGCGAGAATGGTCACCGCCAACGACCTCGCCCGCTGGGCGTCCGCTCCGGTCGACCGCAGACTCGCCGCGAGCATCTCCTCCCAGCGCGTGTAGGCGCGCGCCGCGATGTCGGCGATTCCCGGGTCGGTGCCGCGCGCCCGCGCCGCCGCCGACACCGTGCTGCCCGCGGTGAAGTCCGATTCGGTCAGGGTGCGCCGCCACATGGCCGCGATGTCGGCGACGAGATAGGCGGGCGACGAGTGCGCGGCCTCCGACAGTCCTTCGTCGATGTTCTCCGAGGCGAGCAGCACCGCCTCGGCGAGGACTTCCGATCGACCCCCGGGAAAGTGGTGGTACACCGATCCGCGCGGGGCCTCCGCGGCCTTGAGGACGTCGCCGATCGACGTGGCCGCCACCCCGTTACGCGCGATGAGATCCGCGGCCTCGGCCACCATCCGGGCACGCGGCGACGTCATGACAGGTAGGTCTGGCGGAGTCTGTCGGCCACGCCGGCATCGAGGCCGAGGCCGCCGGTCAGATACCCGTCGATGGTTCCGAACTGCGCGGCGACCTCGTCGAAGGCCGCGTTCAAGTACTCTTCGCGGACACCGAACACGGGCAGCAGGAGGTCCGGGTCGCCGCCCGCCTCGGCGAACCTGCCGAAGAGCGGCACCAACGACGGGACCAGCCGCTCGTTGGTCAGCAGGTAGTCGGTGTAGACCTCGTCGCGGGAGACCCCGAGCACGGTGAGCAGCGACGCCGCGGCCCACCCGGTCCGATCCTTGCCCGCTGTGCAGTGGAACGCGGCGGGGGCTTCGTCCTCGCCCGCGAGGCCGGCGAAGAAGCGGCGATACGCCGCCCTCGCGCTCGGCAGGTTCACCAGGTGCCGGTAGCTCGCGGTGACCGCGTCGACCACCGTGCCGCCGGCGAGCCGTTCGTTCATCTTCGCGACGCTCTCCGGATCGGCGAAGAACTCGTTCATGTTGGCGGGCACGGCCTGCTCGGAGTCGGCGAGGACGTCGAGGGCGAGGTGCCGCGTGCCGTCGAACGACGGGTCGGGCACCGACGCACGTTCGGCGTCCGAGCGCAGGTCGTAGAGGGTCTTGATGCCGAGTCCGGCGAACAGCGCCGCGTCGTCGTCGGTGAGCCCGCGGAAGTCGGCGGTGCGGTACAGGAGACCGGACCGGACCGTCGCACCGTCATCGGTGGTCAGTCCACCGAGCTCGCGGAGGTTCGGCAGGGAGGCGATGGGACCGGACGCCTCGCGGACGGGAGCGGTCTGCGAATCGGGCATGGGTGAAGGTTAACGCGAGAGCGACGATCGCGCCGCGCACGAATGCGTCAACGGACGCCCGGACACGCATGCTGCCGTGGCCGACGAACTCGGTGAGCGCGCCGTGACAGGGCGTCGACTCCCGAAGGCGTGGGCGCGGTGACCATCGTGGGAGAGATTCGACCCGTCAACCCGAACGATCGTTAGGGATGTAGAAGTCAGAGGCCGGGTGTCAATATCGCGGGATCGATCCACAGAACCGCGCTTCACCAGTGTATACATCCGTGACCGTTGACACCTCTGGCTGAACACAGGCAGCATCGGACCAATCAATCGTTCGGCATCAAAGCATCACAATCCAGCCGCGCTCGACGAAGGAGACACCTATGACCGCACACTCGAAGGGCGAACCCTGATCATGTCGGGCGGCTCACGCGGCATCGGAGAAGCCATCGCCGTTCAGGCCGCTCGGCGCGGAGCCAACGTCGCAATGATCGCGAAGACCACCGAACCGCACCCGAAGCTTCCCGGCACGATCTTCACCGCGGCTGCCGCGGTCGAAGAAGCGGGCGGACAGGCCCTTCCCATCGTCGGCGACGTTCGGGACGACGAGTCGGTCGCCGACGCCGTCGCCCAGACCGTCGACCGCTTCGGCGGTGTCGACATCGTGGTCAACAACGCGAGCGCACTCGATCTGACACCGACGGATCAGATCAGCATGAAGAAGTACGACCTCATGCAGGACATCAACGCCCGCGGCGCGTTCCTCCTCTCGAAGACGGCCATCCCGCACCTGCGCGAGTCGCCGAACGCGCACATCCTCACACTCTCGCCGCCGATCGACCTCGACCCGAAGTGGTTCGCGAGCATCGGCACCGCTTACACGATCTCGAAGTTCTCGATGTCGCTGGTCGCCATCGGCCTCGCCGCGGAACTCGCCGCAGACGGCATCGCCGTCAACTCCTTGTGGCCGCGAACCACGATCAACACCGCGGCGGTACGCAACATCCTGAGCGCCGAGCTGGTCGACCAGAGCCGAACACCTGCGATCATGGCCGACGCGGCGATGAGCATCCTCACCAGACCTGCCGCACACGCCACCGGCCGGTGCTTCATCGACGACGAGGTGCTTCGGGCAGACGGCGAGGTCGACCTCGACCAGTACCGGGTCGCGCCGGGCGACGGCGAGCTCGAGCTCGATTTCTGGATGAGCTGGGACTGAACAGCGGCACGACTGGGAATGACGGCTACGCTGAAGCCGACGAGTCGCAAGGAGAATCGTGGCAGGCGAGCAGCCCAACGGACGTGACGACATCCTCGACTCGGCGGTGCGTCTGTTCAACGAACGCGGGTACTACGGCACGTCGACGCGCGACATCGCCAAAGGCGCCGAGATGACGGCCGCCTCTATCTACCACCATTTCGCATCGAAGCAGGAGATCTTGCAGAGCATCATGGGTCGCGCCCTGCAGGGGGCTCTGTCGATGACGCGAGCCGCGGTGATCCGGGCAGGCGGGACACCCGACGGCCAGCTACGGGCACTGATGCGAGCATGGGTCGTGTTCCATGCGACCCACCGGCGCGACGCCGTCGTCGGCGCGACCGAACTTCGGAGTGTCGAAGGCCCTGGTCGCGACCGGGTCGTCGCCCTGCGAGATGAGCAGGAGGCACTGTTCCGCGACGTCGTCCTGCGCGGTGTCGAGGAGTCCGTGTTCGCGACCGGATTCCCGTATGAAGCGACGCGGAGCATCATCAGCGCGGGTCAGTCGATCTGCATGTGGTGGCGCGATGACGGTCCGATGTCGGTCGACGAATTGGCCGACAGATACGAAGCGATCGCATTGGCGATCGTCGAGTACCACCCGGCGTGACAATGCCGTCGACGGTCTCGATGTCGTCGTTCCGTCCCTACCGGTGGTCGACCGCGCGGCGTCGGACAACCGGCGCTCCACAACGCGCGGACGACACGAGTCCCAGCGAATCCGTCCGCCGAATCGAGATGCGACACCTATGTCACAGCATGGAGTCGAACGTCAGTCCATTCCAGCGGTCAGCATCGCCGACAGCTCTCGATAGGCACTCGCATCGTCGAGCCCCAGGCTCGCCTGGATGTCGCCGCGTTGGATCGAGACCATCATCGTCGCCGCGACCTCGGCGGCGAACGCGGCGTGCACCCCGCGGAACTCTCCCGCCGCCACACCGGCGTCGATGATCTCCTTGACGCGCGCGGCCGCGATCTGCGTGTTCCGCTCGTACACCGCGCGCGCCGGAGCGAACGCGTCGAGATCGCGCATGAACTGATCCGACACCACCGACAGCGCGTCGCCGACCGCGGCGAGGTAGGCGGACACCTGGTCGCGGGCCGGAGCCGACGGATCGACGTGCGCCTCGACCTGCGCCGTCGCGCGCTTGAAGAAGTGCACGGTCGCCGCGACGACCAGCTGCTCCTTGCTCCCCGCCAGGGTGTAGAGCGTCGACTTGGAGCACCGCAGCCGCGCGGCGATCGCGTCGAGGGTGAGGTGAGCGAACCCCTCCGCGAGGAACACGTCGAGGAGCTCGCCGAAGAGCTCGCTCTGGCGCGGCGTCGCGAAGTGGGGCGGGGTGACCATGCGATGAATAGTACTGCGCGAGCTCTTGCAGTACACCCGACGCAACAGTACTATTCAGCCATCTCCAGTACTGTCCCTGTACCGTAAGGATCCCCGCATGGCCGTCGACAGACTTCTGCCCACCACCGAAGCCCGCGACCTCATCGCCCTCACCCGCGACGTCGCCGACAAAGTCCTCGCCCCCATCGTCGACGAACACGAGAAGAACGAGACCTACCCCGACGGTGTGTTCGCCGCCCTGGGCGACGCCGGACTCCTCTCCCTGCCCTACCCCGAGGAGTGGGGCGGCGGCGGACAGCCGTACGAGGTGTACCTGCAGGTCCTCGAAGAACTCGCCGCGCGCTGGGCCTCGGTCGCCGTCGCCGTCAGCGTCCACAGCCTCGCCATCCACCCGCTCATGGCGTTCGGCACCCAGGAGCAGAAGGAGACGTGGCTCCCCGACATGCTCGGCGGATCCACGATCGGCGCCTACAGCCTCTCCGAGCCCCAGGCCGGATCCGACGCCGCGGCCCTGGCGTGCAAAGCGACCCCCGTCGACGGCGGTTACTCGGTCACCGGAGCCAAGGCCTGGATCACCCACGGCGGCATCGCCGACTTCTACAATCTCTTCGCCCGCACCGGCGACGGCTCCAAAGGCATCTCCTGCTTCCTCGTCGCCAAAGACACCGAGGGCCTGAGCTTCGGCAGGCCAGAGGAGAAGATGGGTCTGCACGCGGTTCCCACCACCTCCGCCCACTACGACGGCGCCTTCCTGCCCACCGACCGCCGCATCGGCGATGAGGGTCAGGGCCTCCAGATCGCGTTCAGCGCTCTCGACTCCGGACGTCTCGGCATCGCCGCCGTCGCCGTCGGACTCGCCCAGGCCGCCCTCGACGAAGCCGTCGCCTACGCCAAGGAACGGACCACGTTCGGTCGCAAGATCATCGACCACCAGGGACTCGGCTTCCTCCTGGCCGACATGGCCGCCGCCGTCGACTCGGCCCGCGCCACCTACCTCGACGCCGCCCGCCGCCGCGACGCCGGGCTCCCCTACTCGCGCAACGCCTCCGTCGCCAAACTCGTCGCCACCGACGCCGCCATGAAAGTCACCACGGACGCCGTCCAGGTCCTCGGCGGCTACGGCTACACTCGCGACTTCCGCCTCGAGCGCTACATGCGCGAAGCCAAGATCACCCAGATCTTCGAAGGCACCAATCAGATCCAACGACTGGTCATCAGCCGCCACCTCGCGGGATGACGGGGGCATCGGAGATGACAGGACCGCTCGCCGGCTTGAAGGTCGTCGAACTCGGCGGCATCGGCCCCGGCCCGCACGCCGCCATGATGTTGGCCGACCTGGGCGCCGACGTCGTGCGTGTCGAACGTCCAGGCGGCGCATTGGATCTCACCGGCGGCAGACCCGACTACCTGCTGCGCGGGCGACGGTCGGTCAGCGCCGACCTCCGCGGCCTCGAGGGGCTCGACGTGGTCCGTCGACTCCTCGCGAAGGCCGATGTCCTCATCGAGGGGTTCCGACCGGGCGTCGCCGAGCGGCTCGGAATCGGCCCGTCCGACGTCGAAGCGTTCAACAACCGCCTGATCTACGGGCGCATGACCGGCTGGGGTCAGGACGGTCCGTGGGCGCGTCGGGCCGGGCACGACATCAACTACATCTCGATCACCGGCGCACTCCACGCGATCGGCCGCACCGGCGAGCCGCCCGCACCGCCGCTCAACCTGGTCGGCGACTTCGGCGGCGGATCGATGTTCCTGGTGACCGGCGTCCTCGCCGCACTGTGGGAGCGGGAGCGGTCGGGGCGCGGCCAGGTGGTCGACACCGCGATGATCGACGGCGCGAGCGCGCTGATGCAGATGATGTGGAGCATGCTCGGTCAGGGCACCTGGTCGACCGACCGAGGATCCAATTTGCTCGACGGCGGCGCCCCGTTCTACGACACGTACCGGTGCGGCGACGACCGCTTCGTGGCTGTGGGAGCCATCGAGCCGCAGTTCTACGCCGCGCTGCTCGACGGCCTCGACATCGATCCCGCCGAACTCCCCGATCAGCTCGACCGGTCCGGTTGGCCGACGATCCGCGCCCGCTTCACCGAACGCTTCGCCACCCGCCCGCGCGACGAATGGGCGCGACTCTTCGACGGCACCGACGCCTGCGTCAGCCCGGTCCTCGACTTCGCCGAGGCCGCCGATCACCCGCAGATGGCCGCCCGTGAGAACCTGATCGAGATCGACGGAATCCGGCAGGCGGCCCCGGCGCCGCGGTTCTCCCGGACCTCGCCCGGTGTGCCGGCCACACCGCCGGTGCCGGGCGGAGACACCGAGGAGGTCTTGACGGACTGGGAGGCCTGAGCTCCGACCGACAACGCTCTCCCGAACCCCGGATCGCCGATAGGCTGATCTCGTGATCTCCGCTGCCGAACTCCCCGCTGACCTGATCGCCCGCGTCGACGAAGCGGTCGACGCCGACGCCGAACGCCTCGTCGAGACGTTCAAGGACATTCATCGCAATCCCGAACTGGCCTTCGACGAGATACGCACGTCCCGCCTGATCGAGAAGGCGCTGCAGAACCTCGGATTCGGCGTCACAAAGGGCATCGGCCGCACCGGCATCGCCGCGACGCTGCGCAACGGCGACGGCCCGGTCGTGATGTACCGCGCCGACATGGATGCGAACGCCGTCGAGGAGGAGACCGGGCTCGACTACGCGAGCGAGGTCCGGGTCACTCGGGAGGACGGCACCGAAGTCCCGGTGGCCCACATGTGCGGGCACGACGCGCACGTGTGCTGGCTGATCGGGATGGCGCATGCCCTGGTGGCCGTGCGTGATTCGTGGTCGGGCACCGTCGTCCTGATCGGTCAGCCCGCCGAGGAGCCGATCACCGGCGCCAAGGCGATGGTCGACGACGGTCTGTACAACTTCATCCCCAGACCCGACGTGTTGATCGGCATGCACACGGTGCCCGGCCCGGTCGGCGTCGTCTCGTCCTCGCCGGGACCGAAGATGGCGGGCACCGACCAGGTCGACATCCTGTTCCACGGCGTCGGCGGCCACGGTTCGATGCCGCAGAAGGCGAAGGACCCGGTACGGATGGCCGCTCTCGCGGTCGTCGAGTTCGGCAACATCGTGTCGCGACGGATCGACCCGTCGCAGACCGCGGTGCTGACCGTCGGCGCGATCCAGGCCGGCACCGACAACAACGTGATCCCGTCGCAGGCGCTGGTCAAGGCTAACGTGCGCTGGTACGACCCGGCGGTCCGCGAGACACTGCTGTCGTCGATCCGCTCGGTGGCGGAGTCGGTGGCCCGCAGCTTCGACGTCGCCGACGACCGACTGCCGGAGATCATCATGAAGGGCGGGTCACTGCCCCTGGTGAACGATCCGCAGCTCGCCGCGTCGATGGCGGAGTCGCTGGCGAAGATCATCGGCGACGACAACGTGGTCACCGATCTACCACCGGCCACCGGCTCCGAGGACGTGCAGGTCCTCAAGGGCCCGTACCCGGACATGCCGTTCAACTACCTGCTGGTCGGTGTCGCCGATCCGCAGGTGTACGCCGCCGCCCGCGAGCGCGGCGACTCCGCGCCGTTCACCCCGCACAACCCGAACTACGTCGTCGACCTCGCCGCGATCGGTTACGGCGCGAAGGTCGCCGCCTACGCGATGCTGGGACTGCTCGGGGCGGGGTAGCGCCCCGTCACGGCCGATACAACTCCTCGAAGATCCGCGGCAGCGCCGCTCGAGCGGCCTGCTGGACGTGATGCTCACCCGCTCGCCGAGCCCCGTCGACGTCGCCCGCGATGATCGCGTCGCGGATCGCGCGGATCTCGGCGAGCGTCTCCGGATGCCGTTCCGGCAGCGAGAGCGAGTACCGACGGAGCAGATTGATGCGGACGCGCAGCAGTCGAAGTGTGGACGTGAGCTGCTCGTTGCCCGCGCCGAGAAGGAGAACGTCGTAGAACGCCGCCTTGGCGTCGATGATCGCGTTGAGGTCGCCGTCGTCGATCGCCGCCTCGATCCCGTCGATCACCTCCCACAGCGCCTGCTTGTGCTCGACGGTGCCGCGTTTGGCGAACAGACTGCACGCCAGCGCTTCCAGGGATTCGCGCAGTTCGAACATCTGCTCGGCGTCGGCGTATGAGACGGTGACGACGACGGCGCCGCGATTCGGCTCGATCGTCAGGAAACCCTCTGCCTCCAACTGGCGCAGCGTCTCGCGCACCACGGTCCGCGAGACGTCGAAGTCCTCGCACAGCTCGCGTTCGCTCAATCGCGTGCCCGGCTCGAGCACACCCGCGCTGATGCGATCTCGGACCGATGTGGCCAGTCGTTGACGGGTCGGCGCCGCGACCGGCGCGGAGTCGTCGGATGTCATCCCAGCCCTTTCGGGTTGTCGTACAGATCAGATCGTCGTTACGAAGATACCGCGCTCACATCGGCGGAGCACCCCGATCCGTCCCGATCGTTCACCTCGGCGACGCCCACCTGTAAGACAATCTGTACGTCGTCGTCGAGTGACGACCATGCAGCGGTACTCGCGAGTAACCTGGGTATTTGTTCATTGATTGCGCGCGATCCGGCCACAGAACTACCGCGTTCACTGGACGGAGTGACTCAGATCGTCATACAATTAATCTCGATGAGTGAGACAACACGTTCGGCAGTCCAGGTGATCGCCCACTATTACGCGAAACCCGACACAGCCGACGACGTGCTCGCCGCACTCACCCGATTGGCGGCCGCGAGCCGCACCGAGCCCGGCAACCGCACCTATGAATTCTTCCGCGGCGTCGAAGCGCCCGAGCACATCGTCATCCTCGAGTCGTACGACTCGCAGGCCGCCCTGGACGCCCACCGCGCGTCCGACCATTTCCGATCGATCGGCGTCGGCCGGATCATCCCGATGCTCACCGAGCGCGCGGTGATCGAACTCCCGACCGACTGACCGCCGAACCTCCTCCCTCCCGCCCCGAAGGACCTCTCATGACCTCTGCAGACTCCGCGATCGACTACGCCCTCTCCCGCTCCTGGCTCCTGGTCAGCGGCGACCGCCCCGAGACCTTCGCCGACTCCGTCGCGTCGGAGGCCGACCAGCTGATCTTCGACCTCGAAGACGCTGTCGCGGCCGCCCGCAAACCGCAGGCGCGCGACATCGTCGCCGACTGGCTGTCCGTCCCCGGCAACGAGGGCTGGGTACGCATCAACGACGCCGACACCACTTTCTGGAGCGACGACATCGCCCGCCTGCGCACCGTTCCCGGCCTGCGCGGCGTGATGCTCGCGAAGGTCGAATCGGCCGCGCACGTCGCCGACACCATTGCCGCGTTCGGCGGCCGCGTGGCCGTCGTCGCCCTCGTGGAATCCGCCCTCGGCATCGAGGAAGCGACCGCGATCGCCCGCGCCGGCGCCGTGCGCCTGGCGTTCGGATCCGGCGACTACCGCCGCGACACCGGCATGGCCGCCACCGATCTCGCGATGTCGTTCCCCCGTGCCCGCCTGGCGAACTCGTCGCGGATCGGCAAGCTGCCCAACCCGATCGACGGTCCGACTCCCGGCTCCGACCTCGATCTGCTGCGCGCGCAGACCGTCATCGCCCGCGACCACGGAATGACCGGCCGCCTCTGCCTGTACCCGGCTCAGGCCCGCATCGTGAACGAGGCGATGAGCCCGACCGCCGCCGACGTCGACTGGGCCCGCGCGTTCCTCGGCGAGTTCGAACGCGAGGGCGGACAGATCCGCAACGGCAGCGACAAGCCGCGTCTGTTCGAGGCCAACCGCATTCAGCGTCTCGCATCGGCGTACGGAGTCACGACCGCAGTCTGACGCACCGCCGGGCCGACCCCGAACCCGCGTGTACGCGTCGCCGTCCACGACGTGAACGACGACGCCCCGCCGATGCAGTACGTTCGACGGTCAGGGGGTGTGAGAGCCGCGCCCAACCGACCCGTCGAGGAGCAGCCCTGTGACATCCGGATTCGCCTCGCCGATCCTGACTTCGCCGAACGGGCCGACGCGCGGTCCCCATGCGTCGGTCCTGGCACTCGGCGCCCCGCTCGCCTTGGGACAGAACGTCTTCTGGAACAGCCCGGAACGCCCCGGCGCAGCGCCCGGGACAGTCGACGCATCCGTCGAAGAGAAGCTGGCGCTCACCCGACGCTGGCAGATCACGAGCACCGACTCGTGGTTGTCGGTGACCGATCGGATGATCCGCGGCGAGCACATCCGTGCACACGCCGCCGAAGCCGCCCTCGACGTGCGCGACGAAGTCCTCGAATCGTCGTCGTCCGCCTATCTGGACATCGACGACTGGCTGCGGGCGACGAGTACCCACGCCGAACGCAACGGCTGGGACGACGACCACACCGATCTCGTGATGCGCTTGGCGGTGAAAGCTTTTCACGCGGAACAGCAGCTCGCCGCCGACGATATGCTGCCCGCCGGGCAGCGAGTCGTGACGATGTTCGCGCACGACCTCGCGACCGCCGCCTACCTCACGCAGGCGGGCGCCCGCATGGGTTACGCCGACCCGGCGACGGTGAATCAGATGATCGACGCGATCGGTCACAACGCGGCGGGTGTGTTCAGCTCGTGGGCGTCGTTCGCGGCGTCGTACGCGATGGCGTCGACGATGCTCTACGGCGGCTACCCGGTCGACGAACCGTACACCGGTGCGGTGTCGGCGGTACGGCTGCTGCTGTCGGACCCGATGAGTCCGTGGACCAACATCGGCTTCCCGGGACAGCCGTGATCGACCGCCGCGCCGACAGCGGCATCGCACCGAGATTCGGTTCGACCGTCTATGCGGCGGCCACGTCGAAGATCGTCGTCGACCCGACCGGCCCGCTGTACGACGACCGGGCGCAGGCCCTCGCCCTCGACGCCGTGTCGGCGACCTCCGGAACCATCGCCTGGAACAGCCTGGTGATCCCCGGCATGTCGACATACGAGGTGCGAGTCAATCTGTCCCGCAACGGGATCGATAGCACCGGCGACTGGGTGTCGCACCTGGGTTCGTGTCTGGATCCGGACATGTTCGGCGATCTGGGATTCGTCCTCGACGTGCGGGCGGAGATGATGCGGCGCGAGGGCCGAGCCGTCTCCGTCGAGCACTGGCGCGCCGAACTCCACGAGTTCCTCGCCGCGAGCGGCCAGGACGACGACGCGCACGAGGCGGTCGATCGGATCTGCACCGCGGTGGACGAGGTCGACGGTTGGATCGCCGCGGCCGGCCTGCTCCCGGCGGGCACGGCGTTGCGCTCGGTGATCGGCGCCCAGTGCTCGCGGGCGGTGACCGCTCTCCGTTGGGGCGCCCAGTCCGGCTACGGCGACGCCGACGCCGTCCGCCAGGGGCTGTTCGCGGCCCGCGATCTCGCCGGTCGCCACTTCGCCGACTGGACCGAGTACGGTACGTCGGTCCTCGCCGGGTGGGCCTTGAGCGAGGCGCCCGAGAACCGTCGCGCCGCGTGGGACGCCGGTCTGCCCGCCCTCGCCACTCTCCTGACCGCCGTCGACAGTCCGTGGCGCAACCTCGACTTCCCGCTCACCGCAGACTTCACCGGTCTGCCCGACCTTCTCGGAGACGACTGATGGCACTGTTTCGGCGACGATCGACCGACGAGGAACGCGATTGGGGCACCAACGATCCCGAGAAACTCGCGGAGGTCATGGCCCGCGACTTCGCGTCGGCGCCGCTCCCCACCGATCCCGTCGGATACCTGTACGGCCCCATCGCGCAGGGACTGGCCATGTCCGGGCCGATGGCAGCGGCGAACAACGGCTGCTGGAATTCGCTGACCGACATCGGCGACCTCACCGTCACCGATGTGCGCGACATCCTCGACGGCACCTGGGGCATCACCGACGCCGACGACTGGATGGAACGGCTCAACGCACTCGTGTCCTCCGGATACGGAGACTGGATCGCCTACCACGCCGCCGACATCCGGCGGGACGCTCGGCGCGCCCGCGACGTGTCGACGCTCGACGATGCGACATGGGAACGTGAGCTGCGCGCCGAGGCCGCGCGGCTCGAGACGCAGGACGGATACGCCGACGCCCTCGTCGCGGCGATCCCCGGTATCCGCGCCGCCGAAGACACCCTCCGTCGCGGTCGGCTCCTCGCCGCCGACGAGGAGGTCGAGGCCCTCGACGCCTACGACTACGTGCGGGCGGGCAACATCGCCCGCTGGGGTGTCGCCGTCGGCTGGGGCGATCCGATCATCGTCCGGAACGTCGCTCTCGCCGTCCGGGACGCGGCGATCGAACATTACTCGTCGTGGCGGGACTTCGGCCTCGGGATGACCGCCGGACGGATCGTGACGTTCCCGGACACCTGGGGAAAGCGTGTGATCGACGGCGTCGAGCTGGTTCGTCCGTTCCTCGACTCGGTCCACTCACCGTGGAATCATCTGCCGTTCCCGACCGAACCGTTGGACTGACGGAGTCGCTCGACGCAGGTCGAGTACACCGGACGCACGCGAACCGCCGACCGTCAGCGCATCGACCGCTCCAGCGTCGGCCACGAGCGGTGCAGTTCGTCCTGCCAGTACGGCCAGGCGTGCGTGCCGACGTTCCGGAAGTGGAATGTCGCCGGAATCTTCAACTGCCGTAAGCGTTTCGACAGGGTGATCGTGCACTGGTTCGTGGCCGCCTCGATCACGGTTCCCAGCCCCATCTGATTGGCGTACGTGTAGAGGTCGCCGTCGATGCCGGGGCCGTCGAGCCGGTCGTGCGGTCCGGGCACCCCCGAACCGTTGCTGATGTAGAGCGTGGTGCCGCGCAGCTTGTCCGCGTGGACGACGGGATCGTTGGCACGCCACCCGGGCCCGTCTTCGGGTCCCCACATGTTCTCGACGTCGCCGCCACCGCGGGATTCGATGACGATCTTGATGTACAACTGACCGAACGGCGTGCTCGTCTCGGCGCAGCCGCTGTACGCGCCGACGCCGCGATAGAGACCGGGTGCGTTCTCGGCCAGGCTCAGCACCGATGTCCCCGCCATCGAGATCCCGGCGATCGCGTTGACACCGTTCGTGCCCAGTCGCGCATCGACCACCGGCGGCAGCTCCTTGGTCAGGAAGGTGGTCCACTTGTTGCGGCCGAGGACGGGATCGTCCTTGCGCCAGTCGGTGTAATAGCTGAAGGCGCCCTCCATGGGCACGACGACGTTGACGTTCTTGTCGGCGAAGAAGTCGACGACGTCGGTCCGGTCGAACCAGTTGGCCGCGTCTTCGCCGCCGCCGGCTCCGTTGAGGAGATACAGGGTGGGGCGCGGCGCGCTCGTGTCCGCGGGACGGAGCACGCGCAGCGGGATCGCCCGCCCCATCGATGCCGACCACACGGTCATATCCGTCACGTGTTCGGATGATTTCGCGTGCGCGGGAGCGACGGCGAATCCGCCGACCACCAGCAGCATCACGGTCAGAACCACGACGACACTTCGTACTCTGTGCACCGGCCTACGGCCTCTCTTCGAATGGACGGTTACTCTCGGGAACGCAATCGTGGTGCGACCGTGTACCAGACGGTCGCACCACGATTGTCTCGATGCTCGGGTCAGAGCGATCCGGTGATGAGCGACGGGATGATCGCCAGTCCGAGTTGGACCA
Organism: Gordonia humi; assembly: GCF_014197435.1. Lineage (NCBI taxonomy): Bacteria > Bacillati > Actinomycetota > Actinomycetes > Mycobacteriales > Gordoniaceae > Gordonia > Gordonia humi. Next base: position 4,776,689 of record NZ_JACIFP010000001.1, read on the forward strand.
GTTGGCTGATCATGTCGATGAATCCGCTGAGCACAGTCGTCTCCTTTCCTCAGTTCGGTGCGAGCAGGGTGGGTCTACGGGCTTCTCAGATGAAGAAGTCCCAGAACTGTCCCATGATGTTGAAGAAGAAGGTGATCACATCGGTGACCGTTGTACTGCCCATGAACTTTCGCCTCTCTTACGCGTCCCGACCGACGGCCGCCTGATTCGTGCGGCCGACGTCGATTCTGGAACGAGAGCATGTCGCGCATCACACGAAGAGGAACTTCGTTACGCCGGTGAGACCGAGTGAAGTCATTTGCGCCGATCATCCGAACGAATGGCACGCGTTCGCATGAACAATTGACAGTTGATCGATCGACAGACTCGGACCGCACCCGGACGCGCCGAAGGCCGGCCACCCCCTTGGGGTGACCGGCCTTCGGTCGAGATCTGCGATCTGGCGCAGGTGTTCCGATCCCGGTGGGATCAGAAGCCCATGCCGCCCATCTCGTCGCCGCCCGGCATGGCCGGCACAGCGTTCTTCTCGGGCTTGTCGGCGACGACGGCCTCGGTGGTGAGGAACAGAGCCGCGATCGAGGCTGCGTTCTGCAGCGCCGAGCGGGTGACCTTCACCGGGTCGTTGATGCCTGCGGCGAGCAGGTCCTCGTACTCGTTGGTGCCGGCGTTGAGGCCGGTGCCCAGCGGCGAGTTGCGGACCTTGTCGGCGACGACGCCCGGCTCCAGGCCTGCGTTGACGGCGATCTGCTTGGCCGGAGCCGACAGCGCGACCTTGACGATGTTCGCACCGGTGGCCTCGTCGCCCTCGAGCGACAGACCGTCGATGGCGGCCTCGGACTGCAGCAGTGCAGCGCCACCACCGGCGACGATGCCCTCTTCGACGGCGGCCTTCGCGTTGCGGACGGCGTCCTCGATACGGTGCTTGCGCTCCTTGAGCTCCACCTCGGTGGCAGCGCCGGCCTTGATGACTGCGACGCCGCCGGCCAGCTTGGCCAGGCGCTCCTGCAGCTTCTCGCGGTCGTAGTCGCTGTCGCTCTTCTCGATCTCCGAGCGGATCTGTGCGACGCGGCCCGCGATGGCCTCGTTGTCGCCCGCACCGTCGACGATGGTGGTCTCGTCCTTGGTCACGACGACCTTGCGCGCGGTGCCGAGCAGCTCGACGCCCGCGGTCTCCAGCGAGAGGCCGACCTCTTCGCTGATGACCTCGCCACCGGTGAGGATGGCGATGTCGGCCAGCATGGCCTTGCGACGGTCACCGAAGCCCGGAGCCTTGACGGCGACGGACTTGAAGGTGCCCTTGAGCTTGTTGACGACCAGGGTCGAGAGGGCTTCGCCCTCGACGTCCTCGGCGATGATCAGCAGCGGCTTACCGGCCTGGATGACCTTCTCCAGCAGGGGAAGCAGGTCCTTGATGGTCGAGACCTTGCCCGAGACCAGCAGGATGTACGGGTCCTCGAGGACGGCTTCCTGACGGTCGGCGTCGGTGACGAAGTAACCCGAGATGTAGCCCTTGTCGAAGCGCATGCCCTCGGTGAGCTCCAGCTGCAGACCGAAGGTCTGAGCCTCTTCGACGGTGATGACGCCTTCCTTGCCGACCTTGTCCATCGCCTCGGCGATGAGTTCGCCGATCGCGGGGTCGCCGGCCGAGATGCCCGCGGTCGCAGCGATCTGCTCCTTGGTCTCGACCTCCTTGGCCGAACCCAGCAGCGACTCGGTGACGGCGGCGACGGCCTTCTCGATGCCGCGCTTCAGACCCATCGGGTTGGCGCCGGCGGCGACGTTGCGCAGGCCCTCGCGGACGAGCGCCTGAGCGAGAACGGTGGCGGTGGTGGTGCCGTCACCTGCGACGTCGTCGGTCTTCTTGGCGACTTCCTTGACCAGCTCTGCGCCGATCTTCTCGTACGGGTCCTCCAGCTCGATCTCCTTGGCGATGGAAACACCATCGTTGGTGATCGTGGGGGCGCCCCACTTCTTCTCCAGGACGACGTTGCGACCCTTGGGGCCGAGCGTGACCTTGACGGCGTCGGCGAGGCTGTTCAGGCCGCGCTCGAGTCCGCGACGGGCCTCTTCGTCGAAAGCAATCTGCTTTGCCATTGGTAAGTGATCCTCCGGTAGGGGGTGACACTAAGTATTCGGAGGGTCGGACTCGATGCCCGCGACGGACGACCGGGGTGTCTTGTGAACCGGCCTCACCGTTCCGACCTGGCACTCACATGCCGCGAGTGCCAAGTTCCGTTTTAGCACTCGGGTACCGAGAGTGCAAGGGATCTCGACCGCGGTCCGCCCGAGTGCGGCCGATGGAGCGGATCGCGGTCGGCCGAGGGCGCGAACGGCTCCGACGAACACACGTAGCGGACCACGTAGCCACCCCATGGCGGACACCCACCAGTACCGAGCATCGTGAGCTGGGACACATCAGTTCGCCGCCTCGGCGACAGGAAAGGATCACCCATGACCGTCACCGTTCCCGACACCGACCGCGCCTCGCGTACCGAGTACTGGCTCGACCGCGCTCGTTCCGCCGCCGAAGTGATCGAGGCCGAAGCCGACGCGATCGAGGCCGAGGCCACGATCACCGAACGCGCCTACCGCGCCCTCGCCGACAACGACCTGTTCTGGATTCTGATCCCCGAGGAGTACGGCGGCGCGGGTCTGGACATCGTGAGCGCGTTCAAGGTGGTCCAGGAGATCGCCCGCGCCGACGGCTCCGCCGGGTGGGCGTTCATGGCGAACGCGTGCAGTATGGCCGTCGCCGCCGGATTCACCGATCCCGACGGGGCCCGGGAGATGTTCGCCGGCGAGCCGCGCGGCATCACCGCGGGCATGGTGGTGCCGACCGGCTCGGCCGTCCGCGTCGACGGCGGCTACCGCGTGACCGGCCGTTTCCAGTTCGCCAGCGGATCGGCGCACGCGTCGTGGATCGGCGCCGGGTTCATCGTGTCCGACGACGACGGACAGCCGATCATCGACGAGAACGGGCAGCCGGACGCCCACATCGCCTGGATTCCGCGCGATGAGGTGGAGTTCCTCGACAACTGGAACGTGATGGGAATGGTCGGCACCGGCTCGTACGACTACCAGGTCGTCGACGTGTTCGTCCCCGAGCGCTTCACGATGGAGACCTTCTCCACCGACCCGGTCCGTCCCGAGCCCGTGTACCGCCTCGGTCTGATGGGCATCGGTGTCGGCGGACACGCACCGGTGGCCCTCGGGCTCGCCGAACGCGCCCTGCAGGAGATCGTCGGCATCGTCGAGGGCAAGATCCGCCCCGGCTACACCGGACCGGTGGGCGAATCGGACCTCTTCCGCATCGACTTCGCCCGCCACGAGGCCCGATACCGCGCCGCGCGCGCCTTCGTCTACGAGGTCTTCGGCGACGCCCAGGCCGCCGTCGACGCCGATCGTCCGCTCACCGAGGAGCACAACGCCCGGCTCCGCCAGGCCGCGACCTGGGCCCAGGAGGTGGCCGGCGACGTGGTCATGTTCGCGCACCGCTGGGCGGGCAGCGCCACCGTCCGCCAGCCGAGCGCCCTCGGCCGTTGCGTCCGCGACGCCGCGGTCGCCACACAGCACGCGCTCGTCGACCGGATGACGCTCGTCGACGCGGCGCCCGCCATCATGCCCGCCTACCGCCGCTGAACCACGCACACACACACAGCACACGTCAACCGAGAGGAGCACGAATCATGGGACAGCTGGACGGCAAGGTCGCCCTCGTCACGGGAGCGGCGCGCGGACAGGGGCGCTCGCATGCCGAGCGGCTCGCCGAGGAGGGCGCCGACATCATCGCGATCGACATCTGCGACACCCTCGAGAGCACGGACTATCGGGGATCGACCCGCGAGGATCTCGACGAGACCGCGAGGTACGTGGAGAAGACCGGCGCGCGGGTGATCACCGAGGTGGTGGACGTCCGCGATCTCGGGGCCCTCGAACGCGCCGTCGCGGCGGGCATCGCCGAGTTCGGTCGGCTCGACACGGTGGTGGCGAACGCGGGCATCTTCTCCTCCGCGCCCCTCCACGAACTGACCGAGCAGCAGTGGGACGAGATGATCGGCGTCAATCTGACGGGTGTGTGGAAGACGATGCGCGCCACCGTTCCCCATCTCATCGAACAGGGTGAGGGCGGGTCGATCATTCTGATCAGCTCCACCGGCGGCCTGCAGGGGTTCCCCAACTTCGCGCATTACGTCGCGGCCAAGCACGGTGTCACCGGACTCGCCCGCACCGCGTCGAACGAACTGGCGTCGCACATGATCCGATGCAACTCGGTGCACCCGTCGTCAGTGCTCACCGACATGATCGATCACGAGGCGATGTACCGGCTGTTCCGGCCGGATCTGCCCGCGCCCACGCACGACGACTTCCGGGAGGCATGCCAGTCCGGGATGAACCTGCTGCCGATTCCGTGGCTGGAGCCGGTCGACATCTCGAACGCCGTCGTCTGGCTCGCCTCCGACGCGTCACGGTACGTCACCGGCGTCGCGCTGCCGATCGACGCCGGAGCGATGTCGAAGGTCTGACTCCGCGGGCGGGACTACGCCGCGCCGACCACCGCGGAGACCTCGGTGCGGCGGGTCAGACCGAGTTTGCCGAGGAGATGTTCCACGTGCCCTTCGACGGTCCTCGTCGACAGCACCAAGCGTTCGGCGATCTCCCGGTTGGTCATTCCCGCGGCGACCAGATCGGCGACCTCCCTCTCGCGCGGCGACAGCCCCGCGAGACGGAGGTCGTCGTCGGTGTCCGGCGCCGGGGACACCTGGCGATCGAACAGGAACTCGTCGAGGTCGGCGGCCGACATCGCGGTTCCCGCCGTCCACGCACGATCGAAGACCCCCTCCCCGCAGTGGCGGCGGGCGTCGTCGAGCGCCTTGGTCCGCATCGCGTTCCACCGTTCGGATCCGTACAGCTGCCTGCCGACCGATCCCCACATGGCCGAGGCCGCGCCGAGGACGACGGCGGCCCGGCGACCGTCTCCGCGCGCGGCCAGCGCCCAGCCGAGGAGATCGGTCATGAGCGTCGTGCCGACGACGTCGCCGAAGTCGCGGTGGCCGCTGAGCGCCTCGGTGGCGAGTTCGGCCGCGGCGTCCTCCTCCCCGCGCAGCAACGCGACGAGGCCGAGCCCGTAGGTGGCGTAGGCGTGGAACCAACGTTCGCCGATCGCCGCGGAGCCGTCGTGCACCTCGGTGAAGGCGGCCTCGGCCGCATCGACGTCCTGGGTCACACTGAGCAGCATTCCCCGGTGCACCTGCAACGTCGCCAGCAGCGCGGGTCCGCCGCCGATGACGCGGTATCGCGTCTCGGCTTCGTCGAGCAGCACCCGCGCCTGGCCGACGTCGCCGGCGAAGAACTCACGCAGGCCCGCGGTGTGCTGCGCGAACGCGTCGGTCACCGGATCGAGCCCGGCCGATATCTCGCGGGCGCGCAGCACGCTGTACTCCGCCGCGTCCCGGTCGCCCTGCAGCGTCTGGACCAGGGCGAGCACCGACAGGATCCGCCCCTTGGCGCGGGCGTCGACCCCGTCGAGCTCGAGGGCCTGCGTCAGCCACATGCGGTGTTCACGGATCGATATCCCGCACGCCCACAGGAACCGTGCGCTGCCGAGCGCCTCGGCCGCGACGGCGACGGCGTCGGGATCGCCGGAGGTCGTCATCACCCAATGCAGTGCGGCGCGGATGTTTCCCCGATTGGATCCGACGACGGTCGCCTTGGCCAGTTGATCCGGGCCGTACCAGTGCTCGTCGGAGTCGACGATCATCCGGGTACAGCAGTCGAGGAGGCGGGCGTGCAGTCGGTGCTGCTCGTGCCTCGGCGTCTTTCCCCATCCGTACTGGCGGATGGTCTCCAGCATGCGGAATCGCATCCGCCCGTCGCTCGACTCCCCGATCAGCACCGACTTCGCGACGAGCGCCGACACACAGTCGAGGACGTCCTCGGCCGGCAGAGCGTCGTCGGTGCACACGGCCTCGACCGCGTCGAGGTCGAATCCCCCGGCGAAGATCGCGGCCCGCTGCCACAGCAGCTGCTCACGCGTCGTGCACAGTTCGTAGCTCCAGTCGACGGTGGCCTGCAGGCTCCGATGGCGCGGCGCGAGATCGCGCGAGGTGACGCCGAGCAATGACATGCGTCGATCCAGGTAGTCCGCGAGATCATGCACCGACAGCACGCTCAGGCGAGTACAGGCCAGCTCGATCGCCAACGGCAGACCGTCCAGTCGTTCGCAGATGCGCTGCACGGCCTCCACGTTCTGCTCGTCGAGTTCGAATCCCGACAGCACCGCCGACGCCCGACGCGCGAACAGCTCCGGTGCGCCGGCACCGTCCGCGGCCATCGGCAGCGGCTGCAGGTGAAAGACGTTCTCCCCGGGCACGGCCAACAGTTCACGCGAGGTCACCAGGATCCGGAGTCGGCCGGTCTGTTCGAGCAGCCGCGCGGCGAGCTCGGCCGCACCGTCGACGACGTGCTCGCAGTTGTCCAACACCAGAAGCATCCGCCGGTCGCGAAGATAGGCGATGAGCGCGTCGTCGGCCGAGACGTCCGACGCCGCGCGCGTCTCGAGGGCGAGCGCGTCGCACACCGTCTGGCTCAGCAGGTCCGCACTGCGCACCGAGGCGAACTCGACGAACCTGACGCCGTCCGGAAACGCCCGACGGAACTCCTCCGCCGCCTGGAGCGCGACCCGACTCTTTCCGATGCCGCCGGGGCCGACCACCGACACCAGCCGGGACTCGCCGAGCAGACACCGCAGCTCACGCAGTTCGCGACGGCGTCCGACGAAGCTCGTCGTCTGTCCGGGGAGACCCGGGGAGCCCGACGCCACGGCGCCCACCGCATTCTCCGCGCGGACGTCCCGGACCTTCCTGGCGAGGAGCGTGCGGGAATGCTGCCAGTCGATGCGCCGACCGATCTCGGCGATGGTCACCTCGGGTTCGCGAGCGATGACGTCGCGGATCGCCCGATCGGCGTCGTCGGCCACCGAACCCCGATGCCGACGATGGTCGTCGGGCGGCGACGGCAGCGACAGTGCGCGGCGCACGGTGTTCCGCGACATCCCCAGACGCGCGGCGATCCCCTTGATCGATTCGCCATCGTCGTGGCATCGGCGGATCTGCGCCCATTCGTCGGCGTTCACTGCACCCCTTCTCCCGGATGAGATGCAGCTCACTATGGTTCCTGAGACGACGACGGTGCAACCGTGGGGGTCAAGATGTGTCGATCCGGCCGCCCCGCACCCCCGTCGGCGATCTCCGCATACGGGGCCTCCACACCTCTGAACTGCGCCGACGAGGTAGACCCCGTGGTCTGTTCGGACGGGTAGCCCGACCACGTAGTCCGACGGTTATCCGTGAGCTCGGCCACACGCCAGAGTGGACTGGTCAACGGATTCCCCAGACCCGACACAGATGGAGACCACCGATGTCGAACCCCAACGCCGACGCCCTCACTCAGGCCTTCGCCGCCGCCGACGCCGGAGATCCGGCTCCGCTTCTCGCGCTGTACGACGATTCGATGACCTGGGCGGGGTTCTCGTTCGACGGGACTCAGCGCGTGTACACCAAGGACGAGTTCCTGGCCGGACTCGGCGTGCTCGCCCAGCTCGACGCGTCGAGCAACGAGGTGGTCGCGACGTCGTCGTACGGCGACGAGATCGTCGTCGCCACCATCCGCGCCTACCGCAAGCTGGGCGAACACGAACTCGACATCGAGATGATCATGGCCCACCGTTTCATCGACGGCCGCGTGGTGCGCGGTGCCGACATGGTGCCGTCGTCGTTCGAGGCGTTCTGGGCGGCCACCGGACTCGCCGGATGATGCGGGTCGACGCGACGCTCGCCGTCGAGTTCCGCGAGGCGATGGCGAATCTGTGCGCGCCGGTCACCGTCGTCGGCGTCCTCGACGACGAGCGCGCGCACGGCACGACGGTCAGCGCCGTCATGTCGTTGTCGATGACGCCGCCGCTGATCGCGGTGGCCCTCGCCGACACCTCGGACACGCTGGCGTTGATCCGCCGCACCGGCGCCTTCAGCATCAACGTGCTGAGCGCCGCGCAGGCTTCGATCGCGATGTCGCTCGCGACGAAGGGAGTCGACAAGTTCGCCGACATCGGATGGCACCGGTGCGCCGGAACGCCGCGGGTCGCCGACTGCGCGGCGTGGCTGCCCTGCACGGTGGCCGACGATCTGCCGGGCGGCGATCACCGGATCATCGTCGGCGCCGTCGCCGACGCATCGATCGATCCCGGAGCGTCCCCGCTGACCTACCACCGGAGGACGTTCGGCACCCACGTCGCCCACTGAGCGACCCGCACCGCGATACGCTCGTCACTCATGTCGGGCGAACTGATCGCGATCACGGTGGTCGGCGTCGTGGTGGCCGCGACGGCGATCGTCGTCGCGCTGCGCACCCGCCGGGTGGTGTCCACACCGGCCGAACGCGCCGTGCACGACACCCTGCACACCGCCGCGCTCGCCGCGGCGCCGCTCCGCCGGGGGCTCACCGACGAGTCGGCGGCCGCCGCGATCGCGCCGTTGCGCACCTTGACCGGCGCCGAAGGCGTCGCCCTGTACGGACCGGACACGCAACTCCTCGCCTGCGACGGCGAGTTGGCGGCCGGACCGATGGTCGACGCGGCCGCCGAACTCGCCGCGGCGGCGCTCACCGAAGGGCATCCGAGCGTGCGGAGCGACCCGGCGGGCGCCGCGTCGCCGATCCGGCAGCTGCTCGCCGCGCCGCTGCTCACCGACGACATCGTCGCAGGCGTCCTGGTCGTCGCCATCCGCGACGAACCGCGTCCCGGCACCATCGGCACCATCACCGAGGTGGCTCGGTACGTCGCGAGCCAACTCCAACTCGCCGAACTCGACGCGTCACGGGCACGTCTGGATCGCGCGGAAGTCCTGGCCCTGCGCGCCCAGATCAGCCCGCACTTCATCTACAACGCGTTGAACACGATCGCGTCGTTCGTGCGCACCGATCCCGATCGGGCACGCGAACTGATCCTCGACTTCGCCGACTTCACCCGATACTCGTTCCGTGCGGCGGGCGAGTACACGCCGCTCGCCGACGAACTGCGCAACATCGATCGCTACCTGACTCTCGAACGCGCCCGGTTCGGCGACGGTCTCACCGTGAAGCTCCAGGTGGCGCCGGAGGTGCTGGGCGTCGTCCTGCCCTTCCTGGCGTTGCAGCCACTCGTCGAGAACGCCGTCCGCCACGGGATGGCCGGCCGACGGATCGGCACCATCAGCATCGTCGCGCGCGACGCCGGACCGGACTGTCTGCTCAGCGTCGACGACGACGGGATCGGCATGGACCCGGAACTGCTGCGCTCCGGGGCGATCGACGCACTCGATCCGGCGGGGCCGGCCGAGTCGGACGGCGCCCATGTCGGATTGACGAATGTCGACCAACGTCTGCGCTCGGCATTCGGGAACGACTACGGTCTGGTAGTCGAGACCGCCGTCGGCGCGGGCACCAAGGTGAGCATGCGAATCCCGAAGTTCGCCGCCGGGGTGCGCGTCGACTCGCCCGCCGATGGAAGGGAGCCGCACCCGCGATGACCGGACTCACCGTCCTCGCCGTCGACGACGAGGCGCCCGCCCTCGACGAACTCGCGTTCCTGCTGAACCGCAACGATGCCGTCGCGACGGTGTCCACCGCATCCGATGCGACCTCGGCGCTGCGCGAACTCGGCGACCATCGGGTGGACGCCGCCTTCCTCGACATCTCGATGCCCGGGCTGTCCGGTATGGAACTGGCCGGTGTGCTGGCCAGATACGCCGATCCGCCGCCCGTGGTGTTCGTGACCGCGCACGAGGACCGCGCGGTCGAGGCGTTCGGCGTCGGTGCGATCGATTATCTGCTCAAGCCGCTCCGCGAGGAACAGCTGGCGCGCGCGATCGACCGGATCGTCGCGCATCGTTCGCCGCGCGGAGACGAGTCCGCCCCGGATGACGCTCCGTCGACGGACGCCGACGAGGTGATTCCGGTCGAATCCGGCGGAGTCACCTCGCTGATACGCCGGGACGCGATCTCCTGGGTGGAGGCCGTCGGCGACTACGCGCGCCTGCACGCCGACACCGGCTCGTATCTGGTGCGAGTGCCCCTGTCCACGCTCGAGGCACGGTGGCGGCCCGCCGGTTTCGCGCGCGTGCACCGCAGTTACCTGGTGAGTCTGTCGATGGTGGCCGGTCTGCGGTCGGCGGGTGCGTCGACCATGGTCCGAGTGCAGGCCAACGGGGTCTCGCCGGCCGTGGAGCTTCCGGTGAGCCGCCGCCAGGTCCGCGAGCTGAAGGACCGGTTGGTACGCGACCCGATGCGGACCATCCGCGGCACGGGCGGCTGACGTGCCCGACCGTCCGCAGCGCGAGCGGGTCGTCCTCTCGCAACGACGCGGCGCCCGCATGGTCCGCACGCGCGTGCAGGTGGCCCAGCAGAGCGGCGTCGGCGAGCACCTCGTCCGCGGACTGGTCCGCGCACAGCTCGGTCTCGCGCTGCGACTCGGCCTGGTCGTGGCCGCGATCTTCGTCGCCGTGCCCGTTCTCGGCGCGACCGTCGACCCGTTCGCCGACGCCACCGTGTTCGGTGTCCGACTCAACTGGATCGTCCTCGGCGCGCTCCCCTACCCGATCCTCTACCTCGCCGGGCGGCTGTACATCCGCTGGGCCGAACAGGCCGAACGCGACTTCGAGCGATTGACCGACGACGATCTCGAGTCCGGTTCTCCCGAGCGGAGCCGAAGGGCTCGATCAGCGGGGCGACGATGACCGCGCCGATCACGGTGCTGACGATCATCGCGGTTCTGGCGGCGGCGTTCGGCACCCTGGCCGCGGGTGCGTACGCGGGACGCGGGGCACGGTCGACGTCCGACTTCCTGGTGGCCTCCCGCAGCATCGGCCCCGGTTGGAACGCGGCCGCGATCGCGGGCGAGTACCTGTCGGCCGCGTCGTTCCTCGGTGTGGCCGGTCTGGTCGCCAAGTACGGCGCCGACGCGCTCTGGTATCCGATCGGGTTCACCGCCGGATACCTGGCGCTGTTGCTGTTCGTGTCGTCGCCCCTGCGTCGATCGGGCGCTTACACGGTGCCCGACTTCGCCGAGTTCCGTCTCGCCTCGACGCGGGCACGGAAGGTCGCGATGATCGTCGTCGTCGGCATCTGCGTGCTGTACCTGGTGCCGCAATTGCAGGGCGCCGGTCTGTCGTTGAACATCCTGCTCGGACTGCCGCCCTGGATCGGCGTCACCGCGATCGGACTGCTGGTGATCGGCAACGTCGTCGGCGGCGGCATGCGCTCGGTGACCTTCGCGCAGGCCGTGCAGTACTGGCTCAAGCTGACCGCGATCGCCGTCCCCGCACTCGCCCTGGCCGTGCTCTTCCTGCACGGCGACGACCGCCTCGGCGAACCGCTGCCGCCACGAGTCGAGACGGCCACCACGATCAGCGTGGAGCGGACCGTGTCGGTGACCGTCGACGATCCGATCGGGGTGCGCATCGACGGCGCCCCGGCGGCGCGGGGCACCGTCGTCGTGGAGCAGGGCTCCACGGTGCGGCTCGCGGCGGGCTCGGCGACCCCGGTCGTGTCCGACGCGCCGCAGACCGGAGCGCAGTGGGCGGCCTCCGGCGGCGGACTCGGCGGCGACCATCCGCTGTACCAGGTCCTCTCCCTGATGGTCGCGACCTTCCTCGGCGCGGTCGGTCTGCCCCACGTCCTGGTGCGCTTCTACACCAACCCCGACGGGCGAGCGGCTCGCCGCACCGCGTTGAACGTGATCGCGGCGCTGTCGGTGTTCTACCTGTTCCCGACGGTGCTCGGCGCGCTCGCGCGCATCTGGACACCACAGGTGCTGACCACCGGTAACACCGACGCCGCGGTGCTGCTGCTGCCGACCGCGGCGATCGGCGGCGGGTGGGGAGCCGTCCTCGGCTCGCTGGTGGCCGCGGGCGCGATCGCAGCGTTCCTGGCCACGTCATCGGGCCTGCTGGTGTCGATCGCGGGCGTCATGTCGACCGATCTGCTGCCCGCGGGGGTGCGGAGCTTCCGGATCAGTGCGCTGATCGGCGGACTCGTGCCCGTCGGCCTCGCGCTCGGCGCCGGCACCCTGGACCTGTCGCGCTCGGTCGGCCTGGTGTTCGCGGTGTCGGCGGCGACGTTGTGCCCGCTGCTGCTGCTCGGCATCTGGTGGCGCGGGCTCACCGCCGTCGGCGCGACGGCGGGTCTCGTCGTCGGCGGCATCACCTCGGCGACGGCCGTCGTCCTGGTGGTGAGCGGCGTGGTCGACGATGCCGCTGCGGCCGGCTGGCCTGCGGCGATCGTCGACTATCCGGCCGCGGTGACGGTGCCTTTGACGTTCGCGACGATGATCGCGGTCAGTCTCGCGACGCGGGCGTCCGTACCGTCCGGGGTGGCCGGGATCTTCGCCGCCATGCACGTGCCCGAACGGCTCGGGCTGGGCGTGGAACGAACCCCGTGAATCCACCGTGCCGTTCACCGTTCGTCGGCGCCGTTCGACCGTTCACCGCATACCCGATCAGCCTCGTCGCCCGAGTCACATCCGAGCACGCCATGTGACCCGAGTCTCGTTCACACTTCTCCTCATGCGAATCACCGTCGACTCACATGTGAAGGAGTGAGCAGTGTCCGAACAGGCACCCCCGCCCACCGAGCGGTTGCAACCGACACCCGAGGAGTTCCTCGCCGCGCAAGCGAGCCCCGAGTTCACACGACTGCGCCGCACACTCCTGCGGTTCATCGTCCCCATGTCCGCGTTCTTCCTGCTCTGGTACGCCGTCTACGTCGTGTTGGGTGCGTTCGCACACGACTTCATGGGCACCCGGGTGTGGGCGAACATCAACGTCGGTCTGATCCTCGGTCTGCTCCAGATCGTCACGACGTTCGTGATCACCGGCCTGTACGTGCGGTTCGCCGGCCGTGATCTCGACCCGAAGGCCGACGAGGTCCGGCAGAACTTCGTCGACGGCGTGTACACGGAGGGAACCCGATGAGCCTCGTGAACCTCGCGGCCGACACCGAATCGGTCGGCAACACCGCCGTCAACATCTCTATCTTCATCGCGTTCGTCGTGGTCACCATGGCCGTGGTGATTCGCGCCAGCCGGAAGAACTCGTCGGCCTCGGAGTTCTTCACCGCGGGCGGTGGCTTCTCCGGCCCCCAGAACGGCATCGCGATCGCGGGCGACTACCTGTCCGCAGCCAGCTTCCTCGGCATCGCCGGCGCCATCGCCATCTACGGCTACGACGGCTTCCTGTACTCGATCGGCTTCCTCGTCGCCTGGCTCGTCGCCCTGCTCGTGGTGGCCGAACTGCTGCGCAACACAGGCCGTTTCACGATGGCCGACGTGCTGAGCTTCCGACTGAAGGAGCGCCCGGTCCGCATGGCTGCGGCCCTGTCGACCCTCGTCGTATCACTGTTCTACCTGTTGGCGCAGATGGCGGGCGCCGGCGGTCTGGTCTCGCTGCTGCTCAACATCCACTCCAAATCCGGCCAGAACATCGTCATCGCCATCGTCGGCGTGCTGATGATCGCCTATGTCCTCATCGGCGGCATGAAGGGCACCACCTGGGTGCAGATCATCAAGGCGTGCCTGCTCATCGCGGGCGCCGTCGTGATGACGGCGATCGTGCTGGTCAAGTTCGGCTTCAACGTGTCGCACCTGCTCGGCGACGCGCAGAGCATGTTCACCGGCTCCTCCGACGAGACCCTGGCCGGTCGCGACGTCCTCGCGCCGGGCGCGAAGTACGGCGGGTCGACGACGTCGAAGATCAACTTCATCTCGCTCGGCATCGCCCTGGTGCTCGGCACCGCCGGTCTGCCGCACGTCCTGATGCGCTTCTACACGGTCCCGACAGCGAAGGAGGCTCGCCGCTCGGTGGTCTGGGCGATCACCCTGATCGGCTTGTTCTACCTGTTCACCCTGGTGCTGGGCTACGGCGCCGCGGCGCTGGTCGGACCGGAGAGGATCCTCGGCGCCGCCGGCGGCGAGAACTCCGCGGCCCCGCTGCTCGCGTTGGAACTGGGCGGCACGGTCCTGCTCGGCATAGTGTCGGCGGTCGCGTTCGCCACCATCCTCGCCGTCGTCGCCGGTCTGGCGATCACCGCGTCGGCGTCGTTCGCCCACGACATCTACGCGTCGGTCATCAAACGCGGCAACGCGACCGGCAGACAGCAGGTGCGCGTCTCGCGGATCACCGTCGTGGTGCTCGGCCTGGTCAGCATCGTCCTCGGCATCCTCGCCAACGGCCAGAACATCGCGTTCCTCGTCGCTCTGGCGTTCGCCGTCGCGGCGTCGGCCAACCTCCCGACCATCGTGTACTCGCTGTACTGGCGTCGGTTCAACACCCGTGGCGCGCTGTGGAGCATGTACGGCGGCCTGATCTCGTGCATCGTCCTGATCGTGATCTCACCGGCCGTGTCGGGCGGGCCGAAGGCGATGATTCCGAGCATCGACATCGCATACTTCCCGCTGGAGAACCCGGGCATCATCTCGATCCCGCTCGCCTTCGTCCTCGGCATCGTCGGCACGCTGACCTCGCGCGACCGCGGCGACGCGGGCAAGAACGCCGAGATGGAGGTCCGTTCACTGACCGGAGTCGGCGCCGAAGGGGCCGTCGCTCACTGATCGACGACCCGCCGCAGACGCAGGGGATCCTCCCGCCGGACGGGAGGATCCCTGCGTCGTCATCTGCGGACCGGTACCGCGACCGCGACCAACGCCGCCGACCCCGCGACGACTCCGGCGGTGATGAACGCCCATCGATACCCCGCCTCCGTCGCCGGACCGGGCGGCGCCGCGCTCGCGGCCAGGATCGACGAGGCCATGACTGTCCCCATCGCACCACCGACGGTGCGAAGAACCGTGTTGGCGCCGGTCGCGGCTCCCGTCTGGTCTGGAGGACTCGCCGCGACGACGAGAGTTCCCAGCCCGCCGAACGCGAGACCGTACGAGACACCGAGAACAGCACCGCCGACCGCGACCTCGATCGGATCGGTGTGGGCGACACCGAGCAGCGTCAGACCGGCCGCGGCGAGGAGCGCACCGATCTGAAACACGCCCCGCGCGCCGATCCGATCGGCGAGGCGCGAAGCGATCGGCCCCGCGAGCACCATGCACACGGCCATCGGCGCGATCAGCAGCCCCGTCGCCGACGGCCCGAAACCGAATCCGTAGCCGGAGCCGTCCGATTGCGCGAACAGCGGAATCAGCGTGACCGCGGCGAACATTCCCGCACCGATGACGATCGAGGCAGCGTTCAGACCCGCGAGGGACCGACCGAACAGTATCCGCAGATCGATCAACGGCGAGTCGGCCCTCCGTTCGACGATCACGAACGCGGCACCGCAGACCGCGGCTGCGGCGAACGATCCCAGGCCGGCACTCGACGACCATCCCCAGGCCCCGCCCTGACTGACGGCGAGGAGCAGCGCGACCAGGGCGCCTCCGAACAGCACGGCTCCGGGAAGGTCGACACCGCCGACGCTCGTCGTCCTCCCACTCGACGGCAGCATCGCCGCGCCGAGGAGTCCGACCACCGCCAACGCTCCGACCACCCAGAACAGTGCACTCACATCGAGCGCATCGGCCAACGGTCCGGCCACGACCATGCCGAGGGCTCCTCCGACCCCGAACACTGCGCTCAACACCGGAACGATCCGCGACAAGCGGTCCGGCGGGAACATGTCGCGCGCATAACCGAACGCGCACGGAAACACCCCGCCGGCGAGACCCTGCACCACCCGACCCGCAACGACTCCGCCGTACCAGTGCCGACCGATGCAGAGCGCCGCGATGCCGCTGCCGATCAGGAGCAGAACGAGTCCCGCGATGATGACGGCCCGGTGACCGAACATGTCCCCCAGACGGCCGCCGACGGGTGTCGCGACCGCGGACGCCAACATGAATGCGGTGAGCAGCCAGGTCGCACCGACCTGGTCCGTTCCCGATTCGACGGCGAGGTCGCCGAGGACGGACACGACCACGGTCTGCGCGAGGGCGACGGACAGCGTCGCCAGGACGAGCACGGGACCGGTCAGCCGGACGGCGCGTTCGGTCGGTCGACCGTCGTCGTGGCGGAGATCGAGACGTCTGCCGAGCAGCGCGGCTCCCGCACCGAGCACGAGAACGATCCACATCAGGCGAGCCCGTCGAGGAACGACGCTCCGTCAAGCGGCGGCGAGTACGGCGGATACGAGGGCATGGCGACTCCTGATCTCATTCGCGAATAGGTAAGCCTAAGTAATTAGTAACCATTGGTCACTAATTATGCAAGGGGGTTGGACACCCCGGGCAAGTACGCTCTGACAGGTGCGCGAATCGACTCCGGCTCCGGGCCGACCGGCCCGACTCAACCGTCAAGCGATCGTGCAGGCCGCGATGCGCTCGGATCTGCGGACGTTGACGATGCGCGAACTCGCCGCGGCACTGCGCGTGTCCCACTCCGCCCTGTACCGGTGGGTGCCCGACAAGGACGGGTTGTTCGACCTGATCAGTGCAGAGATGGTCGATCGCGTCCTACCGACCGCCGAACCGACGACGTCGAACTGGCGAGACTGGCTGCGCGACCTCGCCTGGCGGATGCACGACGAATTCCTCGCCGTGCCCGGCTACGCCGCCCACGTCGCAGCGCCTCATCGACACAATCCCGAGTCGTTCGAACGGCTGCGAGGTCAGGTCATCACGGCATTCCGGGCGGCGGGCGCCGGTCCCGAGATGGCCGAGCAGAGTTGGTACATCTACGGGCTGAGCGTCGTGCGATGGATCGGTGCCGACCACGCCGACTACGATCTCGGCCAGTCCCCGCCCCGATTCGATCTGTTTCTGGAGACGCTGCTCCGCGGTCTGCCCGCGCAGGAGTGAGCGGCCCGCGCCCTCAGGCGTCCTGAATCCGCGCGAACGGCCGGGCCGCCTCCAACTCGTAGGAGAGCTCCAGCAGGGTCCGCTCCATTCCGAGGTCGGCGGAGAAGTGGACGGCGACGGGGAGGCCGTCGGGAGTCCGAGACCAGGGCAGGGAGACCGCGGGCGTACCGCTCACGTTGTTGGCGGGCGTGAACGAGACGTAGTCGATCAACTTGTCGAAGGCGTCCTCGAACGATTCGGTCACCGACAGATGCCCGATCTTCGGCGTCGTATGCGCGAGCGTCGGAGAGAGGACCACGTCGAACCGGTCGCACAGACCGCGGAACGACGCGGTCGCCTTGGTGAGCCCGCGGATCGCGAACGGAGTCCGGTAGAAGCGGCGCAGAAACCTGCTCGACAGCCCCCGAGTGAACGGATCGAGCCGCGAGCGGTCGAAGCCCTTGCCGACCGTCCGGCCGCCGAACCGGTCGATGCCGAACGCCAGCATCGCCCAGTAGTCGGAGAAGTCGTCGACGAACGAGCGGTCCACCGGCAGCGGGACCGTCTCGACGCTGTGCCCCAACGACTCCAGCAGGGCGACGGCGTCGTCGAGTGCCGTCTGGGTCGGCCCGTCGAGCAGACGACCGGTGATCGGAGCGTTCACCAGCGCCACCCGCAGGCGCCGCGCGCCGGGTCCGTCGACACGGCCGATCGGAGGCAGATCACCACTGCCGCTGCGTGATTCGACGTCGGCGAGGAATATCGCACTGTCGCGCACCGACCGGGTGATCACTCCGTTGGAGATCAGGTCGATCGGCAGCGACGCACCCATCTTCGACGGCGCCGTCCTCCCCCGCGACGGCTTGAGTCCGTACAGTCCGCACGCCGCCGCCGGGATGCGGATCGAACCGCCGCCGTCGTTGCCGTGCGCGATCGGCAGCGCGCCGGCCGCGACCAGCGCTGCCGAACCGCCTGACGACCCGCCCGAGGAGTAGTCGGTGTCCCACGGGTTGCGGGTCGGCGCTCGATCGGCGAACTCGGTGGTCGCGGTGAGTCCGAATGCGGGCGTCGTCGTCGCACCGAGCACGTTGAGACCGGTCCCGACGAACTGGCCGACGTACGCCTCGTCGCTCGTCGCCGGTGCCGCCGGAGTCGCCGCCGACCCGTTGCGGGTCGGCAGCCCGGCGAAGTCGGTGTTGTTCTTGATCGCCGACGGCACTCCGGCGAACACTCCGTGAAAGCCGTGGTCGAGTCGAGCGCGCGCCCGATCCCGGTCATCGAAGGCGAGCCCCGACAACTCCGGCTCCACCCGGTCGATGCGGGCGAGCGCGGACTCGAGCGCTTCCGTCGCGCTGATCTCGCCCGAAGCGATCCGCCCGGCGACACCGGTCGCGTCGAGGTCGCCGAGAGCGTCGTCGCAGAAGGCGTGAACGTGTTTCATGCGCCACAGACTACTGTGAACCGCCCAGACACGCCCTAAGCGCGACATGACCGGTTACTTCGGAGTAGGAAAGAAGGCATGCAGCTTCGTTTCACACCCGAAGAGGAAGCGTTCCGGACCGAGCTCCGCGAATTCTTCACCACCGAGATCCCCGAAGACATCCGACGACGCAACGCCGAAGGCAAGCTGAAGTATCCCGAGGACCTCGTCACCACGACACAGATCCTCAACAGACGCGGCATCGCCGTGCCCGCCTGGCCCGTCGAGGCGGGCGGCCAGGACTGGACGCCGGTGCAGCACCACATCTGGCGCGAGGAGATGGCGCTCAACTTCGTACCCGACCTCCTCCCGTTCAACGCGGGCATGGTCGGCCCGGTCATCGCGCACTTCGGCAACGACGAACAGAAGGAGAAGTTCCTTCCCGTCACCGCCAACCTCGACCTGTGGTGGTGCCAGGGCTTCTCCGAGCCCGAAGCGGGCAGCGACCTCGCCTCCCTCAAGACCCGCGCGGTGCGCGACGGCGACCACTATGTCGTCAACGGACAGAAGACGTGGACCACGCTCGGCCAGTTCGCCGACTGGATCTTCATGCTGGTCCGCACCGACCCGGACGTGAAGAAGCAGGCCGGCATCAGCTTCCTGCTCATCGACCTGAACACGCCCGGCATCGAGATGCGCCCGATTCAGCTGATCGACGGCAGCCACGAGGTGAACGAGGTCTTCTTCAGCGACGTGCGCGTCCCGGTGGAGAACCTCGTCGGCGAGGAGAACCAGGGCTGGACCATCGCCAAATTCCTTCTCGGCAACGAACGTTCGGGCATCGCTCGCGTCGGTTTCACCAAGACCAAGCTGGCCCGCGCCAAGAAGCTCGCCGCCGAGATCACCACGCCGACCGGCACACTGCTCGACGACCCGGCCATCGCCTCGCGCCTGGCCGATCTCGAGAACCAGCTCCTGGCCCTGGAGATCACCCAGTTGCGCGTCGTGGCGGGTTCGGCGAACGGGAAGCAGAACCCGGCGTCGTCGTTGCTGAAACTGCGCGGTTCACAGCTGCAGCAGGACGCGATGGAGCTGCTCGCCGACATCGCCGGCCCGGATTCGCTGCCGGTCGCGGGCGTCGACGCGGCGCTGGCCAACGGCACCGCCGACGTCGACTCGCCGGTCTGGGCGCAGCTCGCCGTGCCCGACTACCTCAACTACCGCAAGGTCACGATCTACGGCGGATCCTCCGAGGTCCAGCGCCAGATCATCGACAAGGCCGTCCTCGGGCTGTAAGCGGCCTCGACTCCGCCCGACCAGCAGTAAGGGAACACAATGGAATTCGACCTCTCCGAAGAACAGGTGATGCTGCGCGACACCGTCCGCAGCGTCCTGACCTCCGCGTACGACGTGGAACGCCTGCGCGCGGTGACCGACACCGACCTCGGCTGGAGCCGCGAGGTGTGGAACTCGCTCGCCGAGATCGGCATCCTCGGCCTCGTCTTCAGCGAAGACGACGGCGGGATGGGCGCGGGCCACGAAGAGCTGTCGGTGGTGATGGAGGAGTTCGGTGCGAGCCTGGCCCCCGAACCGCTGCTGGGCTCGGTCGTCGTGCCCGGTCTGCTCGTCGCCGCGACCGCCGACGACGCCACGCGCGCCGACATCATCGGCGGGCTGTCCTCCGGCGAACGCCTGCTGGCGTTCGCGCACACCGAGGCGGGCGACCGCTGGCCGCACGCCGCCGTCGCGACCACCGCCACCGACGGCGCCCTGACCGGCACCAAGACGCTCGTCGACCACGGTGACTGCGCCGATGCGTTCATCGTCTCGGCCCGCGACGCCGACGGCGCCGTCGGCCTGTACCTCGTCGCCGCCGACGCCGAGGGCCTGGTCCGCACCGCCTACCGCACCCACGACCGTCGACGCGGCGCACAGGTGAGTCTCGCGAACACGCCGGGCATCCGCCTCGGTTCGGGCGACGCCTCGCAGATCATCGCCGACGTCGAGGTCTCGACCCAGTCGGCGCTGTGCGCCGAGGCCGTCGGCGCGACGACCCGCACCCTGGAGATGACGACGGGGTACCTCAAGTCGCGTAAACAGTTCGGAGTCCCCCTGGCGACGTTCCAGGCGCTGGCACACCGGGCCGCCGACATGTTCGCCTCCGCCGAACTCGCTCGCAGCATGAGCACCTACTTCACCGCGTCGCTGGCCGACGGCGACTATGACCCGATCATCGCCTCCCGCGCCAAACTGCAGGTCTGCCGCAGCGCACGGCATGTCGGACAGGAGGGCGTCCAGATGCACGGCGGCATCGGCATGACCGCCGAGTACCCGGTGGCGCACTACGTCAGCCGCCTCACCGCGATCGCACACACACTGGGCGACGCCGACGCACACCTGGCGCGGCTGTCCGGATCGATCAAGGACTGGGACATGGTCACCGTCGGCTGAAACCGCCGGTCGGCGGCTACAGTCAACGCATGGAACCGTTGGAGATCTTCCGCGGCGGCATCGCCGACCTCACGTCCTACGGGCTGCTGTCGGTGGCGCTGCTGATCATCGGCTTCGCCGCGCTCGACTTGATCACCCCGGGCAGCCTGCGCACCAAGGTGTGGGTGGAGCAGAATCGCTCGGCGGTGATCCTCTCGGTCGCCCAGGTCGCCGGGCTGGCGATCGCCGTCGCCGCGGGGATCGGCGCGTCGACCGGATTCGAGTTGTGGAAGGGAGTCCTGTTCACCCTCGGATACGGCGTCGCGACCATCGCCCTGATGATGTTCTCGTTCGTCCTCATCGACTGGCTGACGCCGGGACGTCTCGGCAGTGTGCTGCTCGACGAGTCCGACGGCGGCTACTCGCGTGCGGCATGGCTCAACGCGGTCGTGTTCATCGCGATCGGCGTGTTCGTGGCGGCGGCACTGTAGGCGATCCCTGCCGGTGGTCCCGCCCGCCGGCCGAACAGCAAGTGGTTACCCACGGTTACGCGTACTCGGCTATGGTGACGGGCACGACAACCGCCCGAAAGGACACTTCTGTGGCTGCACCCCTGATCGAAGACTCCATCGACGTCGCCGCGTCGCCCGAAGCCGTGTGGTCGGTCATCAGCGACCTGCCGCGCATGGGCGAGTGGAGCCCCCAGTGCAAGAAGATGTTCGTACTCGGCGGCGAGGTCAAGGCCGGCGCCCGCACGGTGAACGTCAACCGCCGCGGCCCGCTGTTCTGGCCGACCACCGCCAAGGTCGTCGCCTTCGAACCGAACCGCGAGATCGCCTTCCGCATCGCCGAGAACCACACCGTGTGGTCGTACAAGATCGAGCAGACCGCGACCGGCTCGCGCGTGACCGAGTCGCGCGCCGCGGCGGGTGGGAAGACCACCGCGGTCTCGTCGTTCCTCGTCGACAAGGTGTTCGGCGGCAACGACTCCTTCGAGGACGAGCTGCGCGAGGGCATCCGCGAGACGCTCGGCAAGGTGAAGCGGGCCGCCGAAGCGGCGTGACGGGACGCTCCGTCGACGCGGGGCCTAGACTTTCTCCAACGAACCGCGCCCGGCGAGCACCCGCCGCCGGAGCCGAGACCCGAGGAGACTCCCGGTGGCACGACGCCCCGCACAGCCCGACGACCGCACCGGCGTCGGACATCTGATCGACCTGTTCAACGCGACGGTCCCGCCCGTTCATCGGCGCGGGCTCCCGTTCGTCGCGGCGCCCGCCGCGGTCGCGTTGATCGGTAGGAAGCATCCGTGGCTGGCCCGGTCCGCGGCCGCCACCGCGGCCGCATCGGCACTGTTCTTCCGGCACCCGTCACGGGTGCCGCCGGCCGGCCCCGGCCTGGTGGTGGCCCCCGCCGACGGCGCGATCGCGCTCGTCGACGAGGCCGTCCCCCATCCGGAGCTGGGTCTGGGCGACCAACCGCTCCCCCGCGTCTGCACGTTCCTGTCGATCTTCGACGTGCACGTCCAGCGTGTGCCGATCGCCGGACGCGTCGAGTCGGTGGTGCACAAGCCCGGCGAGTTCCTCTCCGCCGATCTGCCCGAGGCCAGCACCGCCAACGAGCGGACGTCGATGACCATCGCGACCGGCGAGGACGGGACGGGGCCGAGGGTCGGCGTCGTGCAGATCGCCGGTCTGCTCGCGCGTCGCATCGTCAACGAGGCGTCCGTCGGCGACGACCTGACGCTCGGCGACACCTACGGCCTCATCCGCTTCGGTTCCCGAGTGGACGTCTACCTCCCCGCCGGATCGGTCCCCAAGGTGACCGTCGGCCAGCGGGCGGTCGGCGCCGAGACCGTCTTCGCGGAACTGGTCTGATGACCGGCCCCACCGCTCGGCGACGCCCCCTGGGCACTCGCCGCAACGGTCAGCCGCGCCGCCGTCTGCACGTCGCCGGTCGTGCCCGACGCGAGGATCGGGCCGCCGGCCGCTCACTGCGGAGCGGCCGGATGTTCATTCCGTCGGCGCTCACGATCCTCGCTCTGTGCGCGGGTCTGACCGCGGTCCGATCGGCCGACACCGGACAGGTCGACATGGCGATGGGGCTGCTCGTGGTCGCGGCCGTGCTCGACGGCCTCGACGGACGGGTCGCCCGTCTGATGGACGCGACCACCAGGATCGGCGCCGAGATCGACTCACTCGCCGACGCCGTCAACTTCGGCGTCGCGCCGGCGCTCATCGTGTACGCGACGATCCTGCGCGACAACGTCGGCGTCCGCCAGGACATCGGCTGGGTCCTGGTCCTGATCTTCTGCGCGGCGATCATCCTGCGTCTGGCCCGCTTCAACACGCTCCTCGACGACGACGCCGCCCCCGGCTACACCAAGGACTTCTTCGTCGGCGTGCCCGCTCCGATGGCCGCGTTGATCGCCCTGCTGCCGGTCGGCCTGATGCAGCACTTCGGCGACGGCTGGTGGACCTCGACCGGGGCGGTCGGCGCCTGGATGGTGTTCACCGCTCTGCTCGCGGTGAGCCGTGTCCCGACGCTCTCGATCAAGACCGCGCGGGTCCGCCCGAGCGCGCTGGCCGGCCTCCTGATCGTCGTCGCCGCCGCCGCCGCTCTCCTGATGACCTTCCCGTACCTGCTGATGACGCTCGTCGTGGCCGCATACCTGATCCACATCCCGTTCGCGTGGCGGATGCAGCGCTGGGTGGCCTCGCGGCCCGAGCACTGGGAGGCTCCGGCCCGCGACCGCCGCATCCAACGCCGGGACGAGCGACGAGCAGCGGGCGGACCGCTCCGCCGCACCGTTCCGCGCAAGCCCACGGCCGCCCGCCTCGGCCTGCGCCGCCCCTCGGCGCCGGCGCACATCCAGGACGCTCACCCGTACGACGTGGAGGACTGACCGCTGAACCGCCCGTCGTTGACCCTGACCGCCCGAGTGAACATCTCGGCCGCGGATTCGCGCCGCGGTCTGGTTCGCGTGCACCCGGAGGTGCTGACCGCTCTCGCACTGCGCGAATGGGATGCGATCTCCCTGACCGGCGCCCGCACGACGGCGGCCGTCGTCGCCCGTGCCGACGACATCGCACCGGGCGTCGTCCTCCTCGACGACATCACCTTCTCGAACCTGGGAGTCCGAGAGAACACCCAGGTCGTCGTCGGCCCGACGGTGGTGCACGGTGCGTCGCGAGTCACCGTCAGCGGTTCAACGGTCGCGATGTCGGCGGTCGCCGAGGCGACGCTGCGCCGCGCTCTGCTCGGCAAGGTCCTGACCGTCGGCGACACCGTCGCCCTGCTGCCCCGAGATCTGGGGCCGGAGCTGTCGGCGAGTCCCGCCACCCGGTCGCTCGCGAACACTCTCGGCATCACCTGGACCAACGAACTGCTCACCGTCACCGACACCGACCCCGCCGGCCCGGTCAGCGTGCAGACCACCACTGCGGCGCTGTGGGCGCGGGGCGGCCGTCTCGACTCCGGTTCCGCGGAGGAGAGTCGACGGGTCCCGGCGGCGGCCGACGATCGCGCGGCGAGGGCGGCGGCCCCGCGTCCCGTGCGTGCGGTCGCCGAACTCGTCGGCGTCGACACGCAGGTGGCCCGCCTGACCGAGTGGCTCGCCGTCACTCTCGACACCCCGGACATCCTGCGGTCGCTGGGTGCACAGCCGCGGCTGGGCGTCCTGGTGACCGGTCCGGCCGGTGTCGGCAAGACGACGGTGGTCCGTGCCGTCTGCGCCGACCGGCCGTTCACCGAACTCGACGGTCCGACGACCGGCGCCCTCGTCGCCGACGCCCGCCGCGCCGCCGTGACCGACGCGATCGCGCGGCTGCGCGCACAGGGGCCCGGAGTGCTCATGATCTGCGAGATCGAGGCACTTCTGCCCGCCGATCCGGAACCCGTGGCGACGCTGATCCTCGACGATCTGCGTGCCGCCGTGGCCGCGGGCGACGTCGTGCTCATCGCCACCAGCACCGACGCGGCGCGCATCGACTCCAGGCTGACCGAACCCGAACTGTGCGACCGCACCCTGACCGTCGGTCTGCCGGATGCGAACCTGCGGGGCCGACTGCTCGCCGCGATCCTCGCCGGGGTGCCCGTCGACGGGCGACTCGACCTCGACGACGTCGCGGCCCACACACCCGGATTCGTCGCCGCGGACCTGGCGGCCGTCGTACGCGACGCCGCGCTGCGGGCGGCGGCCCGCGCCGCCGCCGACTCCGACGACCCCGCACTGCGGACCGAGGATCTGCGCGAGGCGCTCACGGTGATCCGGCCGAGTTCGCGCGCCGATTCCCCGGACGTGGCGCTCGGCTCGATCACCCTCGACGACGTCGGCGACATGGTCGCGACCCGGCAAGCGCTCACCGAAGCGGTGCTGTGGCCGCTGCAGCATCCGGACACCTTCGCCCGCCTCGGCGTCGACCCGCCGCGCGGCGTGCTGCTGTACGGTCCGCCCGGCTGCGGGAAGACCTTCGTCGTGCGTGCGCTCGCGGCGTCTGGCCGACTGTCGGTGCACACCGTCAAGGGTGCGGAACTGCTCGACAAGTGGGTCGGCTCCTCCGAGCGCGCCGTCCGCGACCTGTTCGACCGCGCCCGCGAGTCGGCGCCGTCGTTGATCTTCCTCGACGAGGTCGACGCGCTCGCCCCGCGGCGCGGCGGCTCCACCGATTCGGGAGTCGCCGACCGCGTCGTCGCCGCGCTGCTCACCGAACTCGACGGTGCCGAACCGCTGACCGACGTCGTGGTGCTCGGTGCGACGAACCGCCCCGACCTCATCGACCCGGCCCTGCTGCGTCCAGGCCGACTGGAGCGACTGGTGTTCGTGCCGCCGCCCGACGGACCGGCGCGCGCCGAGATCCTGCGCGCCGCCTCGCGCGGTGTGCCGCTCGACGGCGTCGACCTCGACGAGCTGGCGGACGATCTCGACGGCTACTCGGCCGCCGACTGCTCGGCGCTGCTGCGCGAGGCCGCGCTGGCCGCCATGCGCCGCGACATCGACGCCGCCACGGTCACCGCTGACGATGTGGCGACCGCTCAGGAGACGGTCCGTCCATCGCTCAATCCGGTGCAGGTGACCGAACTCGCCGAGTACGCGCAGCGCCGACAGGAGAGATGAGGAGCGGCCGGGCAGCACATGCACACCGCACGCCCAGGCTCCTTCCAGGAATCGGAGGTCTACTCGATTCCAGTCGCGACCGCCCCGGGTCGCCGAACGGGAGGTACTCCATGACGTCACCCCACGACCAGAATCCGGACGACCGGAACCCGGCCGACCACGCCCCCGAGGACCCGGCGGTGCACGATCAGCCGCCGGGGGCGGATCCGGCCGGCGAGGCGCCGACCGCTCCGCTGGAATCGACGCAGCCCGATCCCGGCCAGGCCGCCCCCGCTCCGCAGCCGACACCGGTCGCCGCCGCACCCCGCCCCGGGCCCACCGTGGTCCCGGTCCAGAAGCGCTGGCTGGTCGCGGGATCGGCGGTCGGCGCGCTCGCCGTGGTCGGCCTCGCGTTCGGCGCGGGATTCCTCGTCGGCGACAACACCGGCGACGACGGCCACGGCGACCGCGGCCGAATGTCCGCCGAATACGGTCAGATGCCCGGGTTCGGCTCCGGATCGGGCGGCGGCCGCCGACTGTTCGTCATCCCGGATCTGCCCGGACAGGAGCAGGGCCAGGGGCAGCAGGACAGGTCGGGCCAGGACGGATCGGGTCAGGACGGGACAGGCCAGGACGGATCGGGACAACAGCAGACGCCCGCCCCCTCGTCGAGCATTCCGGGCTGACCCGGGCGGCCGCTACTTCGGCTTCTTATCGACCCGCTCCACCTGATAGAACAGCGACGATCCGCCGCCCGACGCATCGGCCGACACCCCCACGCTGACCCACAGGGTGTCATCGCCGACGTCCTTCCACAGCGTCACCGTCTGGTTGGCCGGATCACCCGCGCGGCTGGACTCCTCGTACCCCGCGTCCTCGAGCTTCTTCGTCGCCGCGGTGAGCGGGTTGCCCTCGGCGGCATTCGCCTGAATGCTGAACCGCCACGACTGATCGTCGCCGGACGGACTCAGCACGGCCCCGTCGACGAGCGGAACGTCGTCGACGGGGAATCCCGCGGGCAGCGATTCGCCGGGTCGATCGGGGGCGTCGTCGCCCCCGCAGGCGGCCAGCACGACGCCACCCAACAGCGCGATCGTGAGAACGATGCAGACGCGAAATAAAGCCTTCATGCCCGAAACGGTAGAGTAGGACGCGGCAGGACACCTGTCCGACACCCCGCCCGCCCCTCTATCCGACGGAGTGCCTCTTTTGATCGTTGTGATGATCGCGCTGGCAATCGGCGCGCTCGTGTCACCTCCGATCATGAAGGCGTGCGGTACGCGCGGCTTCTACATCCTGGCTCTGATGCCCGCCGCGGCGCTGGTCTGGGTGATCTGCAACTGGCCGGATCCGCACGAGCCCCCCCGCACCGAGACGTTCACCTGGGTGCCCAGCCTGCAGATGGACATCGACGTCCGCTTCGACACGTTGTCGGCGATCCTGTCCGTCCTGATCCTCGGCGTCGGCTCCCTGGTACTCGTGTACTGCGCCAACTACTTCGACATCATGCGGCGACGCGTCGCGACCTTCGGCGGCGAGATCGTCGCGTTCGCCGCCGCGATGTTCGGCCTCGTCGTCAGCGACAACACGTTGGTGCTGTACGTGTTCTGGGAAGCGACGACGATCCTGTCGTTCATGCTCGTCGGCTTCAACATGGTGCGTGCGACCAGTCGCCGGGCCGCCACCCAGGCCCTACTGGTCACCACGTTCGGCGGGCTGGCGATGCTCGTCGGCATCATCATGCTCGGCGAGCGGACCGGCAGCTACCGCCTGTCGGATCTGATCGCCGATCCGCCCACCGGCGGCGTGTACATCGACATCGCGGTGGTCTGCATCCTAGTCGGCGCCATCTCCAAATCGGCGATCGTCCCGTTCCACTTCTGGCTGCCCGGCGCGATGGCCGCTCCCACCCCGGTGAGCGCGTACCTCCACGCGGCGGCGATGGTGAAGGCCGGCGTATACCTCGTCGCCCGTCTGGCGCCCGCGTTCGCGGACCTGATCAGCTGGCAGGTCATCGTCCTCGGCCTCGGCGCACTCACCATGGTCCTGGGCGGATGGCGCTCCCTCCGCGAACGCGACCTGAAACTGATCCTGGCCTTCGGCACCGTCTCCCAGCTGGGCTTCATGATGGTGCTCGTCGGCGTCGGCGACGCCGGAGTGGCCATGGCCGGACTCGCGATGGTCGTCGCCCACGCCATGTTCAAGGCCTGCCTGTTCATGGTGGTCGGCATCATCGACCATTCGACGGGCACTCGCGACATCCGGCTTCTCGCACGTCTGGGGCACCGTCTCCCGTTGCTCGCCGGCGTCGCCGCCGTGGCCGGCGCCAGCATGGCCGGCCTGCCGTTCACCTTCGGGTTCGTCGGCAAGGAGACCGCGTTCGGATCCATGTGGGCCACCGGCGCGCTCGATCCGAGCGTCGCGCACCTGGTCGACATCGTGCTGCTGATCGGCTCGGTCATCACCTTCGCGTACACCACGCGTTTCCTATGGGGTGCGTTCGGCCGCAAGGTCCGCCGCCTCCCGACCCGCGCCGTGGCCACCCTGCACCCGCCGAACGCCGCCTTCCTGGCTCCACCCGCCGTCCTGGCCGTGCTCGGCGTCGTCTCGTCGTTCTTCGCGCATCAGATCGGCGACCTGTTCGAGCCGTATGCGGAGAGCCTGCCGACCTACGGCCACGAGATCGAACACCTCGCGCTCTGGCACGGATTCGGACTGCCCGTCGTCTTCTCGATCATCGTCGTGGTCGCCGGCGCCGCCCTGTTCCTGGTGCTGCGCGCACGCCGACGCAAGGTGTTCAAGAATCCGCCGCCGCTCAACGCCGACCGCGTGTACGACGCGACGCTGCGTCTGGCCGACAGCGCGTCCCTGTGGGTCACCCGCAACACCCAGCGCGGCTCGCTGCCGATCACCCAGGCCGTCATCCTCAGCACGGCCATCCTGTTCCCGCTGATCGTGCTGTTCCTCGGCACCCGCGACGCCCTGTCGGTCCGCGGCTTCGACACCCCCGAACAGGTCGTCGTCGGGGTGTTGATCGTGGCGGCCGCGATCGCGACCACCGTCCTGCGCAACCGACTGGCGAGCACTCTCGTCGTCGGCCTCACCGGCTACGGCTGCGGTGCCCTGTTCGCCATGTACGGCGCACCCGATCTGGCCCTGACCCAGTTCCTCGTCGAGAGCGTCACCCTCGTCGTCTTCGTCCTGGTGCTGCGCAAGCTGCCGAGCGAGTCGGCGCAGCGCCACGCCGCCGGATTCCGCCTCGGCCGCGCCCTCATCGGTCTGGCGTTCGGCGCGATGCTCGTGCTGGTCGGCCTGTACGCCGCCGCGGCCCGGTCCACGCAGCCGCTGCAACTGCGCCTGGGCGACGCCGCCTACGAGTTCGGGCACGGCGCCAACGCGGTCAACGTCCTGCTCGTCGACATCCGCGCATGGGACACCATCGGAGAGGTCTCGGTGCTGATCGTCGCCGCCACCGGCGTCGCGTCGATGGTCTTCCGCAGCCGACGGTTCGGCGCCGCGCCGCGTATCACCGACGCGGCCCGCCTGCAGGCCGGGATCTCCGACGACGACGTCGTCAGTGAACGCACCACCTGGCTCGTCGGCAGCGAGCTCCGCGATCCGCGTCACCGCACCATGGTGCTGGAGGCCACGACCCGCGTCGTCTTCCCGACACTCGTGATCCTGTCGCTGTACCTGTTCTTCGCCGGCCACAACGCGCCCGGCGGCGGATTCGCCGGCGGGCTCGTGATGGGCCTGGCCCTGGTGCTGCGGTACCTGGCAGGCGGCCGTTACGAGCTCGGCGAAGCCCTGCCGGTCGAGGCGGGCACCGTGCTCGGCGCGGGCCTGCTGATCTCGGCGACCACCGCGGTCGCCTCCCTGTTCGTCGGCGCTCCGGCGCTCTCGTCCGCCGTCATCGCCCTGCACCTGCCGGTCTTCGGCGACATCCACATCGTGACCGCACTGTTCTTCGACCTCGGGATCTACCTGATCGTCGTCGGACTTGTCCTCGATGTGCTGCGCAGCCTCGGTGCGCGTCTGGACGTGGCCGACGACGCCCCCACCACCGGCCCCCTGCCGGCCCAGCCGCAGCAGGAGGTCCGCAAGTGACCGTCGACCTCGGCCTGCTCATCGTCGCGGGCGCCCTCGCCGCGGCGGGCGCCTACCTGATCATGGAGCGGAGCCTGATCCGCATGCTGTTCGGGCTGATGCTCGTCGGCAACGCCATCAATCTGCTGATCATCACGCTCGCCGGTCCTCCCGGTCATCCGCCGATCCGCGGCCGTGAGTCCGACGGCCAGACGGCCGACGCCGATCCGCTCGCGCAGGGCATGGTCCTGACCGCGATCGTCATCACGCTGGGCATCGCGGCGTTCGTCCTCGCGCTCTCGTACCGCCTGTTCGTCATCAACCGGCGCAGCCGCGAGACACCGCCCGACCTGGAGCCGACGTCCACCGAGAGCCCCCAGGACGACGACCTGCAGGACGACCCGGAAGACGTCAAGATCGCTACCGGATCGCTGCAGGGATTCGGCGACCGCGACCGCAGCGACGACCCGTTGACCGGTGCCGACACCGTCGCAGGCGACTTGTTCGACGATCACGGCAACCCGTTGACCGCCGAGGAGTTCGAGGCCGTCCACGCCGGCGTCATCGAGACCGACCTGATGCCCGAGGACGCCGAGCTGATCGCACATCTGGCCGAGACCGACGACGACATGCCCGGAGACACCGACATCGACGACGAGGAGGACGATCGATGATCCCCCAACCGTCGTGGATCACCGTGCTGATCGTGCTGCCCACGCTCGCACCGATGCTCGGCGCGGCACTCGCCCTCGTCCGCGGACGCAGCCCGTCGTTCCAACGCGCGATCAGTGTCACCGCGATCAGCGTGGCCCTCACCGCATCGGGCATGATGCTGTACCTGACCAGCGTGCACGGCCCGTTCGCGGTGCACATCGGCGGCTGGGGCGCCCGCGACGGCGGCGACGGTCCGCTCGGCATCACCCTGGTCGTCGACCGTCTCGCCGCATTGATGCTGGTCGTGTCGACGACGGTCCTGCTGTGCGTGGTCGTATACGCCATCGGGCAGGGCATCCGCGACGGCACCACCGAGCAGCCGGTGTCGATCTTCCTGCCGACCTACCTGATCCTGACGGCCGGGGTGTGCAACGCCTTCCTGGCCGGCGACCTGTTCAACCTCTACGTGTCCTTCGAGGTGCTGCTCGCCGCGAGCTTCGTGCTGCTGACGCTCGGCGCGAGTGCCGAACGCGTACGAGCCGGCGCTTCGTACGTCATGGTGTCGATGGTGTCGTCGCTGATCTTCCTGGCGGGCATCGCCTTCGCCTACGCGGCCACCGGCACCCTGAACCTCGCCGAGATGGCGGTGCGGCTCGACGACGTCCCCGACGGCACCCGCAACGCGCTGTACGCGGTGCTGCTGGTGGCCTTCGGCATCAAGGCCGCTGTGTTCCCGCTGTCGACATGGCTGCCCGACTCGTATCCGACGGCCCCTGCACCGGTCACCGCGGTGTTCGCCGGTCTGCTCACCAAGGTCGGCGTGTACGCGATCATCCGGGCGCACTCGCTGCTGTTCCCGGGCGGGACACTCGACACCGTCCTGATGATCGCCGGCCTCCTGACCATGCTGGTCGGCATCTTCGGTGCGATCGCGCAGACCGACGTGAAGCGACTCCTCTCGTTCACACTGGTCAGTCACATCGGCTACATGATCTTCGGCATCGCCGTCGGGTCGCTGGAGTCCACCTCGGCCGCCATTTACTACGTGGCGCACCACATCCTGGTGCAGACGACCCTGTTCCTCGTGGTCGGACTCATCGAACGTCAGGCGGGATCGTCGTCGTTGCGGCGTCTCGGCGGTCTCATCGCGAGTCCACTGCTGGCCGTGCTGTTCCTGATCCCGGCGTTGAACCTGGGCGGCATCCCGCCGTTCTCCGGGTTCATCGGCAAGGTGGCCCTGCTCCAGGCGGGCGCCGCCGACGGTTCGGTGCTGTCATGGATCCTGGTGGCAGGCTCGGTCGTCACGAGCCTACTGACGCTGTACGTGATGGCCCGCATCTGGACGAAGGGCTTCTGGCGGGCACGCGCCGACGCCCCCGAGGGCGATATGGCCGCCAGCACACCGTCGGCGCTGGTCGAGGAGGGCACCGACGTCCTGCTCGACGAGCGGGAGGACGTCGGCCGCATGCCGGTCGCCATGGTGGTGCCGACGGCGGTGATGGTCGTCGTCGGACTCGCGTTGACCGTGTGGGCCGGACCGATCTTCGAATTCACCGACAGCGGCGCCCACGGCGTCCTGGATCGGAACGTCTACATCGGCACCGTCCTCGGCACGGGAGGTGGCCGGTGAGCAACACCCCGTACCCGGAGCGACCGCGGGCGAAGTCCGTCGGCAAGAACCCGGTGGCTCGATTCTTCGGCACGCTGTGGCGGCTGGCCGTCCTGTGGTTCGCCTGGCCGACCACGAATCTGATCGTATGGCTGTCACAGAACCTCAAGTTCCCCGTCTGGGCGGGCGGCGATCTCCGCGAGGTCGCCATGCGCCTGTGGGGCGTGGCGTGGCTGACGTTCGTGTGGGTGCTTCTGTGGGGCGAGGTCACCTGGACCAACATCATCGTCGGCATCGTGTTCGCGGTACTCGTCATGGTGCTGCTGCCGCTGCCTCGGGTGCCCATAGAGGGCCGGGTCCACCCGCTCGCGGCGGCGAAGCTCCTGCTCACCCTGATCGGCAGCTTCATGGTGTCGTCGGCGCAGGTCGCCTGGGCCGCGGTGAAACCGGGTCCGCCACCTCTGGGCGCAGTGGTCCGGGTGCACCTGGCGATCAAGTCCGACCTCGTCCTCACTCTCGCCATCGACTACATCAACCTGGTGCCCGGCACCATGGTCGTCGAGATCGACCACCTGCGGCGCATGCTGTACATCCACATCTTCGACGTCCGCAAGCAGTCGCAGATCGACTCCTTCTACCGGACGATGGCCTATGTGGAACGCCAGTTCATCAAGGCCTTCGAGCGCGACTCCGAGTGGCATCCGAGCCCGTTCCACGGCGTCGACGACGACTACCACCACGTTCCGTTCAGCGACCGCCGGCGCGTCGCCGACGAGGAGCGCCACGCCTCGCAGGGTCGGCTGCGGCGCCGGTTGAGGGGCGAGTAGATGACCTACGTCTGGAGCATCGCGGCAGCCATGCTGCTGATCGCCGTCGTGCTGACCACCTACCGCTCCATACGCGGCCCGAGCACCCTGGACCGCCTGGTCGGGATCGACGCGATCGTCGCCATCATGATCTGCGGCCTGGCGATCTGGGTGGCGGCCAGCGGTGACACGACGATCGCCGCCGCCATCGTCGTGCTGAGCCTGGTCAGTTTCATCGGATCGGTGGCGGTGGCCCGCTTCCGCGTGCGAGACGACGAGTGAACGGAGCCGCCCCATGATCGCAGACGTCTTCTCCGCCGTGTTCATCCTCGCCGGCTCGTTACTCGCCCTGACCGCGGCCGTCGGCATCGTCCGCTTCCCGGACACGCTCAGCCGCATGCACGCGGCCACCAAACCGCAGACCTTCGGCATGATCCTGGTGCTCATCGGGGCGCTGATCCAGCTCGACGGCCACGTCGACTCCGGCATGCTGGTCCTCACCGGGCTCTTCACGCTCATCACCGCGCCCGTCATCGCTCAACGCGTGGGGCGCCTCGTCTACCGCGAACAGCGCATCGACGAACAGCTGCTCGACGAGAGCCAACTGCGGTCCCGGGTGAGCGACGACTCCCGGCAAGCCGATCGATAGGCTGGTCAGAGTTCCGAGCTCGCCTCTCGCAGCGTGTCCAGAGCGGCGACGGCGTAGGGCCCGAAGCCGGTGTCGTCGTCCGCCTCGATCCACGCGGCGTACCCCTGCTTGAACGCGAGAACACCCACCTCGGCGGCGAGCTGCGCGACCGGCACCGCGACCCCGCGCGCAGCGAGTGCATCGGTCATCGCGACGGACAGGCCGACTCGTTTGAGCGCGTCCCGCTCCTGAAGCTCGGCACTGGAGGCGATCGCCGCTCTCAACTGCGGACCGATCGCGCGGTTCACGGGACCGAACGCCTCACTCGCCCGCTCCAGTCCGGCGGCCACCGCGTCCAGCGGCGAGACGTCCGGCGGCGCGTCTGCGATGCCCTCGGCCAGCCGACCGCTCAGGGCCTCCTGCCCGGCGGAGAGGATCTCGCGCTTATCGGAGAAGTGTCGGAAGAGCGTGCTCTTGGTGACCCCGGCTCGCGCGGCGATCTCGGTCACCGTGGTCGCGTCGTACCCCTGATCGGCGAACAGTTCGACGGCGGCGACGACGAGCCGCTCACGTGCTCCCGGTTCCCAACGTGCCATGCACCCACCCTATCCGATGGGACTTTTGTCTCGTCACCCTGTACAGTGACGGGACAAGAGTCTCATGACACTAGGAGGGTTCCATGAAGGTCTTCGTCACCGGTGCGACCGGCAACATCGGAGCGGCAGTCGTCACCGAGCTGCTCGCGCACTCCCATGAGGTGATCGGCCTGGCACGTTCGGAGACCTCGGCCGCCAAGCTCGAAGCCGCCGGAGCCTCGGCGGTACGGGGCGGGCTGGCCGACCTCGACGTGATCCGCAGCGCGGCGGCCGACTCCGACGGCGTCATCCATCTCGCCTTCAGCAACGACTTCAGCGCCCCCGAGGCGCTCGCCGCGGGCATCGCGGAGGAGACCGCCGCGATCACCGCCGTCGGTGAGGCTCTGATCGGCAGCGGGAGACCGTTCGTCGTCTGTTCCGGAACACCGTCGATCCCGGGGCGCGCCTCGATCGAGTCCGATCCCCTGCCCCTCGACGGCCCGGTCGGCGGCCGCGCGGTCGCCGTCGACCGCACCCTCGCACTGAAGGACCGGGGCGTGCGCAGCTCCGCTGTGCGCCTGCCCCGAACCGTCCACCGGAACGGCGAGGGCGGCTTCGCCGGCATCCTCACGCAGATCGCGCGCTCCAGCGGCCTGTCCGGCTATCCGGGCGACGGATCCCAACGATGGCCGGCCGTCCACTCCGCCGATGCCGCCGCGCTGTTCCGCTTGGCACTGGAGGCAGCACCGGCCGGGACGTCGTGGCACGCCGTCGCCGACGAGGGCGACCCGGTGAGGGCGATCGCCGAGATCATCGGTCGCCGCCTCGGAGTACCGGTGGGGCCCGCACCGGCGGAGACCTACGGGGCGATCGGCGCGGTCTTCGCGCTGGACCAACCCTCCTCCAGCGCTCACACGCGCGAGATCCTGGGCTGGGAGCCGACCGGCCCGTCGCTGCTCGAGGACCTGGAACTCATTCGGCCCTGAGCGCGCACGGAAGCTAGCCTGCTACGCCAGTTCGTCGACCACCGACCCCACCACGTCCACCAGGCTCCCGGTGCGCGCGTACACCTC
Organism: Gordonia humi; assembly: GCF_014197435.1. Taxonomy (NCBI): domain Bacteria; kingdom Bacillati; phylum Actinomycetota; class Actinomycetes; order Mycobacteriales; family Gordoniaceae; genus Gordonia; species Gordonia humi. Next base: position 4,811,911 of record NZ_JACIFP010000001.1, read on the forward strand.
ACGCTGGCGCTTGTAGCTGACACCGCGCGCCACGATGTCGGCGACGGAGGCGAGTTCGTCGAGACAGCCGAGGGAGGCGGCGACCGGCTCGAGTCGGATCAGCAGGTCGGCGAGGTCCTCGGTCACCAGACGCTCGGCACAGGCGGAGTCCTCGATGATGATGGCGTCGATACCGTAGCGGGCGGCCCGCCACTTGTTCTCCTGGACCAGCCAGGGCGCCATGTGCGGCAGCGTCTGCCCCGCGGTGAGGCGACGATCGAGGTCGACGATCAGGCAGTGGATGAGAGCCACGATGCCCGCGAGTTCGCGACGGTTCGACACGCCGTCGCACACTCGCACCTCGATGGTCCCCAGATGCGGCGAGGGGCGGATGTCCCAGCGGATCTCGTTGAGGTGATCGATGATGCCGGTGGTCTTCTGGTCGGCGACGAACGCCTCGAACTCGCTCCACGTCTCGAACTGGAACGGCAGTCCAGCCGTGGGAAGCTGCTGGAACATCATCGCCCGGTTACTGGCGTAGCCGGTCTCCTGACCGCCCCACATCGGCGAGGACGCCGACAGTGCGAGCAGGTGGGGGTAGTACTTGAGCAGCGACGACAGGATCGGCAGCACCTTGTCGCGGTGGCTGATGCCGACGTGGACGTGCACGCCCCAGATCAGCATCTGGCGACCCCACCACTGCGTGCGCTCGATGAGTTCGGCGTAGCGCGGTCCCTCGGTGAGCTGCTGTGTGGACCACTCGGCGAACGGATGAGTGCCCGCACCGTAGAGATCCACACCGATCTCGTCGGTCAGCCCGCACACCACGTCGAGCGTGGCGCCGAGATCGGCCATGGCCTCCCCGACCGTGCGGCACACGCCGGTCACGAGCTCCACCGTGTTGCGGAGCAGCTCCTTGTGGATCCGGCCCGCACGGTCGACGCCGCGGGCCCTGATCAGATCGAACAGTTCCGGGGCCGCATTCGACAGGTCGCGGGTGTCCCGGTCGACCAGCGCCAGCTCCCATTCGACGCCGAGCGTCGGCTCGGGCGAACCATGGAACTCGATGGCCGACACCGGGACCCCCACCCCCAGACTCGTTTCGCTACTCGGCGATGACGCCGCAGGCCAGGCGCTGCGTACCGTCGGTGTCGCCGACCTCGTGCACGATGAGCGCCCTGCCGCGGATCTGCTCGAGCTTGAACGCGTCGGTCCTGCTGGTGACCTGGCCGGTGCCGTTCTCCAAGACGGTGACGCTGGTCAGGTCGCCGCTCTCGGGCTTGCCGGTGTGGCCGTCGACCTGCAGATGCCCGCCCGCGGTCGCGAAGCCGGTGGACGCCTCACACTTGCCGACCTCGTGGATGTGCACACCGTGCGAGCCCGCGTCCATGCCCGACACGCGCAGCGAGACGGTGACGGCGTCGTCCGCTTCGGTGAAGGTGGCGAAGCCGACGCTGCTGCCCGCCTTGTCGCGCAGGGTCACCGTCATCTCGGTGGTGGCCTCGGCGCGCGGGCCGTCGGCGTTCACCTGATCGCCCGGATGGGCCTGATCACCGGTGATGACCGGCGGCGTGGTGCCCCTCTCGTTCGTCGGGTACTGGTCGGGCGTGCAGCCCGCGAGGACAGCGCCCGTGGCGCCTGCCGCGGCGAGGACCGCCAGGACACGGGTGGTCGAGATTCCGGTGGCGGCACCGCTGTGCTTACGGGCGAACATGACGCTCCTTATGTGTTCCATGTACAGGCTGGGCTGGACGTTGTCTTACTTGCTGACGACGACGACGGCGAGGTCCTCGTCCGGGCAGGTGGAGAAGGCCGAGGGCCGCGGATCCACCGACGCGCCGCCGGGCACCGACTCGGCGACCTTCTTGGCCGCCGCCTCCCTGCCCTCGGTGTAGAAGATGGTGTTCTCGCTGATGCTCGCCGTCGACAGGTTCGACGTGCTCGCGACCTCGTAGCCCGCGGCCTCGAGGGTCTTGGTGACGTCGGCGGCCAGACCGGTGATCGTTCCGGCGTTCAGCACGCACATCGATCCGACGTTCGCGGCGTCGACGGCACGGGAACTCGACGGCGCCGACGACTCTCCGGTCGACGCGTCCGGCTGGGCCGGGGCCGTCGCGACCGTACTCGCGTCGCTGTCGGACAGTCGCGGTTTCGAATCGTCGCCACTGGTGACTGCGTGGTGCCAGCCGAGGCCGATGAAGACCACGGCGACAGCCAGCAGCAGCATGGCGCCTGCCCGCAGAGGCAGTCGGTTGGTTTCTCGGTCAGCTTTCATCACGGCAACTTTAGCTCACGACGCCGTGTAGGAGACGAGCCGTCCGTGTGACATGCCCGCAGTCTCTGCCTCAGATCTCGAATCCGAGGCGGCGCGCGGCCCGCGCCTTCTGCCGCGAGGCCCGCAGGCGGCGCAGACGCTTCACGAGCATCGGGTCGGCCGCGAGCGACTCCGGTCGGTCGACCAGGGCGTTCAGAATCTGGTAGTAGCGGGTCGCCGAGAGATCGAAGAGCTCTTTGATGGCCTCTTCCTTCGACCCCGCGTACTTCCACCACTGGCGCTCGAACGCCAACACCTCGCGTTCACGTCGAGTCAGCCCGTCGGGGCCCATCTCGTGCGGATCCACCTGCTGGCCGGACTGCTCGACGACGATCGGGTCATCGTCGTTGCTGGGTGTACGCGCGGTTGCGCCGTCCATCTCGCCCCTTAAAACCGTCGAATAGTCGCATCCACTCGCTCGGTTCCCCTTGCTCCAGAGCACCGACGTCCGGGTGGAATCACAAGCGTGTGGTTCGCACAAGAGTGTAGCGGCGTTCACGCTCGCCTTCACGACGACGCACCGCTGGCATGTCGTATTGCAGCGGTAAACTGTCCCGCTATGGCAATACTTCCGATCTGCATCGTCGGCGAACCCGTCCTCCACGAGCCGACGACCCCGGTCGATCTCGACGACTCGGGACGTCCGTCGGCCGAGATCGTCGAACTGCTCGACGACATGTACGCGACGATGGACGCCGCGAACGGGGTCGGCCTGGCCGCCAATCAGGTGGGCCGCGGCCTGCGCATGTTCGTCTACGACTGCCCGGACGGCCCGACGCGCCGTCGCGGCGAGGTGATCAACCCGGTCCTGCAGACCTCGGAGATCCCCGAGACGATGCCCGACCCCGACGACAACGACGAGGGCTGTCTGTCGGTGCCCGGCGAGGGCTTCCCCACCGGGCGCGCCGACTGGGCCAAGGTCGTCGGCACCGACCGCAACGGGGACCCGGTCGAGATCGAGGGCGACGACTTCTTCGCCCGCATGCTCCAGCACGAGACCGGCCATCTGGACGGATTCCTGTATGTCGACGTCCTGATCGGGCGCAACGCACGGGCCGCGAAGAAGGCGATCAAGCGCAACGGTTGGGGCGTTCCGGGCCTCACGTGGCTGCCCGGCGCCGATCGCGACCCGTTCGGGCACGATGACTGACAAGATGAGAGCATGATCGATCCAACCGTCGGCGACCGCATCGTCGTCCGCTATCGACTCGATCACGCCGCCGCACCCGCGGACTGGCGTGCCGAGTCGAATCCCGCACTGTCCGGCGGACCGTCGCAATCGGATGTGACGGGCGTGCTGAAGACCTCCGACGAGAAGTCTCTGCTGATCGACCGCGACGGCGTCGAGGTCGCGATACCGCGCACGGCGATCACCTCGATCCGCCTGCTGTCTCGGGAGGTGGTGCGCAACTCGGAGATCCGGGACGTTGAGCGCGCCCTGTGCGACGCCGCCGACGCCACCGAGCGGGAGGAGATCGACGGTTGGATCGTGCTGTCGGGCGGGTCCACCCTCCGCGGACGCTCGGCGATCCCGGTGGAGTTCAACGCGCCGTCGGCCGCCGTCGACGAGATCTGCGCCTGGTACGACGATCTCGACGAGGTCCCGATGGCACTGCTCCCCGACCGGCTGACCCGGCCCGGACGCGTGCCGATCACCGACGTCCGCGACCTGGAGGTCCTCGTCGCCGATCGGCCCATCGACGTGGCCGGCCTCGCTCCGGCGCGGGTCGACGACGGACTGTGGGCGGTCGACGTCGACGCCGACGACTCGGCGTTGCGCGCCGCCGCCCGCGACGCGGGCTACCGACTGCACCACACCGCGCAGGTCGGCGAGCTGTAGCCGCGGCCGGGCCGGAGCGAATTCGATTCCGACGGCTCAGCCGCTACCGTGGAACGCGATGTCTGCTTCGAACTCCGACCCCGATCAGTCCCGCCGTCGCCTGCTCGCGTCCGGGCTCGGCGTGGTCGTCCTACTGGCCGTGGTCGCTCTGACCTGGTGGGTCGACGGTCGCAGTTCGCTCGACTCCGTGGAGTCGACGTCGTCCGGAGCGAGCATCGTCGCGCCGAGCGCCACGGGCTCCGAGCACTCCCGCACCGCCGGAAAGCCGTCCGACGACGTGCCTGCGCGGGTACAGCAGACGCTCGACTACATCGACGCGGGCGACTGGCCGGAGGCCGCGAACGCACCGGGCACCCACGGCGGCGACCTGTTCCGCAACGCCGAGGGACGGCTGCCCCGACGCACGGCCGACGGACAGAAGATCACCTATCGGGAGTGGGATGTGAACGCCAAGCAGCGGGGCCGCGGGCGCGACGCCGAGCGCATCGTGACCGGCAGCAACGGTTCGGCCTACTACACTCTCGACCACTACGAGAGCTTCACGGCGATCCGAGGGCCCGCCGCATGACCGCACTCTCCTCATCCGCCCCCAGCCTGTTCGGAACCGGATGGGTGGCACGCCGGGTGGACGGCGAGGCGATGCGGACCGTCGACGGCGTCCTCGACTCCCTCGCCGCGGCCTGGCGTTTCCCCGACCACTTCGGACGGAACCGCGACGCTCTCGACGACTGCATGCGAGATCTGCCCACTGATCTGCCGACCGCCGAGGGCGGACCGTCGACCGGCCTGCTGACGATCGTCGTGCACGCCGGCGCGCTGCTCGCCGACGCCCCCGACGAGCTGGAATGGTTCGCCGAATCGGTCGACTTCTGGCACGACCACTACCACGATCGCCGCTTCGCCGTCTTGCTGACCGACGACGACCCGGCGGCCGTCCGCGACCGGTGGGCCGCCGTCGGCACTCAGCTGACCGACCCGACCGAGGAGATCTGACCCGTGCGCCTGGCGACCTGGAACGTGAACTCGATCCGCGCGCGTTCGGAGGACGTCGTCGCGTGGATGACCCGGCATGCGATCGACGTCCTGGCGCTGCAGGAGACCAAGTGCTCCGACGACCAGTTCCCGGTGATGAGTTTCGCCGCACACGGCTACGACGTCGCGATCTGCGGCGACGGCGGATACAACGGGGTCGCCATCGCGTCCCGCGCGGGTCTGACCGATGTGCACATCGGCTTCGACGGTCAGCCGACGTACAACGGCGTGCGCGAGTCGCGCGCGATCTCGGCGACATGCGGCGGCGTGCGCGTGTGGAGCCTGTACGTGCCGAACGGCCGGACACGGACCGATCCGCATATGAGTTACAAACTGGAGTGGCTCGACGCCCTCGCCGACGTCACCAGACTCGAGCTCGGACACGATCCGGCCGCCCAAGTGGCGTTGGCCGGCGACTGGAACGTAGCACCGACCGACGCCGACGTATGGGATCCCGAGCTGTTCGCCGACCGCACGCATACCTCCGACGCCGAGCGCGCCGCGTTCGCCCAGTTCGGCGCCGCCGGTTTCGTCGACAGTGCGGGACCGTTCGCACCCGGTCCGGACACGTACACGTTCTGGGACTACCAGGCCGGCCGATTGGAGCGCAACGAAGGCATGCGCATCGACTTCGCGCTGTGCTCGCCCGCACTGAACGACCGGGTCTTCGACGCCTTCATCGACGTCGCCGCCCGCAACGCCAAGGGCGCCAGCGACCACGCTCCGCTCGTCCTCGACGTCTCGTCCGCGTAGACCCGCCCCCGACTCCCCCGCCGGTGGAGTATCGAGGCCCCTCCTACACCGGCACCAGCGGGACCACTCCCGGATGCTCCTCGATGAACTTCCTGGTGAACGTGCAGACGGGACGGACTTTGAAGCCGTTGTCGCGCATGTACGACATGGCGCTTCCGGTCAGTCTGGTCGCGAGGCCGTGACCGGCGTACTCGTCGTACATGACGGTGTGCAGAATGGTCGCGATCGTGCCGTCGGGAGCGTCTTCGAGGCTGTAGCCCAGCACGCCGACGAGATCGCCCGCCACCCACAGTTCGAAGCGTTCCCGTTCCGGGTTGTGGACCACTTCGGAGATCTGTTGGAGCAGCGAACGAGCGGAATTCTGCGGCGCCTGATGGCGATTCCTCAGATGCATGACACCTCCCTGTGACAACGATCACAACACTACGTGGCGCAAGCAATGTGCCGCAACTCACACCAGTCTCATCTGCATCACGGTTAGGTGTGACTCGAGTTACCTGGAGAGGCCGACTGGAACCGCACCGCGGCTTGTGGTTAGAGTGGCACCGTGCGCTGTGAGCGCACACACAACTGCACACGCGGGGGCTCTCACGAACCGAGGGCTGAGATGACGAACGGCGATCGTCGACCGCTTGAACCTGTCCGGATAATGCCGGCGTAGGGAGGAATGTCATGAGCACATCTGTGTCCACCGGCGGTGTCACCACCGGCCCCATCGAGGGCAGCACCAAGGAATACCTCGAGGTCGAACATCGCTCCGGTCTCGGGACGGTCGACGGCCTGCGTGTCCCCACTCGACGCGTTCACCTCACCGACGGCGACCACCTCGACCTGTACGACACATCCGGTCCGTACACCGATCCGAACGCCGTGATCGACCTCGAACGCGGTCTCGAACCGATCCGCGACTCGTGGACCAGGCCCGAGCCGATCGACGGCGCCGCCACCCAGCTCGGCTGGGCCCGAGCGGGCATCGTGACCGCCGAAATGGCCTACATCGCCGCCCGCGAAGGCGTCGACGCCGAGGTGGTCCGCACCGAGGTCGCCGCCGGCCGCGCGGTGATCCCGGCCAACCACCGCCACCCCGAATCGGAACCCATGATCATCGGCAAGAAGTTCGCGGTCAAGGTCAACGCCAACATCGGCAACTCGGCGGTCACATCGTCGATCGCCGAAGAGGTGGAGAAGATGGTGTGGGCCACCCGATGGGGCGCCGACACGATCATGGACCTCTCCACCGGCAAGGACATCCACCAGACCCGCGAGTGGATCATGCGCAACTCCCCCGCCCCGGTCGGCACCGTTCCGATCTACCAGGCGCTGGAGAAGGTCAAGGGCGATCCGACCGCACTGACCTGGGAGATCTACCGCGACACCGTGATCGAACAGGCCGAGCAGGGGGTCGACTACATGACCGTCCACGCCGGTGTCCTGCTGCGCTACGTGCCGCTCACGGCCAAACGCGTCACCGGCATCGTCTCGCGCGGCGGATCGATCATGGCGGCCTGGTGTCTGGCGCACCACACCGAATCGTTCCTGTACACGCACTTCGACGAGCTCTGCGAGATCCTCGCCCGATACGACATCACCTTCTCCCTCGGCGACGGTCTGCGCCCCGGTTCGATCGCCGACGCCAACGACGAGGCCCAGTTCGCCGAACTCCGGACGCTCGGTGAACTGACCACTCGCGCCAAGGCGTACGGCGTGCAGGTGATGATCGAGGGTCCCGGCCACGTGCCGATGCACAAGATCGTCGAGAACGTGCGCCTGGAGGAGGAATGGTGCGACGAGGCCCCGTTCTACACCCTCGGTCCGCTCGCCACCGACATCGCGCCCGCCTACGACCACATCACCTCGGCGATCGGCGCCGCGATGATCGCCCAGGCGGGCACCGCGATGCTCTGCTATGTCACCCCCAAGGAGCATCTCGGTCTGCCCGACCGCGACGACGTCAAGGTCGGCGTGATCACCTACAAGATCGCCGCCCATGCCGCCGACCTGGCCAAAGCGCATCCGCGTGCGCAGGAGCGCGACGACGCGCTGAGCAAGGCGCGGTTCGAGTTCCGCTGGACCGACCAGTTCAACCTGGCACTCGACCCGGACACCGCCCGCGAATACCACGACGAGACGATGCCCGCCGAACCCGCGAAGACCGCGCACTTCTGCTCGATGTGCGGTCCGAAGTTCTGCTCCATGCGCATCTCCGCCGACGTCCGCGCCTACGCCGAGGAGAACGACCTCGTCACCGCCGAGGACATCGACCGGAAGATCGCGCAGGAGATGGCGGCCAAGTCGGAGGAGTTCACCGCCGCGGGCAACCAGGTCTACCTGCCCATCAGCGAGGTCGCCGCGCCGTGACCGATCCGCGCCTGCTGCCGACCGTCGCTCCCGGACGCACGCCGGTACGCGTGATGACCGTCGCCGGGTCCGACTCCGGCGGCGGCGCGGGCATCCAGGCCGATATGCGCACGTTCGCACTGCTCGGCTTGCACGCGTGTGTGGCGGTCACCGCGGTGACCGTGCAGAACACGCTGGGGGTCACCGGTGTTCAGGAGATCGAACCGGAGGTCGTCGCCGCGCAGATGCACTCGGTGGTGCCCGACATCGGGGTCGGCGCGGTCAAGACCGGGATGCTCGCGTCGGCGCCGATCATCGAGGCGATCGCCGACGCGTGCGACGAACTGTCGATCGGCGGCGGGCGGACGATTCCGCTCGTCGTCGACCCGGTGTGCGCGTCGATGCACGGCAATCCCCTATTAGCTGTGGACGCCCTCGGCACGCTCATACATCGGATGATCCCGCTGGCCGACGTCGTGACGCCGAACCTCGACGAGGTCCGACTCATCACCGGCATCGACGTGGTCGACGCGGCGACCCAGCGCGACGCAGCCCGCGCCCTGCACGATCTCGGCGCCCGGTGGGCACTGGTCAAGGGCGGGCATCTGCGGACCAGCGAACTCAGCCCGGATCTGCTGTTCGACGGCACCGAGTTCATCGCCCTGGAGACCCGTCGCATCCACACCCCGCACGATCACGGAGCGGGCGACACGCTCGCCGCCGCGATCTGTGCGGCCCTCGCCCACGGTCGCACGGTGCCCGATGCGCTCGAGTTCGCCAAGGGCTGGGTCACCAGGGGTCTGGAGTCGGCGTATCCGCTGGGAGCCGGCCACGGCCCGGTGAACCCGCTGTGGCGGGTCGGCGAGTAAGCGCCCCGTTCGCGACGCGGCCGCTCCGCGACACCGGTGTGCCTGCCGAGCCGAGGCGCCGCGTCACGCCGTAACGGGCGCGGTGACCGGCCGCGCGTCCCGCTTGGCCACCACCAGTGCGATGAACGAGGCGGAGAAGAAGCACAGCGCGCCGATGAAGGTGCCGGTGTTGGCCAGCACCGCGTCCACGGTGTTACCGGTCCTACTGACGAAGCCGCCGACGGCCGACACTCCGAACGCAATACAGCCCAGCATGTTGATCTGACCGCACCACCAGTCCGAACTCCGCGGCGCCCACACGCGACCGTCGGTGTGTTTCAACGCGACCAAGACGAACCAACCGCTGACGAGGAAGAACACCGATCCGCCCGCGTCCGGATTCCAGACCAGCTGCTGGGTGCCGTGCACCGACTTGATGTACAGCGCGGCCGTGGTGCTCACATTGAACAGCACGGTGCCGACCGACTGCGTCGACGCGGCGAGCCACTCGGCGCGGAACATCGTGCCCGATCCGTAGGAGACCTTCGTCGTCATCGCACCCGAGAGCGCCAACTGCACCAGGCCCGCGGCCGTGAAGAACCACGCCCCGATGAAATACGAGACGTTCGACGCCGTCGCACCGGCCCACGTACCGAACCCGGGGGCCGACCCCAACGCGAACAGGAACGACCCGATCATGAATCCGATGCACTGTTTGGCCAGTGTCGGCATCAGGAGCCGTCCGACGAACGAACCGCGGGCGACGCTCACACGCATACCTCTCTTCTGAAGAAACGCCAAAGGACGTCCCGCGTCGCGAACGACTCGGGACGTCCCGCACCGGTCAGTGGTGGAAGGCCGAGGTCTGGCCCTCGGTCGGCATCGGACCGGTCAGACGCTCGAGGAACTCGACCTCGGTCTTGATGTCGGCGAGCAGTGAGCCGGCCAGATCCTTGCTCAGCCCGGCACGCACGACGATGCGCTGCACGGTGACCTCGGCGAGATCGTCGGCGAGCGGGTAGGCGGGAACCTGCCAGCCCTTCATCCGCAGACGGTCCTGGAGATCGTAGAGAGTCCAGTTGTCGGTGTATCCCTTGCGCATCCGCCACGCGAACACCGGGATCGTGTCGCCCTTGCTGACGAGTTCGAACGGCGCCATCTCGGCGATCGACGCCGAGAGGTACTGGGCGACGTCGAGCGACCCCTGCTGGACCTCGCGGTAGCCCTCCTTGCCCAGACGCAGGAACTGGTAGTACTGCAGCAGGACCTGCGCGCCCGGGCGCGAGAAGTTCAGCGCCAGGGTCGGCATGTCGCCGCCCAGGTAGGCGCAGTGGAAGATCAGGCTCTCGGGCAGAGCGTCCTTGTCACGCCACACGATCCAGCCGACACCCGGGTACACGAGGCCGAACTTGTGGCCCGAGGTGCTGATGGACGCGACGCGGTCGACGCGGAAGTCCCAGTTGAGCTCGGGCTGGCAGAACGGGGCGATCATCGCGCCGGACGCGCCGTCGATGTGGATGTTCACGTCCAGGCCGGTATCGGCCTGGATCTGGTCGAGCTTGGCCGCGATCTCCTCGACCGGCTCGTAGGCGCCGGTGTAGGTCTGGCCCATGATCGCGACGACGCCGATGGTGTTCTCGTCGACGTACTTCTCGAGGTCGTGGCCGTCGAGGAACAGGTGGTCCTCGGTGATCGGCACCCAACGGGGCTCCACCTCGAAGTAGTTGCAGAACTTCTCCCAGCACACCTGAACGGCGGTCGAGAGCACCAGGTTCGGCGCCTCCGTCGACTTGCCCTCGGCCTTGCGCTTGGTCTGCCAGCGGCGCTTGAGCGCCAGGCCGCCGAGCATGCACGCCTCGGACGAGCCGATCGTCGAGGTGCCGATCGAGTTCTCCACGTCCGGGTTGTGCCACAGGTTGCCCAGGATCCGCCAGCAGCGGTCCTCGATCTCGGCGGTCGCCGGATACTCGTCCTTGTCGATCATGTTCTTGTCGACGGTCTGCATGTACAGGAGCTGGGCTTCCTTGTCCATGTACGTCGAGACGAACGTCGCCATGTTCAAGCGCGAGTTTCCGTCGAGCATCGCCTGGTCGTGGACGATCTGGTACGCGGTGCTCGGCAGGAGCATCCCGTCTGCCATCTCGTGGCGCGGCAGCGACGACTGCTCGCCGAGCCGGTTGAACACCGGGCTGAGAGCCATCCGCTGGTAGTCCTTGTCGGCCATGTCTTCTCCTATTTTCTGGTCAGCGAATCAAATGTGTCGGGAAGGCACAGGTCACGCCTGTACCGGGTCAGACTTCGACTGGCGGATAGAGCCTGTCCATCGTGTACTGCCGGTTTCTTCGAGCGGCGAACGTCGACACGATCAGGCACAGGAGCGTGATCCCGATGAGGACCGCGAACGCCACCCAGAATCGATAATCGACGCCGCCCATGATCATTTGTCTCAACCCGTTGACGGTATATGTCATCGGATCCACCCAATGGATGTACTGGAATGGTTTCGTCGTCGTCTGAACGGGGTATATACCGCCGGCAGAAGTCAGCTGAATCATCAAGAACGCCAACGTGACCACACGGCCGACGGCTGGACCGAACAATGCGTTGAACATCTGAATTATCGCGAGGAACGTCGCGACCACCAACACCATGAATCCGAATGTGCCGAAAAGATGCGCCGGTTTCATGCCGACCGCGTACACGGTCACGAGGTACAGGATCAGGGCCTGCAGGACGCCGACGCCGAACGTGGGAGCGTACGAGGCGAGCACGGCGCGCACCGAGTTCAGCCCCTGTGCGATCGGACGGGACTGCAACGGTGTGAACAGCATCCAGGCGATGATGCCGCCGACGAACAGCGCCAGGGAGAAGAAGAACGGCGCGAAGCCGGTGCCGAAGGTCTCGGCCTCGTTCTTGTACTTCTCCTCCAGGGTCACCGGCGCCGCCAGAGTCTTGGCGAGCGCGTCCTGCTGGGCCTTGGTCCACTTCGGGATGGCGTCGCCGGCCTCGTCGAGACCGCTCGCGAGCTGCGCCGAACCGGTCTGCAGTTCGCCCAGACCGGACGACAGCTCATTCGCACCGTCGCTGAGCTCGGTCATGTCCGAGCGGACCGTCATGATGTCGTTGTGCAGCGCACCGGTCTCGGCCAGGCCGAGGAAGGTGTTCAGCGGGCTGCCCGGCGTGTTGAACTGCGACGAGATCAACGACGAGTCGGACTGCAGCTGAGTGAGGGTGTTGTCGGCGTCGGGGCCGAGCCCCTGCGTCGTCAGGTACTGCTTGGCCGGCGCGAGGGTCGACGCGAGCGCGCGCATCGACGGGTCACGGCTGTTCGACAGACGCGAGACGACCGTGTCCAGGGCGTTCGCCGCCCGCGACTGGGCCCCCGCCGCGTCGCTCATCACCGTGTTCAGCTTGGTCACGTTCGTGTCGATGCGGGTCGACGCCGCCTTCACCTCGGCGGGGCTGAGTCCGCCCCCGTCGCTCGTCAGAGACACGAGCGGATCGGTGGCCTTCAGCACGGCACTGGAGAGTTCGTCGACGCCCCCGGCCAGCTGTTTGCCGCCGGAGTTCGCGGTCACCAGCCCCGCGGCGAGCTCATTGGCGCCGTCGATGGCCTCGGTGACCTTCGGCAGCATGCCGCCGACCTGCTGGAAGACGATGTCGAAGGTCTGGGTGCCGACCTGCGCCGACACGTTCGCCACGACCTGCTGAGCGGCGTCGCCGCCGAGGACCGACGCCAGATAGTTGTTGGCGTCGTTGTACGTGAAGATCAGTTGAGCCGATCTCGCGTTGCCGGACGTCGGCGATACGACGGCCTGGCTGAAGTCCTTGGGCAGGGTGATCGAGAAGTAGTACTTGCCGTGGTCCACGCCGTCGGTGGCCTCGGACTCGGAGACCACGTCGAGGTCGAGTTGCTTGGACTCCAGGAGTCCCTGGACCACCTGCTCGCCGGCCTTCAACTCCTTGCCGTCCATCTGCGCGCCGGTGTCCAGATTCACCAGGGCGATCGGGATCCGGTTGACCTCGTTGAACGGGTTCCAGAACGCCCACAGGTAGAGCGCGCCGTACATCAACGGCATCAGGATGATGACAGCGAACGCCAACCTCGGCATCCTGCCGCGGTAGTAACGCTTGAAGTCGCTGCCCGGGGAGAATGCTGCGAGCATCTTCATACGATTCGATCTCCGTGCTCGAGACGAACGAACTCGTCGTCGGTCAGATTGGGAACGTCCACGACGTCGGTGATCCCGTCGACCGGGTCGACGCCGTTGACGTCGGCCGTGATCACGGTCTGCTCACGACCGAGATCGATGAGCCGTTCCAACATCAGGGCGGCGCTCGCGGTGTTCCGCAGGTTGTCGATTCCGCCGACGACGAGAAGCTCCGGTCGGCGGATGTTGGCCATGGCGATCCGGAACAGCGCACCGGTGAGCTCGGGAAGCTCCTCGACGTAGGCGTCCAGCGTGGGCAGTGTCAGCGGGCCGAACACCGGGCGGCACAGCCGCTCCAGATCGTCGGCGGTCGACTGCCCGACGAACTTGTACCAGGGCGCCGTCCAACGAAGCTGTTCGGTCAGCACGTCGTGCACGCGGATGGTCTGCTCGATCTCGTCGACCTCGTCGACGAAACCGAGGGCCGAACGCGAGAACAGTCGGTGCGCGGAATTGCGCCTGCCGAACGAGTCGAGGGTTCCCGCCGTCGGCTTCATCCGCCCGGCCAGGGTGAGGAGAAGCGCGGTCCGGCCGCGGCCTCCGGACCCGACGAGGACGGTCACACCACCGCGTCGGATGTCCAGGTCGACCGGTCCGTAGATGTGACCCCAGGACGCTTTGACCTGCATATCGCGTGCCTGCAGAATCGTCTCTCTGGGCAGCACGGTCTCCACTGTGGGAGCCTCATCGGAGAACGATTCGGCACCGTAGGGCTCAGTCATCGATGCGCCCGTTTCGACGAGCGTGAATATCGGCTTTCCCCACACGGACCGAGAATTCCCCTCGGTCTGAAGGACCTGCTGAGAAACCCCCGTCTAGAGCGTCGACACCGATCCGGTGACAAGAATAAGCCATGGCAGAAGCATAGTTAAGCCCCTCAGCAGACGTTAAGCAATGGTTCGGGGCCTCGGGTCGGTCCGAACCCACCGTCGCCCCGCCTTACCCCGCGCCGTAGCGACTACCTGCGGTTTCCGCCAATGCACGGATGCGTGATGATTGCCTCGGGCGTCACTGAGCGGACAAACATGTCACAGTTTTCAGCGCCGATGGCAGGTAATTGCGCATACGCAACTTCGATGCGTGACGCCCGCCCGGGACGTCTCCGCGCACCCGTCACGGCACGCGTTCAGGGTCCGCCGGGTGTCAGCGCTCTGTGCGCTTGCGGAGCTCGGCCTTGGCCAGCGAGTTCTTGTGAACCTCGTCGGGACCGTCGGCGAAGCGCAGCGTACGGATGCCCGCGTACGCCTCGGCGAGCGGGAAGTCCTGCGACAGACCGCCGGCGCCGTGCACTTGGATCGCCTTGTCGAGGATCCATTGGACGGTACGCGGGGTGGCGATCTTGATCGCCTGGATCTCGCTGTGCGCCCCCTTGTTTCCGACGGTGTCCATCAGCCATGCGGTCTTGAGGACCAGAAGTCGCAGCTGCTCGATGCGCACGCGCGATTCGGCGATCCAGTCGCGGATCACACCCTGCTCGGCGAGCGGGCGACCGAACGCGACACGAGCGGATGCACGGTCGCACATCAACTCGACGGCGCGCTCGGCGAGGCCGATCGATCGCATGCAGTGGTGGATGCGCCCCGGTCCCAGACGGGCCTGCGCGATGGCGAAACCGGCGCCCTCGTCGGCGATGACGTTCGCGACCGGCACGCGGACGTCGGTGAACTTCAGTTCGGCATGTCCGCCGTGGCTGTGGTCGTCGTAGCCGAAGACCTCCATACCGCGGATCACCTCGACGCCCGGGGTGTCCCGCGGGACGAGGATCTGCGACTGCTGCCGGTGACGCGGCGCCTCCGGATCCGTCTTGCCCATCACGATGAGGATCTTCGCGTTCGGATTCATCGCACCGGTGATCCACCATTTGCGACCGTTGACGACGTACTCGTCGCCGTCGCGGCGGATCGACAGCTCGATGTTGGTCGCATCCGAGCTCGCGACGTCCGGTTCGGTCATCGCGAATGCCGAGCGGATCTCGCCGTCGAGCAGCGGGCGCAGCCACTGCTCCTGCTGGGCCGCGGTGCCGAACTCGTTGAGGACCTCCATGTTTCCGGTGTCCGGCGCGGCGCAGTTGAAGACGGCGGGTGCCAGCTGCGGGCTGCGGCCGCTGAGCTCGGCGAGCGGAGCGTACTGCAGGTTGGTCAGCCCCGCACCGTTCTCGCCGGGCAGGAAGAAGTTCCAGTAGCCGCGCGAGCGCGCCTCGCCGCGCAGTTCGGCCAGCACCGGCACGCTGTCCCAGGCCCACTTGTCGTCGAGCTGGGCGAGCTGGTCGTGAAAGACCTGCTCATTCGGGTAGACGTGGCTGTCCATGAAGGCGCTGACGCCCTCGATCAGCTCGCGGGTCTCGTCGTCGAATGCGAATTCCATGTCAGTTCTCCTTCAGTGCGGCGAGCCCCGCGTCGAGCAGTCCGTACACGCCCTCGCCGATCTGCGAGAAGCCGTCGCCGACCGTCTGGCCGTTGACGAAGCGGTAGTGGATTCCTTCGACGATGCCCGCCAGTTTGAAACAGCTCAGGGCGATGTAGAAGCCGAGGTCCGACAGATCACGGTCGCTGCCCGCGGCGTACCGGGCGATCACCTCGTCCTCGCTCAGGTAACCGGGGGCCTCCGTCGCATCGGCGACGGTGTCCGGCGAGAACTTCGCCATGCGGCCGTAGACCAGCATCAGCGCGAGGTCCGTGAGCGGGTCGCCGATCGTCGACAGCTCCCAGTCGACGACGCCGACGACGCGGTCGTCGCCGTCGACGAGGACGTTGTCGAGCCGGTAGTCGCCGTGCACGATCCCGGGCGCGGTGTCGGCCAGAACCCGCTGCGACAGTTCGGCGTACAGCGCCTCCATCGTCGGGAGCTCACGGGTGTGCGCGGCCTCGAACTGCTTGTGCCACCGCTCGACCTGACGCCCGAGGAAGCCCTCGGGACGGCCGAAGTCGGCCAGCCCGACCTCCGCCGGGTTCACGCGGTGCAGTTCGGCGAGGACGTCGACGAAGTTCTCCGACATCGCCCTGGTCCGCTCGGCGCCGACGGCGGCGAGGTCGGCCTTGGAGCGGTAGGTGGCACCGTCGACGCACTCCATGACGTAGAACGGGGCGCCGAGCACGTCCGGATCGTCACACAGCGCGTACATCGCGGGCACGGGCACGGGAGTCGGCGCGAGCGCCGACATCATGCGGTGTTCGCGGACCATGTCGTGGGCGGTCGCCAGCAGGTGCCCCACCGGCGGCCGACGCAGAATCCACACCGCCGTCCCGTCGGTGATCCGGTACGTCAGGTTCGACTTTCCACCGGCGATCAACGTCGCGCTCAGCTGCGAGCCCGCGCCGTCGACGTGCTCGGGAAGCCAGCGGCCGAGGACATCCAGGTCGAGTCCGGGATGCGGCTGCGTCATCAGAACGCCAGCACCGACACGGTCTCGGCGACGCATGCGGGCTTGTCGCCGCCCTCGCGTTCGACGGTGACGCGGTTGATCACCTGGTACCCGGCGGCCGTCTCCGTGACCGACACGATCTCGACGCCCGCGCGCACGCGCGAGCCGACCGGGACCGTCGACGGGAAGCGGACCTTGTTGCTGCCGTAGTTGATGCCCATGGTGTTGCCCTCCACCTTGTACACCTGCCACGACAGCATCGGGATCAGCGACAGCGTCAGATAGCCGTGCGCGATGGTGGCGCCGAACGGTCCGGATGCCGCGCGCTCGGGATCGACGTGGATCCACTGGTGGTCGCCGGTCGCGTCGGCGAACTTGTCGATGCGGGCCTGGTCGATCTCGACCCAGTCGGAGTAGCCGAGGTGCGTGCCCTCGGCGGCTTTGAGCTCATCGGCGCCGTTGAGGATTCTCATGCCTTCGGCCCGCCCGCCACGTAGAGCACCTGGCCGGAGACGAAGCCCGCACCTTCGCTGGCGTAGAAGCTGACGGCGTGCGCGATGTCGGCGGGCTCGCCGACGCGCTGGACCGGGATCTCCTTGGCGGCCGCGGCCTTGAAGTCGTCGAAGCCGACGCCCATGCGCTCGGCGGTCGCGGCGGTCATCTCCGTGGCGATGAATCCCGGGGCGATCGCGTTGGCGGTGACGCCGAAGCGGCCGAGCTCAAGGGCGAGAGTCTTGGTGAAGCCCTGCATCCCGGCCTTGGCGGCCGAGTAGTTGGCCTGGCCGCGGTTGCCCAGCGCCGACGTCGACGACAGGTTAACGATGCGGCCCCAGCCCTCCTTGGTCTGATACGCCTGCACCTCGCGGGACATGAGGAACGCACCGCGCAGGTGCACGGCCATGACCGAGTCCCAGTCGGAGACGGTCATTTTGAAGATCAGGTTGTCGCGGATGATGCCTGCGTTGTTCACCAGGATGGTCGGCGCGCCGAGTTCGGCGGCCACCCGGCTCACCGCGGCTTCGACGGCGACCTCGTCGGAGACGTCCGCACCGACGGCCAGCGCCTTGCCGCCGTCGGCCACGATGCCGTCGACGACCTTCTGGCAGGCGGCCTCGTCGAGGTCGAGCACCGCGACGGCGTGGCCGTCGGACGCGAGACGACGGGCGACTTCGGCCCCGATGCCGCGGGCTGCTCCGGTGACGATGGCGGTTCGCTGGGTACTCATGAATCTCCTCTGACAATGACGGCGCCGACGGTCGCATTCACCATGCTCAAACCGAGTAAGCGATCGCTTATTTTTCCGGTTCCCACTATGCCGGAGGGTGTGACCGTCGTCAACCGTCGGCGAGGGAATCGCCCGGCGAGCCGTCGCCGCGCGCCGGTATCGCTCATGTTCCCGTCGATCGTGTCGCGGTACAACAGTGCCCCGGCGAGTCGATACTCGTCGGGGCACCGTCTGCGGTACGGCCGGACCGTTCTACTTCGGAGGCATCCGGATGCCGCCGTCGACGCGGATCACCTCGGCGTTCATGTACGAGTTGGTGATCAGCTCCTCGACCATCGACGCCAGCTCGTCGGGCACGCCGAGACGCTTCGGGAACAGAACGCTCTCACCGAGCTTGGCCTTGAACGCTTCGGCGTCGGGACCCTCGCCGTAGATGGGGGTGTTGATCAGACCCGGCGCGATGCAGTTGACGCGCACGCCGATCGCCGACAGGTCACGGGCGACGGGCAGGGTCATGCCGACGACGCCGCCCTTCGACGACGAGTACGCGGCCTGACCGATCTGACCGTCGAACGCCGCGACGCTGGCGAGGTTGACGATCGCACCGCGCTCGCCGTCGCCGGACGGCTCGTTGCGGCTCATCGCGGTGGCGGCGAGGCGAACGCAGTCGAAGGTGCCGATCAGGTTGATCGCGATGACCTTCTTGTACAGGTCCAGGTTGTGAGCGGAGGCGAACTCCCCGTCGCGTCCGACGGTGCGCTGCGCCCAGCCGATACCGGCCGAGTTGACGACGGCCTTCAGCGGGCCCAGCTCGGTGGCCTTGTTGACCGCGGCCTCGATCTGCGCGGTGTCGGTCACGTCGACGGTGACGAAGACGCCGTCGATCTCCTTGGCCAGGGCCTCGCCGTCTTCCGCCTTCAGATCGGCGATGACGACTTTGGCGCCGCGGGCGGCCAGACGACGGGCCGACGCCGCGCCGATGCCCGACGCGCCACCGGTGACGATTGCACTTGCTCCATTGAGTTCCATGTCCGGAGCTTAACCAACCGGTGACGGTCGACACAGGCGGGGTATGCAACAAAGTGCAGTGAACTTGCGCACAGGGGTCTCGACCCGCGCTCGACCGGCGGAAGACTCGTCCGGCGCCAGGCGAGTCAGCGACAGCGCACGAACGGCTCCGGATCGTATTTCACTTCTCGCGTGTGCCGGGAGATCTCGCGACCGGTCCGGTGATCGGTGATGACGCGGGTGTTCGACGCGGTGAAACCGCCCACACCGCTGCTGGGCACGCAGTCGTCGCCGGCGGGCAGGGTGATCGTCTCGGGCGACGTGGGTGCGGTGCGCGGCCCGGTGATCGACTCGACGTCGACGGTCTTGGTGCTCCACATGCGAACGGTGATGCTCGACGGCGACCACAGCGTCTCGATGTACACGCCGTGCTTGGTGTTGTTGGTGAACTGAAGGTCGATCTGACCTTCGAAGACCGTCGCCTCCCGGGCCTCGGGATACCGCGAGATGTAGTACGAGTGCTCGGTGTGCCCGGCGTCCTCGAGGCCCGCGAAGTACGCGGCGTTGTACAGGGTGGTCGCGAACTGGGAGATGCCGCCGCCGACCGCGTTCGACGGCCTGCCGTGATCGATGATCCCGGACTCGACGTACCCCTGGGCGGTGCCGCGAGGGCCGGTGTACCCGTTGAGCGAGAAGGTCTTTCCCGGTCGGACGAGAGCGCCGTCGACTTCCTGAGCGACGAGTCGGATGTTCTCCCCCGACGGTCCGGAGAAGCCCCCGGTGGTGAACTCGGAGACCACTTCGGTCACGCCGAGCCTGCGGGCGCCCGCCGTGGTCAGCGAGGGCTTGCGGATCCGGTAGTCGATCTCGCCGGAACGCTCGTCCTCGGACACCGCGAGCTTCTCGATCGCCGCGGCCGTCTTCGGCCAGTCGACGCGTGCGCCCTCGACGGACGGCACGACCTTCGGCGAACCGCCGGAGAGGCGGAAAGTCGCGCTCACCGGCTCGGACTCGGTGGGCGCGGTCCGCGCCGCCAGTAGTTCCTCGGCCTTCTTCGGGTCGACGCGCGGCACGAGACCTCCCCGTCCGTCGGCGACGAAGGTGACGAGCCTGCCGATCTCGCGAGGAGCGACGACCACGGTGCGGCCGCGACGCCCCTCCAGCCGGATCGGCATCATGGTGACCGTGCGGCCGATCCCGCGGATCACCTCGTCGACGGTCTGAGCGGACACGGTCGGCGCGAACGGCTCCATCGCCAGGTCGATGGTGCCGCCGTCGAGCCACCGCTCTTCGACCGCCCGCAGCGCCGCATCGCGGTCGATGCGCATGCCCTTGGCCGGATAGTCGGCTACCGGGGTCAATCCGTCGAAGTGCACACCGCCCTCCACGGCGGCCTTCTCCAGAACCTTCTTCTGCGCGTCGAGTTCGACGCCGAACGCCTCGTGGTCCACGTGCACCACCGGACGCACATCGTGTTTGACGCCGAACACCGCGGCGAGCCGGTCGATCGGGTTCCGCGGCTGCTTCTTCAGTTCAGCGAGGGTCGCGTCGACGTCGAAGGTCGCGCCGAGTGCGGCGGGATCGAGCGTCGCGGTGCCGGACGCGGTGCGGACGCTGATCGGCCCGTGCGAGACGACGGACAGCCGTTCGAGTTCGGCCCGCGCCTGTTGGTCGGTCTTGTCGCCGAGATCGAACTCGGCGATCTGAGCCCCGCGCGCGGTCTTGCCGTGGCCGAGTGCCGCGTCGACGGCGAATCCCAAGACGACGAGGAGAACCACTGCGAGGAGACCTCGCGCGATGGTTCGTCGTGCGCCCGCGCGGCGTTCGCGTCGTGAAGTCACTGCAGTGGGAATCATAGGTGGATGGCAAGACTCCGGCTGAACCGCCGGGTCGGGGGTCTGGCGGTTCAGCCGGAGCTACCAGGTTTATAGCCGTACGGCGTCCGGGCGTTACACATTCCTTCGGAAATCTTCTGCGCCGTCCTGAACTGGCGTTTCGTGGGCGTCGAGACGGACGGTCGCATCCAGCACGCGGCCCAGGGAGCTCAACAGCACCGCCTGTTCGTCGTCGGAGAGATCGACGAGGAGAGCGTCGGCCAAGCGCGCGAAACGGATGCGGGCCTCGCGTGTCGCGGCCGCCCCCGACTCGGTGAGGTGATGTCCCATCGCACGCCCGCCGAGCGCTTCGCGCCGCACCATGCCCGCGTCCACGAGGCGACACAGCACTTGGCTGACCGCTTGCGGCGTCGTGTGGGTGGCCTCGGCCAGCTCGAGCCCGGTGCTGCCCGGCAGATCCCCGATGACCGACAGCACGGGGATCTGCGCCTGCGAGAGCCCCAGGTCCTGCAGGTCTGAGGCCCCGTGCCGCGACAGCGCGAGATTGAGGTCACGGATCATCAGCGCGAATTTGAGCGACGGGTCGTCGACGCTCTCCGATGCGAGACGGGGCACGCCGTCACACCTCCACAGACTCTTCGGCGTCGACACGGCGACCGCCGGCCACGCGCAGGGCGGCGCATCCCACGGCGAGGAGCGCGAACACGACACACGCGGCGATCGCGGTGACGCTGAAGCCGTGCGCCTGTGCCGAGCTCAACGCGTCGTGCAGACCGAGTTCGGGGAACTTCGCCGTCGCGACCGCGCCGCCGTGCTGGATGCCCTGCGCGTCGACGAGTTCGGTGACCGCCGCGGCATGCGCCCGATCGACGCCCGCGTCGAACAGCTTGTCCGGCAGCGCACTGAGCGCCCACGAGGCCGACAGGATCGAGAAGACGGCCGGGCCGAGTGCACCGCCCGTCTGACGCACCGCGTTGATCGCGGCACTGGCCATACCCGCCTGCTGGTACGGAACCGCGTTGACCGCCGCCGCCGTCACCGTCGCGAGGACGGCGCCGATGCCGATCCCGGCGAGGACCAGTCGCAGGTCGGCCTGCCAGACCGGCGCCGACGAGTCGATGAACGACAGGAACGCCATCGCCGCTGCCGTCCACCCGCATGCGGCGGCGAGGACGCCCTGCGCGTTGAACCGGTGCAGCGCCCGGCCGGCGACGTTCGATCCGATCACCGAACCGCCGATGATGAAGATGTACCGGTTGGCGACCTGAATCGGGGTCAGGTCCAGGGCGCTGAAGTACAGGGCGAGTCCGAAGTTGACGCCGAGATAGGCGAACATCGCGATCGCGGCGACCAGGGCCGACATCGAGAAGTTGATGTTGGAGAACACGCGCAGATCGAGCAGCGGTGTGGCCGAACGGAGTTCGACGACGATGAAGCCCGCGATACCGACCGCCGCGACCACGAACGCCACGATCGCCTTCGGATTCGAGAAGCCGTCGGCGCCGCCGACGATCACCGCGTACACGAGGGCGGCGACGCCGACGGCCGTCAGAATCTGACCGGGCACGTCCATCCGGCCGGCACCGCCGGCGCGGCTCTCCGGCACCAGCCGGACGCCGAAGACGAGGAGCAGCGCGGAGGCCACGACCACGGGGACGAACAGCCAGTACCAGTCGAGCGAGTCGAGGATCGCGGCGGAGACGTACACGGCGACGGCCATGGCGGCCATCATCGAACCCGACCACGCCGCGATCAGCACCGCGCGGCGACGATGATCCGGTTCGGCCACGCTGATGATCGCCAGGGTCGTCGGGATCAGCGCGGCGGCGCCCGTTCCGGCCAGACCCTGGCCGACCCACACGAAGTAGATCGCCGCCGATCCCTCCACCAGGCCCGCGGCGGTCGCGACGATGCCCCCCAGCATGGCCAGCACCAGCCCGATCGCGAGGACTCGGCGTCGTCCCCACTTCTCCGCCCACGCGCCAAAGGCGAGAATGAGCGCGGCCATCGGCAGCACGAGCATCGACACGACCCACTCCAGGTCGGACGACGACGCCTCGGTGGCTCGCGCGATCGCCGACAGGCCGACCGTCGCCGCCATGATCGGGAGGTATCCGACGAAGATGCCCGCACAGGCGACCGCGGCGATGAGCCCCGTGCGGCCTCGCGGTTCATCGGATGTCGACGGCGGCATCGTCTCGCTCTGCGTACTCATGACAGTCATTGAATCAAGGACTTGATTCATGGCGCCAGAAGAAAGTCGTCGCGGGTGTGGAACATCACCGCGTCGGTCCGAATCCGCTTGCCGTGGAATGCGACTACCCGGAATGCGACTACCCCGCTCCACAGATCTCGTGGAGCGGGGTAGTCGGGGTTCAGGGCCCGGAACCTCAGCCTTCGACGATGGCGGTGACGCCTTGGCCGCCCGCGGCGCAGATGGAGACGAGGGCGCGACCGCCGCCGTTCTCCTTGATCTGCTTGGCCGCCTGGGCGATGATGCGGCCGCCGGTCGCGGCGAACGGGTGCCCCGCGGCCAGCGACGAGCCGTTGACGTTCAGCTTGCCGCGGTCGATCGCGCCGAGCGCCTTGTCGAGGCCGAGGCGCTCGCGGCAGTACTCGTCCGACTCCCACGCGGCCAGGGTCGCGAGGACGACGGAGGCGAACGCCTCGTGGATCTCGTAGAAGTCGAAGTCCTGCAGGGTCAGGCCGTTGCGCTCGAGCAGCCGCGGCACGGCGTAGGTCGGCGCCATGAGCAGTCCGTCCGGTCCGTTGACGTAGTCGACGGCGGCGGTCTCGGTGTCGCGCAGGTAGGCCAGGACCGGGAGCTTGTGCTCGGCGGCCCAGTCGTCGCTGGCGAGCAGCACCGTGGACGCACCGTCGGTGAGCGGGGTCGAGTTGCCCGCGGTCATGGTGGCGTCGCCCAGCCCCACGCCGAAGACCGGCTTGAGGGTGGCGAGCTTGTCCACCGAGGAGTTCGGACGCAGGTTCTCGTCGCGCGTCAGACCCATGAACGGGGTGATCAGGTCGTCGAAGAACCCGCGGTCGTACGCGGCGCCCATCTTCTGGTGGCTGGCGGCGGCGAGAGCGTCCTGGTCCTCGCGTTTGACGCCGAACTCCTTGGCGGTGATGGCGGCGTGCTCACCCATCGACATGCCGGTGCGCGGCTCGCCGTTGCGCGGGATCTCGATGCCGAGCTTGGTGGCCAGGCCGAGCGCCGCCTTGATGCGGTCGGCGGTGCTCTTGGCGCGGTTCACCTCGAGCATCTGACGGCGCATCTGTTCGGACACGCCGATCGGAGCGTCCGACGTGGTGTCGACGCCGCCGCCGACGGCGACGTCGTAGCGACCCGAGGCGATGCCGTCGCCGACGGCCGTGATGGCCTGCAGGCCCGTGCCGCACGCCTGCTGGAGGTCGAAGGCCGGGGTGTACGGCGAGAGACCGGAGCCCAGGACCGACTCGCGGATCAGATTGAAGTCGCGCGAGTGCTTGAGGACGGCGCCGCCGGCCACCATGCCGAGCTGCTCGCCCTGCAGGTTGAAGCGGCTGATCAGCCCCTGAAGGGCCGCGGTGAACATCTCCTGGTTGCTCGCGGTCGCATACGCACGATCCTGCCGCGCGAACGGGATACGGTTGCCACCGAGGATGGCGACGGGGCGAAGCTGGCGGGTTTCGGGCTTGCGGGGCGTGTACGAGGCCACGTGCTCTCCTGTGATCGGACCGACTGTTGTCAACATTCTTACTCCCGAGTAAGTTGTTTGTCGACCTCAGTGATCTGCGTTTAGCGTCACAACGCCACCTGGTGCGGGTGACCGCTCGACGCGCATATGGTCACCACCGAAGGTAACGACTCGAACAGTCACCGACCTACCAAAGGAGTCAGTCGTGGCAGGCAACACCGACCTCTACTCAGCGTTCGTGAACTCGGGCCCCGGCGGTTTCATCGCCAGCCGCGTCGGCCTCCCCCAGCCGCCTAAGCTGCGCCGCTATTCGGCCACGCAGCCGCCACTCGGCGGCCCGGTGCTGCTCGGCGGCACCGGACGCCTGGTGGAGCCGATCCGCGAGATCCTCACCGCGGGCGACGACTACAGCCTGGTGGAGAACAACACCGGTGGCCGCAGCGCCGACAAGTTGGGCGCGGCCGTCTTCGACGCGACCGGCATCAGCAACGCCGCCGAGTTGGAGCAGCTGTTCGAGTTCTTCACCCCGATCATGCGTTCGACGGGCAACTCGGCGCGCTTCGTCGTCCTGGGCACCACGCCCGAGCTGACCGCGAGCCCGGACGAGCAGGTCGCCCAGCGCGCCCTCGAGGGCTTCACCCGCTCACTCGGCAAGGAGCTCCGCAACGGCGCCACCGCGCAGCTCGTCTACGTCTCACCGAAGGCCACGACCGGCCTGTCGGGCGTCGAGTCGACACTGCGGTTCCTGCTGTCGGGCAAGTCGGCGTACGTCGACGCCCAGGTGATCCGCATCGGCGACGCCGACGGCGCCACCGTCGAGAACTGGGACAAGCCCCTCGCGGGCAAGGTCGCCCTGGTGACCGGCGCCGCCCGCGGCATCGGCGCCACCATCGCCGAGGTCCTCGCGCGCGACGGCGCCCACGTCATCGCCGCCGACATCCCCGCCGCGGGCGAGGCCCTGTCGGAGACCGCGAACAAGGTCGGCGGCACCGCACTGCCCCTCGACGTGACCGCCGAGGACGCCGGCGCCACGATCGCCGAGCACGTCCTCGAGCGCCACGGCGGTCTGGACATCATCGTGAACAACGCGGGCATCACCCGCGACAAGCTGCTCGCCAATATGGACGCCGGCCGCTGGAACTCGGTGATCGGCGTCAACCTGATCGCTCCGCAGACGCTGGTCAACGAGCTGATCTCCCGCAAGGCCCTCAACTCCGGCGGCGCCGTCGTGGACGTCTCGTCGATCGCGGGCATCGCGGGCAACCGCGGCCAGACCAACTACGGCGCGTCGAAGGCCGGCGTCATCGGTCTGGTGAACGCGTACGCTCCGATCCTGGCCGAGAAGGGCATCACCATCAACGCGGTGGCGCCGGGCTTCATCGAGACCGCGATGACCGCAGCCATTCCGCTCGCCACCCGCCAGGCCGGACGCCTGATGAACTCGATGCAGCAGGGCGGTCAGACGATCGACGTCGCCGAGACCGTGGCGTACTTCGCCAGCCCCGCCAGCAACGCGGTGACCGGCAACGTGGTCCGTGTCTGCGGTCAGAGCCTCCTGGGCGCCTGATGAGCACCGTGACGTTGACGTCGGTTCCCGGACCGGCGCAGATCTACCCGAAGGCCGTCGGCGCGATGTTGCCGGTGATCGGCAAGCCCGCTCGGGTGGCGGCCGACGCCGTCGTTCCCGACACGGTGTACCGGCTGGAGAATCTGACGATCGACCGCGCACAGCTGCAGGCGTACTGCCGTACCACGGGGCTGCCGTTCGGTGCGACCGTCCCGGTCACGTACCTGTTCGTGCTGTCGTTCCCGCTGGCCATGACGGTGATGGTCGACCCGAAGTTCCCGCTGGGCGCCATCGGTTCGGTGCACATCGAGAACACGATCGAGCGGTTCCGCGCGATCGGCGTCGACGAGCCGCTGACCGTGCAGACACACGCGGAGAACCTCCGCGAGCACCGCAAGGGCATGCTCGTCGACATGGTCAGCGAGTTCTTCGTCGGCTCGGAACGTGTCGCGGCGCAGACCAGCACGTTCCTGAAGCAGCAGCGCACCAGCCTGTCCGGCGGGGAACGAGGCCCGGCTCCGAAGGAGATCGCTCCCCCGCCGCCCGACCGCGTCGTCTCGGTGGACCTCGGGCTGATCCGCCAGTACGCGGAGACCTCCGGCGACCGGAATCCGATTCACATGGCCGATCTGTCGGCCAAGGCGTTCGGCTTCTCCAAGGCCATCGCCCACGGCATGTGGTCGGCGGCGACCGCGCTGGCCAACATCGAGGGCTCACTGCCCGGCGCGGTGACCTACTCGGTCCGCTTCGGCAAGCCGATCCTGTTGCCCGCCAAGGTGAACGCGTACACGAAACCGGTCGACGGCGGCTACGACGTGTCGCTGCTCAACCGTCGCAAGGGCTACCCGCACGTGACGGGGACCGTCCGCCCGCGCGGCTGAAGATCTCTCGACGAGAAGGCGCCGCCGGAATCTTCCGGCGGCGCCTTCTCGTGCGGGGTCGGCACGCGCCGAACGAAGACGCTCACGCCTCAGGCGTGGGTTCTCGCTGCGTGTCGGACAGGGTGCGCGAGCCGATGCCGCACGCGTATCCGCCCGACGAGGCCGGACGGGCGTCTCAGCCCTCGTCCCCCAACGTCGATCCCACTCCGCGCAGCCCGCGCCAGGTGATGCCGAGCAGCAGGTCGGTCGCGTCGTCGAGATCGATGTCGCCGTCGGAGATGCGGTCGGCGACGGCCTCGCCCGCGCCGACGAGAGCGACGGCGGTGAGCTCGAAGTCGATGTCGCGCGTGCCTTCGACAGTGGTGCCGCGTCGGATCAGATCCGTGATCATCCGGGTGATCGCGTGCCGACTCTCGGTGACGACGTCGGCGAACGCCGCGGTACCGACGGAGACGCGGTAGAGCACCCCCCACGACTGCGCGTTCTCGTAGACGAAACGCAGGAACTCGCGGACCAGGGTGCGCGCCTGATCGCGCTGGCGGAGATCGGGATCGAAGCCCGCGCTCATCGCCTCCATGAACCGCCCGGACTCTCGCGCGATGCATGCGCTGAACAGCTCGTCTTTGGAACCGTAGTACAGGTACAGCATCGGCTTGGAGATCTCGGCCTGCGCCGCGATGGCGTCCATCGAACTGTCGGAGTACCCGTGCTCGGAGAACACCGCGATCGCGGCGTCCAACATCTGCTGCTCGCGGACTGCACGGGGCAGTCGCTTCGTCCCGCTGGCCATACCAGAGAACTTACCACTCAGTAAGTTCTCACTGGCAGTCGATCACGCCTTTCGACCGCAGAATGCGGACGACCGACCGGTCGACGCGCGCCTGCGTCAACTTCTTGTCGGCGACGGCCTTCTCGAGCGAGTCGAGGACCGATCCGACCTTATCGGTGCTCAACCACAGGGCGACGTCCGACCCCGCGTTGATCGCCTTGCGCACCGCGACCTCGATCGGGTACTTGTCGCTGATCGCGGCCATCCCCGACAGGTCGTCCGAGAACACGACGCCGTTGAACGCCGGTCCGCCGTACCGTTCGCCGCTGCGAAGCATGCCGATCGCGCGCGGGCTGATGCTCGACGGCGTCTCCGGACCGGTGAGCCCCGGAACGATCAGATGACCGACCATCACACCGACGTCGCCGGGATCGGCCAGCAGCGTCTTGTAGGGGACCAGGTCGGTGGCGACCAGTTCGTCGATCGGCGGGGTGCGCACCGTGCCGGTGTGCGAGTCGCCCGATCCGTGACCGTGCCCGGGGAAGTGCTTGTAGACCGGCATGATCCCGGCGTCCTGCAGACCTCGTGCGAACGCGCCCGCGTACTCGGTGACGACGGCCGGGTCGTCGGAGAACGAGCGGTCGCCGATCACCTCGTCGTCGGCCTCGTCGCTGACGTCGGCGTCGGGCGCGAAGTCGACCGTGATGCCCAGCCTGCGCATCTTCTCGCCCGCGTCCTTGGCGAGGGCACGCACCTGCTCGGGCGTCTTCGTCTTCGCCAGGACGCGTGCCGACGGCATGTCGATGCCCAGCGATGACAGACGACTCACCCGACCGCCCTCCTGGTCGACGGTCACCATCAGCGGATACTTCTGCGCCTTCGACAGTTCGCCGATCGAACCGTCGCTCAGCATGTTCAGATCACTCCAGCTGCCGACGAACACGCCGCCGATGTGCTCGTCGCGCACCACCTGCCGCGCATCGCCCGCATCGGTCACGCCGACGACGAGGAGCTGAGCGAGCTTGTCACGCAACGACATCGACTTCAGTTCCGCGGCACCGCACGTCTGCGCGACCGGCGTCGTGCTCGATGAGGAGACCGTGCTGGTCGACGTCGCACTGCTCGCCGTCGTCGAGGTCGACGTCGGGGCCGCTGAGGGGTCACCGCTGCTGCAGGCCGCCGTCGACAGAAGTCCGGCGGCCGCGACGACGGCGATCAGGCGACGATGGGCACGCATGCGACCAGTCTTGCACGCCGAGCCGACGACGGGCGGGTGGTACCTTGTGGTTCATGGTTCGCGACCGCTTGATCTACGGGATTCTCGCCGCGATCGTCGGCGTGATCGTCGGCGTCGGCGGAGTCTTCCTCGGCGGCGCCCTCGCCTCCGAGAACAAGCCGTCGACCGATGTGAACAGCTTCAACGGCCAGGACGGCTTCGTGCAGGGCTCCGTCGAATACGGGACCCGCGGCGGCTCCGGGGCCGACAACTCGTAAATCCAGGTGGGCCACGACAGGTTGCTCACGCGACGCGGCGTCGGCATCACCGCCCTGATCTTCCTTCTGCTGTCGCTGTGGCAGGCGCCCGGCAAGATCTCGCCGGACACCAAGCTCGACCTCACCGCCGACCCGATCGGGTTCCTCGCACGGGCGACGCACCTGTGGTCGCCGACGATGCCGATGGGACAGATCCAGAATCAGGCGTACGGCTACCTGTTTCCACACGGGGCGTTCTTCGCGCTCGGTCACCTCGCCCACGTCCCGCCGTGGCTCACCCAGCGGTTGTGGTGGGCGGTCCTCCTCACCGTCGGCTTCGTCGGCGTGGTCCGCGTCGCCGAAGCCCTGCGAACCGGATCGTTCGCATCCCGGCTGATCGCGGCCGCGGCGTTCGTCGCGTCGCCGCGCGTGCTGACGACCCTCGGCACGATCTCGTCGGAGACGTTGCCGCTGATGCTGGCCCCGTGGGTGCTGCTGCCGGTGATCCGCGCGCTCGACGCCGCGCCGGTGCGACCCGCCTGGCGAGAGGCCGCGCGGTCGGGATGCGCCGTGGCCCTGATGGGCGCGGTGAACGCCGTCGCGACCGCGGCCGCGGTGGGTGTCGCCGCGCTCTGGTGGATCGCCGCCACCTGTTCCCGCCGACAGCGACCACGCGGCCTCCGGTTCGGCGGCGCGTGGGTCGTCGCACTCGGCGCGGCGTGCCTGTGGTGGGTGGTGCCGCTGCTCATGCTGTCGCGGGTGTCGCCGCCGTTCCTGGACTTCATCGAGTCGGCGCAGGTGACCACCGAGTGGACCTCGTTGACCGAGGTCCTGCGCGGCACATCGTCGTGGACGCCGTTCGTGTCGGCCGAGCGCGCCGCGGGCGCGGTGCTGGTGTCCGAGTCGGCTGCGGTGCTGGCCACCGGGATCCTCGCCGCCGCCGGTCTCGCCGGTCTGACGATGCGCGCGATGCCGCACCGTCGACGGTGGCTCGCCCTGCTGGTGATCGGGCTGATCGTCATGTGCCTCGGTTATCCCGGAGCGCTCGGCTCGCCGATCGCCGGAACCGTCCGGGAGTTCCTCGACGGCTCCGGCGCGGCGCTGCGCAACGTGCACAAGTTCGAACCGCTGGTCCGGATGCCGCTGGTTCTCGGCGTCGCCCATCTGCTGGCGCGAGTACCGTTCCGGTCGCTGATCGCGGCGCCCTCGAAGGCGAACGGCTTCGCCCGACCGGCGGCCGCCGCGATGGTCGTGGTGACCGCGGTGTTCGGCGCCGGATCACTCGCCTGGACCGGTGGCGTGGCCCCGGCCTCCAGCTACGACGCGATCCCCGACTACTGGCAGCAGACCGCCGACTGGCTCGACGAGCACGCCCACGACACACGTGCACTGGTGGTTCCGGGCGCGCCGTTCGCCGACCAGAACTGGGGTCTGACGCGTGATGAGCCGCTGCAGGCGCTCACCGAAGCGCCGTGGGCGGTGCGCGACGCCATCCCGCTGACACCGCCCGGCGCGATCCGCGCGATGGACTCGGTGCAGCGCGCGCTCGTCTCCGGCCGCGGATCGGCGGCGCTCGCCGACACGCTCACCGCCCAGGGCGTCGGCTATCTGGTGCTGCGCGCCGATCTCGATCCCGCGACGTCGCGGTCGGCGCGTCCGCTGGTCGTCGCCGATGCTCTGCGCCGTTCCCCCCACATCACGCCGGTCGCCCGGTTCGGCCCGGACGTCGCTCCGCCGACCGTCGACGGCGTGGTCGTCGACGACGGACTGCGCCCGATGATGCCCGCCGTGACCGTCTATCGGGTCGGCGACGCACGAGGTACCGGTCCGCTCCTGACCCCGCTCGATGCGATGCCGCGGGTCGTCGGCGGTCCGGAGTCGCTGGCCGCGATCGACGAGGTGCGCGCTCGCACCGGTCGCCCACCCCTCGGCACCTCGCTGCTGACCGCCGACGCCCGCCGCGCCGGAGTCGGCGACGGTCCCGGTCTCACGGTGACCGATTCACCGGTCGATCGGGAGACCGACTTCGGGCGCGTCGACGACCATTCGTCGGCCGTCCGCGCGCCGGGCGATCCCCGTCTGACGAAGAACGCCGCCGCCGACTACCCCGTCGACGGAACGGCGAAGGTCGAAGGGCAGTGGCTGCTGAACAACGAGCCCGGACAGATACGCGTCACCTCGTCCGGGTCCGCGGCCGACGCGACCCAGCCCGGCCGGACCTCACCTGCCGCCTCGACGGCGGCCGCGTTCGACGGCGACCCGAACACCGCGTGGGTCAGTCGCGGCCTCGAATCCGCTGTCGGACGCTGGGTGGCGATCGAGTTCACCCGCCCGCGCCGGGACCTCGCGCTGACCGTGACGACAGCGAAGGCGCTCGGCCCGGACGTGTCGTCACTACTGGTCACCACCGATGCGGGCAGCACCGTGGTCGCCGATGTGCGTCCGGGCGTGCCGACGCGGATCGTCGCCCCGGCCGGCGAGACCGAGCGCGTCGAGATCCGCGCGATCCGCACCGCGAACGGCACCGCGGGCAACCAGTTCGCCCTCGCCGACGTCCGACTGTCCGACACCGCCACCGGCCTGGACTACGCGATCCGACACCGTGCGGTGCTGCCGCAGCTCGACGCCGCCGACCGGGTGGACGCCTGGGTGCTGCGGAACGAACTGGGCGGGCGGGCCGAATGTGCGGCCGACGCCGACCGCGTCCGTTGTGCCCCGACGCTCGGCGTGGCACCGGAGACGCCGGGCGTCTTCGGTCGGGTGCTGTCGGTGCCGTCGACCGTGGACGTGCACCCCACGGTGGTGCTGCGGCCGTCGGCGGGTGGCGCGCTGTCGGATCTGCTGTCACGACCGAGCACGGTGACGGCGGAGGGGCCGTCGAACGTCGCCGATCCGCGCGGGTCGGCCGCGGCCGCCGTCGACGGAGATCCCGCCACCGTGTGGACCGCACCGGAGGCCCCGGTGACCAGCGGGAGGAAGAAGCCTGCGAAGCCGTCGTTGACGCTGCACCTGCCGACCGCGCGCGAGGTCTCGGGCTTGAAGTTGACCCTGCCCGACGACTATCCGGCCCGCCCGACGAAGGTCCGCGTCGACCTCGGCGACGGCGATCAGACCGTCCGCGTGGCCGACGACGGGACCGTGCCGCTGCGCCCGACCCGGACCGACCGCATCGTGCTCACCGTCGAGTCCTCGAGCGACCTGATCGATGTGAACGACCTGGGTTTCGCCCGCCAGTCGCCGGTCGGCATCGCCGACATCGCGGTGCTGCCCACCGTCGCCGCCGTCCCCGCCGATCTCGAGCGACCGATCGTGATCGGCTGCGACACCGACCCGCAGGGACCGCTCGGGCTCGGGCTGTCGGCGGGCGGGGTGGTCCACCGACTGCAGGTGTCCACCACGGCGCGGGCCCTGCGCGACGGCGATCCCGTCGTCGCCACCGTGTGCCCGAGCGACCCCGTCGCGCTTCCGGCGGGCGAGCAGGAGGTGTCGGTGAATCCCGGCGCCGCGTTCACCGTCGACTCGGTGGAACTGCGCGTCTCGGACGACGATCCGGTCGGCACGAGCACACCTGCACGGACCGGCCGGTGGGACGCGACCTCGCGAGAGGCGATCGTCGACGCCGCCGACACCCCGCGAGTCCTGTCCGTGCCGGAGAGCACCAACTCCGGCTGGCACGCCCGTCTCGGCGACGACGAACTCCGGCCGATCGTGGTGAACGGTTGGCAGCAGGGCTGGATCGTGCCCGCCGGCGCGTCCGGAACCGTCGCCCTGACCTTCGACCTCGACACGCCCTACCGCTGGGTCCTGCTGATCGGTCTGCTGCTGGTGGCGGCGCTGTTCGCGGTCGCGTTCTGGCCGCGTTCCCGCCGGTCGAGCGGCCTCCGCCGGCCGAATCCCCTCCGCCGGTCGAGCGAAGTCGAGCCCCCTCGCCTCGACCGGAACGAGACGACGAGCGTGCGGCGAGGCGAACTCGCGGACCGAGGCCCGACCCGGTTCGCCTGCGTGCTCCTCGCTCTCCTCGCCGCCTACGTCCTCACCGGTCCATGGGGAGTCGCGGCCGCGGCCGCGACGGGCGCCGTGGTCGCCGTCGTCTCCCCCGCGGCCCGCGTGTCCCTCACGTTCTGCGCGATGGCCGTCGCTACCCTCGCACTGGCGGCCGGCCCCTGGAATTCGGGCATGGCCTACACCGGATACGACGTCCTGCCGCAGCTCGCGGCGTTGGTGGCGGTGATCTCGGCCATCTTCTCGGCCGTCCTTCCACGCTTCCCGCGCCGAACCTGATTCCGCCTGCACCGGACGAACATCGACAGCACGCGGTGCCGAGCTCTCGGCTCGGCACCGCGTGCTCAGTGCTCTCGGGCGGATCGTCAGTGCGTCAGCAGGATCTTGCCCGTCGTCTCCCGCGACTCCAGGGCGGAGAAGGCGTCGGACGCCTCCTCCACGGGGTACCGGCCACCGATCGACACGACCAGGTCTCCCGACGCCAACCAGGCGAACAGGTCACGCGCGCGAGCACGCAGTTCATCCGGCGTGCGGACGTGATGAACGACGCTCGGGCGAGTGACGAACAGCGATCCACCGGAGTTCAACCGCGGAATGTCCAGCGGCGGAGTGGGACCGCTCGACGTACCGAACACCACATATGTGCCGCGAACGGCAAGGCTCGCCAGGCTCCCGTCGAACGTCGCCGCTCCGACACCGTCGTAGACCGCGGCGACGCCGGTGCCGCCGGTGATGCGTTCGACCTCCGAGGGGAAGTCGTCGTAGCCGACGACGTGATCGGCTCCGGCGCCTCGCGCGACGGCGGCCTTCTCCTCCGTGGAGACCGTTCCGATCACCGTCGCCCCCTTGAGCTTCGCGATCTGCGTCAGCATCTGACCGACGCCACCGGCGGCAGCATGAATGAGGACCGTGTCGCCGCGTTCGATCGGATAGGTGTCCGTTGCGAGATAGTGGGCCGTGACGCCCTGCATGAGCACCGCGACGGCGCTCTCGTCGGAGACGTCGTCCGGGATCACGACTGCCTTACCCGCATCGACGACGGCGAAGTCCGCGAAGCTTCCCTGACCGCCCGCGAGCCACCCGATCCGCCGGCCGACGTCGAGGTCGACGACGTCGGGACCGCGTTCGGCGATGACGCCCATGCCCTCGACTCCGGCGAGGAACGGCGCGGAGACGGGGGTTCCGCCGACCCGCTGGTAGACGTCCAGGAAGTTCACACCCGACAGTCGCACCTCGACGAGCACCTCGCCCGCCCCGGGTGCGGGCCGTTCGATGTCGACGACCTGCAGATTCTCCGGCCCGCCGTGCGTCGCCACTTCGATTGCACGCATCATCGAATCCCTTCTACGTCACGACGCGTTTCAGACGTCGATCTTGACGTTGATCTGCTTGGTCTGGGTGAAGCCGGCGATCATGCCCTCGAGCGAGACCTCGCGGCCGCTGCCCGAGTCCTTCATGCCGCCGTACGACTGGCCGACCACCTGGCCGCCGCCCTGGTTGACCTGGACCCAACCCGCCTCGATGCGATGCGCCGCGCTGAGTGCCTGGTTGATGTCGTTGCTCCACACGTAGGCGGCGAGACCGTACGAGGTGTCGTTCGCCATCGCGATGACCTCGTCGAGGTCGGTCCACGGAATCGACACGACGACCGGGCCGAAGATCTCCTCGCGGGCCAGCCGGAACTCGTTGTTGCCGCCGGTGAAGAGGGTCGGCACGTGGAAGTTGCCGCCCGCCAGCGGTCCCTCGGTCGGGGGCAGACCGCCGGTGGCGACCGTCAGGCCCGCGTCGTTGACGCCTTCCTCGATGTACTCCTGGATGCCCTTGTACTGCGACTCGTTGATGACGGCGCCGATGTCGGAGGCCTCATCGGTCGGGTCGCCGACGACCATCGACGCGAACTTGGCGGCCAGACGCTCGTTGACCTCGTCCTCGACGTCGCGGTGCACGAACAGGCGGGTGCCGGCCGTGCAGCTCTGCCCCTGGCGGTGGATGCGCGAGGACATCAGCAGACCGTCGATCAGCTTGTCGGTGACCTGCCCCGGGAACACGATCGACGGGTTCTTGCCGCCGAGCTCGAGCGAGACGTGCGCGAGGCGCTCACCGGCGTCGCGGGCGATGCCGCGGCCGACCTCGGTGGAGCCGGTGAACGACACCTTGTCGACGCCCTTGTGATCGACGAGCATCTGGCCCGCGGTACGCCCGCCGCCGGTCAGCACGTTGAGGAGACCCGCAGGCAGGTACTCGTTGCAGATCTCGGCGAGCATGATGATCGACAGCGGAGCATCCTCGGCGGCCTTCAGAATCACCGCATTGCCCGCGGCGATCGCGGCCGGGACCTTGAAGCCCGCGATCATCAGCGGCGAGTTCCACGGCAGGATGCCCGCGACGACGCCGAGCGGCTCCTGCCGGGTGTACTGCAGCTGATCCGCACCGGCGGGCAGGGTGTTGCCCTTGACTTCCCCTGCGACGCCGCCGAAGTAGCGGAACAACGACGCGAGGGTCGCGACTTCGGGGCGGGCCTGGGTGCGCAGCGCGTTACCGGTGTCCTGCGCGGTGATCAGCGCGAGGTCCTCGGCGCGCTCGTCGATCGCGTCGGCGATCTTGAGGAGAGCCCGCGCGCGGACGGTGAAGTGCACGTCGCGCCATGCTTCGAAGGCGCGGCGGGATGAGGCGACAGCGCGGTCGACGTCCTCCTGACCTGCGCGGGGCACCCGGGCGATGACCTCGCCGCGGCGCGCGGGATTGGTGATGTCGCGCCACTCTCCGGTGCTCGACTCGGCCCATTCGCCGTCGATCAGCATCAGTTTGGTGGGGGTGTCGGTAGTCATATCTGGCCTTTCTAGATGGGAGAAAACATGCTCGCCACGACAGGTGCGTCGGCGGGCGAGATCGTGCGAGCGATCAGGTCCGTGTCATCGGTCGACGTGGTCCCGGATCGAGGTGATCAGCGACGAGCAGTCCAGCAGCGCATTGCCCGCCTCTTTGTGCTCGGTGAACTGACGTAGCACGGTCTGACCGGTCTGGAGGGGAGTCCCGGTCGCCTGACCTGCCGAGACGGCCAGGTTGAGATCCTTGACCAGCAGTGCGGTCGTGAACCCCGGGGCGAAATCGCGGTTGCTCGCCGCCGTCTCCACCACTCCGGGGATCGGATACCAGTTCCGCAGGGCCCAGTTGTCACCGGAGGAACGCGACACCATGTCGAACAGTGCCGAGGTGTCGAGTCCGAGTCGTTCGGCGAGGACGACGCCTTCACATGTGGCGGCCAGGCAGGCCCCGACGATCATGTTGTTGACGATCTTGACCGCCTGGCCGCTGCCCGCACCACCGATCAGTCCGACGTGGCCGCCGTAGCCCTCGAGCACCGGACGGGCCACCTCGAAGTCGGCCGCGTCGCCGCCGACCATCACCGCCAGCGTTCCGGCCTGCGCTCCGGCGACACCCCCCGACACCGGCGCGTCCAGGAATGCGACGCCGCGGCGCTTCGCCTCGTCGTGGAGGTCCCGGGTCTGCACGACGTCGACCGTGGACGAGTCGATCGCCACCGCACCGTCGCGCATGAGTGCGAAGACGCCGTCCTCCCCGGTCAGCACGGCCGCCACGAGGTCGCCCGTCGGGAGCATCGTGAACACGAAGGCCGAATCCGGCACGCTCTCGGCGGCCGAGTCGTGCATCACGATGCCCGCGGCGGCGGCCGCCGCCGCCATCTCCGGATCGATCTCGACGCCGTGCACTTCATGACCGGCGCGCACCAGATTCGTCGCCATCGGCAGGCCCATCTGGCCGAGACCGATCCACGTGATGACTGACATTGGCAATCTCCTCTGTTGACCGATGACGTGAGGCAAGTCTTCGTCGACTACGAGAATGGCCCAACGCATACATGCAAACAAGCAACGAGTTGGAAACCCGTACATGCTAAATTGCAAAACTAAAGGTGAGAGCCTGGCAATGACGAGTGGAAAGGCCGTGATGGACGCTCAATCGGTGCTCCGAAACCTCAAGACCGACGACCTCCGTTATCTCCTCGCCGTGGCCAACACCGGTCGGATCGGCGCCGCGGCCGACCATCTGAGCGTCGATGCGAGCACGGTCTCACGCCGACTGCGCGCGCTGGAGAAGGTACTCGGCACGAGGGTGATCACCCGGTCGTCGGACGGCTGGGAGCTGACCGAGTTCGGTGGATCCATCGTCGAACGCGCCCGCCCGATCGAAGAGGCGCTCGAAAGCGTGGCCCGAGCGGTCGGAGGCGAGTCCGGGGACTCGGTCCGCGGCGACTTCCGACTGACCGCGCCGGACGGGTTCGCCACGGTGTTCGCGGTCCCGGCGCTGCAGAAGCTGCGCACGCAGCACCCCGGACTGAATGTCGAACTGTTGACCGCGACCCGCCAGCTGAACCTTCATCAGGCCGGCTTCGATCTCGCGGTCGCGGTCGGCACCCCGATAACCAAGCGGCTCTTCACCGAAGCGCTCACGCAGTACCGTCTGTCGTTCTACGCGACCGACGAGTACCTCGAACGCAACGGAACGCCGGCCACCCTGGACGAGCTGAGCGGACACACCATCGCGTTCTACGTCGAGTCGCTCCTGCAAGTCGGTGACCTCGACTTCAGTCATTACGCGCCGGGCGTCGACGTCCGTTTCGCGTCGACGAACATCTTCGCCCAGCTCGAGGCCGCGGTCTCCAGTGCGGCGATCGCCCTGATCCCTCGGTTCATGGCCCTGCGATCACCCGACCTCCGCGAGTTGGACCACCTCCGCCCGTCCACGCCGTTGAGGTATGTGCTCGCGACCCGACGCGAGTCGCTCGCGCGCCCGGCGGTGAAGGCCGTCCGAGACGCGCTGGCGCGCGAGGTCGCAGTTCGCCGACACGAACTGCTCTGAGCCGACACGAACTGCTCTGACTCGGACCTGCGGTTCTGCACACCCGAATCCCTCACCGCCGTTCGCACATGCGCGTCTGCGATCTGCCGGGGCGGGTCAGCCCTCGCTGCTCAATCCGCGCAGTTCGGCGATGACCTCGTCGTTGTGCGCGCCGAGATCCGGCGGCGCGATGCGCGCGGTGGCGACCTCGCCGTCGATGTGCCACGGCGAGTTCGGCGACTTCAGCTCGCCCAGACGCGGATGCTCGGCGGTGAGGACCATCTGGCGTGCGAGCAGCGCCGGGTCGGTGAGCACCTGGCCGATCGGTGCGATGGCGCCCGCCGGAACACCCGCCTTGTCGGCGGCGGCGAGGAGTTCGTCGGTGGTGACGTTCCGCAATGCGCCCTCCAGTGCGGTCTTGAGCTCAACCGAGTTGGCCACCCGCTTGCCGTTGTCGACGAACCGTGGGTCGGTCAAGAGCTCCGGCGCGCCGATCGCCTCGCACAGACCCGTCCACTGGCGCTCGTTGCCGACGGAGATGTTGGCGGATCCGTCACTGGTCGCGAAGGTGCCGTACGGCGCCAGCGACGCGTGCTGGTTGCCGCGACGACTGGGCGACTCGCCCGTCGCGAAGAAGGCGCCGGCCTGGTAGGTGAGCATCGAGACCAGCGAGTCCTGCATCGCCAGGTCGATGTGGGCGCCCTCGCCGGTCTGCGCGCGGCGCAGCAGCGCGGCGAGAACCGCCTGGGTGGCGAACATGCCGGACGAGATGTCGGCGATCGGCAGACCGCTCTTGGTCGGCTCGCCGTCGGCGGTGCCGGTGATGCTCATCCAGCCGGACGTGCCCTGCACCACCTGGTCGTATCCCGGGCGCTGCGACTCCTGACCGAAACCGGAGATCGAGCAGTACACGACGTTCGGGTTGGTCGCACGCACCGCGTCGACGCCGAGTCCCAGCCGCTCCGCCGTGCCCGGACGCCAGTTCTCGACGACGACGTCGGCGTGCCGCGCGAGCCGCTGGGCGATCTCACGGTCGTCCTCGGACTTCAGATCGAGGGCCAGACTGCGCTTGTTCCGGTTCACCGACAGGTAGTACGCGGCGGTGTCACCGACCCACGGCGGACCCCAACGACGCGAGTCGTCGCCGCTGCCCGCGCGCTCCACCTTGACGACGTCGGCGCCGTAGTCGGCGAGGAGCATCGTGCAGAACGGCCCGGACAGTGCCTGTGAGAAGTCGGCGACACGAATGCCCTCGAGAGGAAGCGTCCCCATGGCGATCTCCTAGTCTGATACCTCGAACTGAGGTACAAGTTTCATTATTCGGCACAACTTCTGGACTGGTGCCGTATATTGGACTATTTCAGGGTAGGTAAGGACTGTCAGGCCGTCAACGGAATCGCCGAATCCTCACGCCGGGCGGCGAATTCGACGATCGGTCGCGGAACGAGGAGACGACGATGCAGCAGACGGTCGTGACCGCATTGCGCGTGCTCGACGAGGTCGCCAAACATCAGCCCGCCGGCGTCAGCGATCTCGCGGCGCGGATGGACATGAGCAAGAGCACGATGCAGCGGACGCTGCGCGCCCTCGAAGCGGCGGGGTGGATCCGACCGGCGGGCGGCCGTAACGACGGATGGGTCCTCACCGCCAAACCGATCGACTTGTCGCGGTACGTCGCGGCCGACACGGGCCTGCGCAGGCACACCCGTTCGGCGATGGCTGCCCTGCGCGACGAGACGGGCGAGTCCGTGCACCTGGCCGTCCGGGAGGGCACCGAGGTCGTGGTCGTCGAGGTGGAGGAGTCGTCCAGCCCGGTGCGCATCTACTGGCCGGCGGGCACGCGGTCGGCGTGCCACGCCTCCGCCAACGGGAAGGCGATACTCTCCCGCCTGCCACCCGATGAGGTCGACGATCTCCTCACCGACGACCTGCCCGGCTTCACTCCGCTGACGATCACCGCGCGGGCGGCGCTGCTCGACGAATTGAGCCTCGTGCGCGAGCGCGGGTTCGCCGTCGCGGAGGGCGAACTGCGCGACGACATCGCCTCGGTCGCGTCGCCGATCCTCGGCAAGGCGGGCGCACCGCTCGGATCGATCTCGGTCTTCCTCCCCCGCCATCGGCTCGCCGACGGCGACGTCGACAGGTTGGGGCGCGCCACTCGCATCGCTGCGACGACGATCACCGAGAGTCTGCGGGCGTGAGGTCGTCGGACCGTCGCCGGTCGGCGCGGCGCGTCTCCCGTCGCTTCAGCGCACGACGGCATGGTTCTTCGACGAACGTGTAGCTCGCCGCCGAGACGCCGACGGTGACGATCACGGTCAGCACCCAGACGCCGACGAACCGGCCGTCGAACGCGGGGATCCCGAACAGGCCGAAGACGACCGTCAGCACCGCGACATGCCAGATGAAGATGCCGTACGACCACCGTCCCAGAGCCGCCATGATCGCGGAGTCGAGAAGGCGAAACGGGCCGTCGCGCAGGACGAGAGGGGCCAGGATCGCATAGGCGCCGACAGCGCCGAGAAACATCTTCGCGGCGTACTGCGGGTCGCTCATGGGAGCCAGTCCCACCGGACCCGCCAGCGGAGTGCACGCGAGGCCGTAGGCGATCACCAGAACGGCCAACATCAGCGGTCGATTGGTCGACCATCGGATCACCCGCGACGGTTCGGCGACGCGCCCGGCCTCGACCGCGGCGACGATCTCGGCCAGCACCAGACCGGCGGCGAACCACGGCAGATGCCCGAACACCCAGTTCTGGCCTTCCACTCCGTCGGGGAGCGGCAGCAGCTCCGCGACCCATGCCCAGCCGAGACTGAGCGCGCTGACGCCGAGAATCACCGGGATCCGATGCCGGGCGCGCGCGCCGCGCACCGCGCTCAGCACGTAGCCGATGAGCGGAAGCAGCAGGTAGAACGCGACTTCGACGGACAGGCTCCACATCTGCGTGAGACCGGGCGCCAGGGTGAGCGGCACGAACACCTGCGTCAGCGTCAGGTTGGCGATCCAGACGGTCGGCGACGCGTCGCGCGCCTGCGGCAGCAGGGCCAGGACCGCCACGACCACGATCGCGTAGGCGGGCCAGATCCGGACGAAGCGGTGACGGAAGTAGCGACGGACGCCCGGTGGATCGCCCTGCCCGCGTGCCGCGCTCGCGTACGGACGCCACAGCAGGAATCCGCTCAACGCGAAGAAGAGCGCGACGGCCAGATCGAGCCTCCCCAGAACCGGACCGATCACCGGCCAGTGCAGGGATCGCGTCTGGAACGCCACGTGCGTGGTGAGGACGCCCAGGGCGGCGACCGCGCGCATCCCCTCGAGCTGCGGATAGAACCGCCGGGGCGGCGGTGTCGCAGTCGTCGTGTCCTGGCCCGTCATAACGGCGTCCAATGTACTCACCGCGGCCGCGCCGTCTGCACCGAAACGAATCGGGTGCTCCCGACGAGACACCGTGCCGGAGAAGTGCCGGATTCGTCTCGCACCCTCTGCCGATAAAGTCGACGGCATGGCCGAGACCCCCTCACCGCGTCTGCGCGCACGCGATCTGCTGGCGCCGACCGCGTTCTTTCTCGGGGCCTTGCTGATCGCGGCGGCGATCGCGGTCGGCCCGGTGATCGGTTCGGGGCTCAAGAAGATCCCCCTCGACGTCGATCAGACCTGGGTCGCCGACGGCTCGGACGGATCGCGGGTGCTCGACAGGTGTTCGATCGACAGCCCGCACGCACGGGTCCTGCCCGCACAGGTGCAGCAGCGGCGCCGCATCGTCGTGGTGCGCCCCGCCGACTCCGACCTGGTGACGTTGCAGGCGGGGACCTCGCTGGGAGTGAGCGAGTATCAGGTGGACGGCGCCTCGGTCGACGCCGAGAAGGTCTGCGCGGAGGAGACCCTCTCCGCGGTCATCGACCGCGTGAGCATCGACCGCCGCAGCGCGCTGCCGACCGGCAGCCCCTCGGAGATCCAGTACGACGACAAGAAGGGAGCGGTGCAGCTGCCCGACCGGACCGGGTACACCTACCTGCTGCCGTTCGAGTTCGCCGACTCCGACGCCTCCTATTTCGACGTCGTGAGCCGATCCGCGGTCCCGTTGAAGAACGCGGGCACCGAGACCGTCGCAGGCCGAGACACCGTGCATTTCACGGCCGCCGTCGACGATGCCGACCTGTCGCGCTACGACTCCCGCGCCGTGCTCACTCGTCCCGCCTCGTGGTTCGGAACGTTCCCGGGGGTGCGCCCCGACGACGAGCTGACGGCGACGCTGCACTACAGCGCCGCACGCGACCTCTACGTCGACGAGACCACCGGAGTCGTGATCGACGAGCGGGTCCGGCTCGTCGAGGAGTACCGCTTCGCGCCCGACGTCGCCGCACGCTCGCCCGAGCTCGCCGACTTCCGACTCACCAACGTCGACACGACGCTGCGCGGCGACCGGCAGAGTCTCACCGACGCCGCCGCTGCCGCGTCGTCACGCGACTGGCCGGTCACCGCGACGACGGTCATCGCGCCGATCGTGCTCGGGCTGATCGGGGTCGCGGCGCTCACGGTCGGCGTGGCGGTGACCCTGCGCGATCGACGGCGCGGGCTACCCGACGGCTCTCATCCAGGCCCAGGTGCCGATCACCGCGGCTGACGCACACGCCGCGGCGATCGCCGCCAGACCGAGCACCGAATCGGCGACGCTCACGATGAGCACCACCTCGACGATGAGCACGGCGAAGGCGGGAGCGGCTCCCCGCGCGCTGTTGCGGGCGATCGCGGCGAGCAGCATCACCTGCAGCACCGCCAACAGCGAACCGGTGAGCGCGAACAGCCACATCCAGCCCGCGACGGGCCGGTAGTCGTCGGAGATCACCGCCGGCACCAGCGGCCCGCAGGCGACGGCCGCGACGGTCACCGCGCACCCGATGCCCGCCAGAACCGTCACCGCTCGGCGCAGTGCGACGGCCGACCGGACCGGGTCCGCGAGCCGCGGAAACACGACCACGCCGATGGCCTGCGGCAGCCAGAACGCGGCCTTCGTCGCGACGGCGCCCAAGGCGTAGACCCCGGCGTCGTCGGCCGACAGCACCGACCGAGACAGCAGCAGGTCCACCGAGACGGCGACGATCATGACGAACTGCACACTCGACGCGGACAGCACGTCGCCCATCCCGATGCGGGCGGCGCCAGACCCCGACCCCGCTCGATCGGCACGAGAGTCCGCGGCGAGCACCGCCACCACGATCGCCGCGACGACGCTCCCGATCGTCCCCGCCGCGAGCGCGCCGGTCGGGCCGGCACCGAAGGCGATCGCGGCGATGATCGGCGCCGACTTGGCGACGCCGACACCGGCGAGGACACCGCCGAGTAGACCGAATCGCCCCTCACCCTGCAAGAAGCCCTGCCCGCCCGCGATCACCGCCAACGGTGCGGCGCCGGCGAGCGCGGCGAGCGTCGTCGCCCAGGAGGTGTGCGCCAGCGGCATCATCACGACGACGCCGACCGCCGAGCCGACCGCGACGACGACGCCGACCAGTCCGATCAGACGCCACAGGCGACGCCGCGACGTCCCCTTCACCACTTCGCGCGCCACCACGGCCTGCACGGCGAGCGCGGGAACCGACAGGACGAGCATCGCCGCGTTCAGGACGGAGAACTGGCCGAATCCGTCCGGACCGAGCACCCGGCTGGCCGGAACCTGCACGACGTAGGCGAGGAGGTTCGCCAACAACGTTCCGACGGTGACCGCGCCGAGTGCGCGCACCGTGGTTCCTCGCGCCGTCGTGGTCATGGCACC
This sequence comes from Gordonia humi, assembly GCF_014197435.1. Taxonomy (NCBI): domain Bacteria; kingdom Bacillati; phylum Actinomycetota; class Actinomycetes; order Mycobacteriales; family Gordoniaceae; genus Gordonia; species Gordonia humi. The sequence goes on from NZ_JACIFP010000001.1 coordinate 4,855,656, forward strand.
AGTGTGCCTGTACCGGCGGGTAGACTTGCGCGGCGGCATCCGCCCCACCCCGTCACCGAGCACCACAGCAGGCAGAGAGTCGATGTACGACACCGAATTCACCGAGCCCGATCCCACCGACGTCGGCTCCCGGATCGATCCGGTACTCGCGCGCAGCTGGCTGCTCGCGAACGGCGCGCAGTCCGAACGCTTCGAGGCGGCCTCGCGGTCGCGTGCGGACATCGTCGTCCTCGACATCGAGGACGCCGTGGCTCCCAAGGACAAGGACGCCGCCCGCGAGAACGTCGTGTCGTGGCTGGCCGACGACCACGCCGACTGGGTCCGGATCAACGGGTTCGGCACACCGTGGTGGCAGGCCGACATCGACGCGCTCGCGCCGACGACGATCGGCGGCGTGATGCTGGCGATGGTCGAGTCGGTCGACCACATCACCGAGACCGCCCGTCGCCTGCCGAACATCCCGGTCGTCGCGCTGGTCGAGACCGCCCGCGGTCTGGAACGCATCACCGAGATCGCCTCCGCCAAGGGCACGTTCCGACTCGCCTTCGGCATCGGCGACTTCCGCCGCGACACCGGATTCGGCGACAACCCGACGACGCTGGCGTACGCGCGTTCCCGCTTCACGATCGCCGCGAAGGCAGCGGGCCTCCCGTCGGCGATCGACGGTCCCACCGTCGGCTCGAATCCGCTCAAGCTCAGCGAGGCCACGGCGGTCAGCTCCGAGTTCGGGATGACCGGCAAGATCTGTCTGACTCCCGACCAGTGCGCCGCGGTGAACGACGGCCTGTCGCCGTCGTTGGACGACATCAGTTGGGCGCGCGAGTTCTTCGCCGAATTCGAGGCCGACGGCGGTGAGATCCGCAACGGCTCCGATCTGCCGCGCATCGCCCGCGCCACGAAGATCCTCGACCTGGCGCGGTCGTACAACATCGTGCCGAAGGATTACGGCGTGTCCGACCAGTCACACGCCTCGACCGACACCTTCCACTACTGATTCGATGATCTGTCTGATCAGTGCCCTCCTCACGGCGCTGATCTGCGCGCCGATGTTCGGCGGGCACCTGATCTACCGGGACGCGGTGGCGGTGCCCCGGTTCTCCTTGTCGCCCGCGGCGTTCGGGATCGACGGATCCGCACCGCGCGCCGTTCCGCAGGACGCCGTCCTCGGGCTCGTATCGCGGATCGTCGACGGCGGTTGGCTCGTCGCCGGGCTGACGGCCGCGGCCGTATTCGGCGCGGGGGTCGGATTCGG